>CAYQUC010000023.1:0-42353 GCA_964420605.1 uncultured Thioalkalispiraceae bacterium | reverse complement strand
AGAAAAAAAACGCCACTCAGACTCTGAATGGGATGGCAAAGTCATCCTCGTTAATTTTTGGGCAACCTGGTGTCCACCGTGTGTTAGAGAAGTGCCTACCTTAGATAAACTAAATACAGACTATAAAGATAAAGGCTTTGTCGTTATTGGTATCGCAATTGATTCACTTGATGCAGTAACCGATTTTGTCGATCCGTTGGACTTACAATATCCAATACTGCTTGCCGAACAACAAGGAATCGAATTATCACAGGCCTACGGTAATCGACTTGGCATTTTACCATTCAGCGTTATTATCGATAGACATGGCAAAATTGTCGAACAACACCCAGGTGAGATTAGCTATCAACAAGTTGAATCCTTAATCAAACCGCTATTATAACCACCGACAATACAGCGACTCCTAACAGAACAGTTGCAGCGGCAATTAGCCATGACTTCAAGCAAGCCATGCATAAACGATAAAATGCATTTTGGCTAGACATAGCTATTCCAATAAAATGTAAGTAATTGCTGCTATAAGTCACTAAATTCTAAAAACTGGACTTTTTCGTATTTTTGAGCCAAACTTTGCCCAAATTAGACAAAATAATATGTCTCTAATTGACATAATCATGCCGCTAAATTCGTTAAACATGTTTACTGTAAACTTAATTCGTTTATAATAGACACATGTCAACATTACTCATTATTCATGGTCCTAACCTAAACTTACTTGGCACACGTGAGCCTGAGCATTATGGTGCCGATAGTTTAGATGACATCAATACTCGCTTACAAAAACAAGCAAGAAATAATGGCAATGAACTACTTCACTTCCAAAGCAATGCAGAACATGAATTAATAGAACGTATTCATGCTGCACAAATTGAAAAAATTGACTTTATCATTATTAACCCAGCAGCATTTACCCACACCAGTATTGCACTGCGTGATGCATTAAGTGCTGTTGCGATACCATTCATCGAGATTCACTTATCCAATGTCCATGCTCGTGAAGCATTTCGACAGCATTCCTACTTGTCAGATTTGGCGCAAGGCGTGATTTCTGGACTCGGTGCAATAGGTTATGAATTAGCACTACAAGCAGCAACAAACCAGTTACAGAAATAATTAACATACACAACAAAAATTAGGTCATGAAAAATGGACATTAGAAAAGTAAAAAAACTCATCGAATTATTAGAAGAATCGGATATCGCCGAAATTGAAATTCACGAAGGTGAAGAGTCTGTTAGAATTAGTCGTAATTCTGCTCACGCAGTTGCGCCAGTTCAATTCGCTGCTCCTGCAATTGCTGCGCCGGTTGCCCCTGCGACAGCAAGCGCTGCAGCGCCAGAAGTTGCATCAAACGAAGTAAGCGGTCATACCGTTAAAGCCCCAATGGTTGGTACTTTTTATCGTTCATCTTCTCCTGGTTCGTCTTCATTTGTTGAAGTGGGCCAACAAGTTGCTATCGGTGATACCTTATGCATTATCGAAGCCATGAAATTACTCAACCAAATTGAGTCTGACAAAGCCGGTACAATAAAAGCCGTCCTCGCGGAAAATGGCCAACCCGTCGAATACGATCAACCGTTATTTATTATTGAATAGTAAAATTTTAAATAAATTTTATTAACCGTGAAATATTAGTTAGTAAAATTTTAAATAAATTTTATTAACCGTGAAATATTAGTTAGTAAAATTTTAAATACATTTTACTAACTATTAAATAGTAAATTTCAAAATAATTTATCTCCGGTGTTAATTAGTCACTGTACTAATTAAAACCTGACCCAAAGAAACTGAATAATAAATTATGTTTAACAAAATATTAATTGCCAACCGTGGTGAAATTGCATTACGAATTACTCGTGCTTGTAGAGAACTCGGTATAAAAACCGTTGCCATTCATTCCGATGCTGATCGCGATCAAAAACACGTTCGACTTGCTGATGAATCAGTCTGTATCGGACCCGCTTCATCTTTAGAAAGTTATCTGAGTATTCCTGCTGTGCTAAGCGCCGCTGAAGTTTCAGATGCCGAAGCAATCCACCCCGGTTATGGATTTTTATCAGAAAATGCTGATTTTGCTGAACGCGTCGAGCAATGCGGCTTTACCTTTATAGGACCAAAAGCTGAAACAATTCGCATCATGGGTGACAAAGTTGCTGCTATTAAAGCCATGAAAGCAGCAGGTGTGCCCTGCGTTCCAGGTTCCGATGGTCCGTTAGGTACTGATGGTGATACCAATTTAGAAATTGCACGTCGAATTGGCTACCCAATTATTATTAAAGCCTCAGGTGGTGGTGGTGGACGCGGTATGCGCGTGGTTCATAGTGAACCTGCCTTGTTAAAATCCATTGAATTAACCAAGGCTGAAGCAGCAGCTACATTTAATAATGATGTTGTTTACATGGAAAAATACTTGGATAACCCGCGTCATATTGAATTTCAAGTTCTCTCGGACAAACATGGAAATGCAGTGCACCTTGGTGAGCGCGACTGCTCAATGCAACGCCGACATCAAAAAGTGATAGAAGAAGCACCAGCACCTGGAATTAGCGAGAAAATGCGTAATAAAATTGGTGAACGTTGTGCTGAAGCATGTCGTGAATTTGATTATCATGGTGCGGGTACGTTTGAATTTTTATTTCAAGACGGCGAATTTTATTTTATTGAAATGAATACTCGGGTTCAAGTTGAACATCCAGTAACTGAAATTATTACCAGTATTGATATTGTTCGAGAACAAATTCTCGTGGCAGCCGGTAACCCATTATCCATGGCACAGAATGATATTGAATTTCGAGGTCATGCGGTTGAGTGTCGTATCAATGCAGAACATTCAGAAACGTTTATGCCTTCACCTGGAACAATCACTACCTACCATCCTCCAGGTGGCCCAGGTGTTCGAGTTGATACTCATATTTATAGCGGCTATAAAATACCACCATATTACGACTCAATGATCGGCAAATTAATTACTTTTGGTAATAACCGTCAATCAGCTTTAAACCGAATGAGTAATGCTTTAAGCGAAATGGTAATAGACGGTATTCATACTAATATTGCGTTACAACAACGTCTAATTAAGGATACCGCTTTCCAAAGTGGCGGCACCAATATCCATTATTTAGAAAAAATCCTGGAGTCTGATGCTAATTAGCAAATTGCGATAGCAATTTGTTAACATTTGAAAAGATTTTTATATAGTATTGCGATAGCAATTTGTTAACATTTAAAAAGGTTTTTATAGCGTATTGCGGTAACCATTTGATAATTTTAAAAATCTTTTCTATGAATATAGGTAAGCATCATGCTTAATTTTTAACTATGATTTTTTATATAGAGTGATATCTATTTATAATCAAGCTAAATTGAAACTGAAATATTATGCCTTGGTTACAACTTAAAATTGACAGCGATGAACAAAATGCCGATTATTTTTCTGATGAACTAATTGAGCATGGTGCTGCGGCTGTCACGTTACAAGATGGTGCCGATCAAGAGATATTTGAACCGGCTCTTGGCACCACGCCACTATGGTCATCTACTCAGATAATCGGTTTATTTGATGCAAATACCAATATTGATGAAATAATCAATTCCATCAAATCAAAAGCCCAAACTGAACAAAACATAACAGCACAATACCGACTTGAGCAATTAGAAGACAAGGATTGGGTTCGTGCGTGGATGGATGATTTCATACCCATTCAATTTGCAGATGCGTTATGGCTATGTCCAAGTTGGAGCCAAGTTCCAGATAATACAGCCACGAATATTATGCTCGATCCCGGACTGGCATTTGGCACTGGAACACATCCAACCACTGCAATGTGCATGACATGGTTAGGCACACATACAATACCGGATTCAGTCATTGATTATGGCTGCGGTTCCGGGATTTTGGCCGTCACTGCTGCCTGTCTCGGGGCTAAATCTGTCACTGCGGTTGACAACGATCCACAAGCATTAATTGCAACCAATCAAAATGCTCAAAAGAATAATACCGAATCGAAAATTAGAACTTTTTACCCGGATCAGGTACCAAGTAACAAGGTAGAGCTGCTTATTGCAAATATTTTAGCCCAACCCTTAATCGAACTTGCACCAAGATTCAATGAGTTACTGCTCGACAACGGACAGTTAGTAATATCCGGAATATTAGAAAATCAAGCTAAAATGTTGATAGCTGCATACACACCCTACTTGAAATTGGAAATTGCCAACCAGCAACAAGAATGGGTTTGCTTAACAGGTACAAAGCGTTGATTTATGGCACAATAAGCCCCTATTTTAATCAAGACGTTTAGGCTAAATATTCAATACAATGTTAACACGATGCCCACAATGTGAAACCATTTTCAAAGTCAGCAAAAAACACATTTCTGCTGCTAAGGGATTGGTCCGCTGTGGCAGTTGTAAAGGTATATTCAACGCCAAAGAACATGTCATTAAAAGTAAAAAAGACCTAAAAAAAGTTACAGCCGAACCATCGGTGGAATCCCAAACACCTATAACAGCAACGGCACCTGAAGAAAAGAACATCGTAGAAAAAACCGTTACAAAAAAACAAGCCGTAACTAATACTAGCGCAAGCCATAATGAGCCCGATAGCTTTGACTTTCTAAGTCATGGTTTTACCTCGAACAGCGCCCGTGAAAAATTTGATTTAACTACACCCCCCAAACAAACGAATCAACATAAAAAACCAACATCGAAAGCCGATGCACTAGAACGAGGCAATACAACTAATATTAACTTTGACTCTATTTTCAACGATACATCAACACAAGAAGCAAAAAAAGAAAATACAGCAAGTGTCAGCAAGCCGGCAACATTTAAATCAAAAACGCTGCAACCTCATAAAGCAACGGTAGTAAAACCCGTTCCAGAAAAAGAATCATCATCATCAAAAGCGAGCAGCTTTATTTCACAAAATGTAATTGAATTTAAAAATGCATTTAATTCAATTTCAAAAAAAATAACGACTAAAGTAGTCAATAAAATACAACTACCAAAACGGAAAGATGAAACCGACAACAACACACAGTCAGATTCAGACAATATCGTTAAGCAACCGTCATCGACAAGCTCAGAAACTACGACTTTAAGCTCAACTTTTGCAACACACGAGAAATCAAAGAACCAAGAATCACCAATTAAACCAACAACAATGTCACTAACAGGTGACTCTGATGTATTTACCATAGCACCAAAAAAGACCCCTAAAGAAACAACACAAGAGACAAAGTCCAAAACAGCAGAAACAGACAAAGCGGAAAAAATAGTTAAATCGAATCCAATTAGAACCACAAAAAAACCTATCGAAGAACCAATTGAACAATCGACTAATGAGTCAACTCAAGCATCATCAAAACCGATTGTAAAAGAAAAACCAAAATTAAAACAAGATGCGGCATTAAAACTTGCGATTCAATTAAAGAAAGCGGCTCTAGAAAAAAACCAATCAATTACGAATAAAACCCCAGCTGAAAACGTAACAAGCCTAAAACAGAAGTCAGATTCTGGTTCTCGTAAAGACCAAAAAACCAACCTTGGAAACCAAGCACAATCTAACCCTGCACAGACAGAAAAAACACCAAAGCCCAGTTTAAACGTAGTTGATACAACTTCCGAAAAACACTCTGATAACGCTACTCAAAATCAAGAATCTAAACCAAAATTACAATTAGTTGAATCAGAAGTTAGCACAAAGATAGAGCAACAAACCAAAGCAACCACAACTGAAGCCAGCAATAAAACAGAAGATAAAACCGAAAAAACTGACGAGAAAAAAACCACTACAAAAGATTCAAAGCTAATTCCTAAAGAAGAATCGAAACCAAAAGATAACACAGATGATGAAATAGCTGATGATTCACAAATGCAGATTCACATAGAAAATGGTGATATACCAATGGTGCTACGTGAATCATTAGAAGAGCTTGATTTACCCAGCCGAAGTACTGAGATGACATTGTTTATGATCGTAAGCATGATTGTGCTGTCATTTGGCTTATTTTTGCAGTTTAGTGTTTTTCGAAGTATTGAAGTCCAACAAAAATACCCCGCACTAAAACCGCTCATAACCAAAATATGTAAAACATTCACGTGTGACTACAGTGGCCCTCGCGATATTAAAAAAATTCAATTAATTAACCGTGATATCCGAGTACACCCAAACACTAAAGGGGCATTATTAATCAGTGCCACCATAATAAATAATGCCAATTTTCAACAACCCTACCCTAACTTCAGTGTCAGATTATCGAACTTAAGCGGTAAAACTGTCGCTCAGCGGTATTTTTCTCCAAGTGATTACTTGGGTAAACTGTCCAATAAATTATTATTAATGCCCTCAAAACAACCTATTCGGGTTTCATTAGAGGTAGTTGACCCGGGTAAAGAAGCAATTAATTTTGAATTTAAATTTTTGTCTATAAAATAATCGCTATTATCACGCTCCAATAAATTGTAAATAAAATCACGAATAAGTAATAATTCATATTATCAATAAATCATTTATAACAACATAAATTTTAGAATTATTCTAAGTTGAAATTAATTTATGACGACTACTTCACCTTTTTCAGGAACTTTTAAAACCCAGTACTGCAAATTAATTCTATTAATTTCAATAGGATACGGTAATATTAAAATATCATTAAAGCTCTATGCAAAAAAAAACCGTATTCATGCACGAGTTTTAATTCTATGGCTTTATGTCTATCGAATGAACAGGTATGATTAGGCTTTCTAAAATTGAACAGTTTATCTACAAAATTATATGCAAATTGGACCTTATAAATTAAACAATAATTTAGTGCTTGCACCCATGGCAGGTGTAACCGATCGTCCGTTTCGTCAATTATGTAAAAATCTAGGCGCTGGTTTTGCCGTTTCTGAAATGGTTACTTCTAACTCATTATTATGGGGCAGTAAAAAAACACTACGTCGCGCAAACCACCAGGGCGAAACCGAACCTCGTTCAGTTCAAATTGCGGGTGCCGATCCCGAAATGATGGCTCAAGCAGCAAAATACAATGCTGATAACGGTGCTCAAATTATTGACATTAATATGGGTTGCCCTGCTAAAAAAGTTTGTAATGTCATGGCTGGTTCTGCACTGATGCAAAATGAGCGCTTAGTTAGCCAAATTTTGGAGTCAGTTGTTAATGCGGTCGATATTCCCGTCACACTCAAAATTAGGACAGGTTGGGATTTAGAACACCGAAATGCGCTAGCTATTGCTAAAATAGCCGAAAATTCAGGTATTCAAGCACTTGCAATGCACGGACGTACTCGTGCGTGTCAGTACCGTGGTGCTGCAGAATATGACACCATTGCCCAGGTAAAATCAGAAATATCGATTCCGCTTATAGCTAATGGCGACATAACAACTCCTGAAAAAGCCAAGTTTGTACTAGAATATACTAATGCTGATGCCATTATGATTGGTCGCGCAGCTCAAGGCCGACCTTGGATTTTCAGAGAGATTGATTATTTTTTAAATACAGGTAAATTACTACCTGAACCACCAATTTTGGAAGTCCGAGATATTTTAGTCGGACATCTAAAAAACCTCTATGAATTTTATGGAGAATACACAGGAATACGCATGGCGCGGAAACATATTAGTTGGTATAGCAAAGGCCAGCGTCACGGCGCAGCCTTCCGACAATGCGTAAATAACGTCGAAACCGTTAAGGATCAACTTAACATGGTAAATGAATTTTTTGAACGTTTATCAGATGCACAGGAACTAGCAGCATGACAAACCCATTATCAAATGAAATCGATACAAGTAATGTAATTGAACTAAACGTAAAAGAAACGGCTCAAGATAAGCCACTGCGCGAATGCGTGTCATCGGCACTTGATGGCTACTTTTCGCAACTGCAAGGTCATACTCCGGAGCAGTTATATAAAATGGTCTTAGGTGAGATTGAAGAACCTCTATTGACAGCTGTTTTAACCTACGTTAATGGCAATCAGACAAAAGCAGCTGAATTGCTTGGTATTAACCGTGGAACATTACGTAAAAAGCTTAAAATGTACGGCCTTGATTGATTACGGGATTATCCCATTATCTAATCGATCGACAGTCAAAATTATGTGGGGTTTGATAAAAACTTCACATAATTTTGTTATTAAGTACAGCATCTTCTTAACCCCACACACCATCACCGAATAAGCTCAATTGAATAAAATAATACAGCTTATCCGTGCTGTGGCTGTATCGCTCCTGATATAATGACATTTTCAATAACTCACATCTAAGGTTAAGGCTACGACCAATGAATAAAATAACACGAGCACTCATCAGTGTTTCTGATAAATCCGGTATTGTAGAATTTGCAAAACAATTGTCTTCGCACAATATTGAAATTCTATCAACTGGCGGAACGGCTAAGTTACTCAGTGAAAATAACATCAAGGTTATTGAGGTATCCGATTACACCGGTTTTCCTGAAATGATGGATGGTCGCGTTAAAACCTTACATCCTAAAATACACGGCGGCATTCTAGCCCGACGTGGAACCGATGATGAAGTAATGAAACAACATGATATCCCTGCTATCGATTTATTGGTTGTCAATTTATACCCATTTGAAGAAACAATTGCAAATCCCGACTGTGATCTTGCCACGGCCATTGAAAATATCGACATCGGCGGCCCGACCATGTTACGTGCCGCTGCAAAAAATAATAAAGACGTTACCGTTGTAGTCAATGCTAGTGATTACAACTTGGTCATTGATGACATAACACAAAACCAAGGATGTGTTCACGACGAACACCGATTCGACTTAGCCGTAAAAGTTTTTGAGCATACTGCAAAATATGATGCGGCAATAGCGAATTACTTAGGCACTATTATCGAAGATAAAAAATCCGATGCGGATACAGACAAGAAAAACAGTATCAGTTTTCCAAGAACATTTAATCGTCAATATCATAAAAGTCAAGAAATGCGTTATGGTGAAAACCCGCATCAAGCCGCGGCATTTTATAAAGAGGCTAATATCACCGAAGCCAGCATAGCCACAGCCAAACAGTTACAAGGAAAAGAGTTATCTTACAATAACATTGCTGATACCGACGCAGCGCTTGAATGCATCAAACAATTTAATGATGAACCAACCTGTGTCATTGTAAAACATGCCAACCCCTGTGGTGTTGCCAGTGCTAAGAATCTATTCGAAGCCTATGATCGCGCCTATCAAACCGATCCTGAATCTGCCTTTGGTGGCATCATTGCTGTTAACCAAACTTTAGATAACAAAACCGCTCAAGCAATAATTGAGCGACAGTTTGTAGAAGTTATCATTGCACCAGATGCAACAGCAGATGCGATCGAAACCATCAAAGCAAAGAAAAACCTTCGACTTTTGGTTTGTGGTTCTTGGACTGAAACATCTGAACCACGACTCGACTTTAAACGCGTTAACGGTGGTCTATTAGTACAGCAAAGTGATTTGTTATTGCACAATGAGTTAAACGTCGTTACCAAACGTGCGCCAACTGAAAAAGAAATGCAAGATTTACTGTTTAGCTGGAAAGTGAGTAAATTCGTTAAATCCAACGCCATTATTTACGGTAAAGACAAAATGACGATTGGCGTTGGTGCAGGCCAAATGAGTCGAGTAAATTCAGCTCGAATAGCAGGAATTAAAGCGGAACACGCCAAGCTCGATGTCAAAGGTTCCGTTATGGCATCTGATGCCTTTTTCCCATTCAGAGATGGCTTGGATAATGCAGCAAGTGTCGGCATTACTGCAGTAATACAACCGGGTGGTTCAATGCGAGATGAAGAAGTCATAGCAGCGGCGGATGAAAATGATATTGCGATGGTCTTTACCGCAATGCGCCACTTCCGCCACTAATATTCTAAAGGAATATTAGAAGTCCTTTCCAAGAAATTGGACTTGGGGTAATAAAATTACGAGGAATAATTTAATATTAATTATAGTGCCAACCCTAAACGGGGGATAAACCTGCAAAAGACCCGCAAAACATCGCCATCCATGGCTGCTCGACTGCCGCAAGGTAAATTGCTAAGCAAGATGAGGCAACCTAGCTTGAGTCCTGCGGCAGACGGTCTTTTGCAGGCTTATCCCCATGTATGTCCTACAGGGTTGCTCTTTTTTAGATAAATTTTCTAGTTCGGATGCAAAAGTTCTTATCCCTAGTCCATATTAATTTACCTAAGCCCCAAATATAAAAGCAACTCCAAGCTCAAGTTATTTTTTCTTTTCGTTATAGGCCATCCAAAACACCACTAGACCTACAGCAAATAATGGAATACTTAAGATTTGTCCCATCGTTAACCAACCGAATCCTAAGTAGCCTAAATGCGCATCAGGTACTCGAACAAATTCAACAATAAATCTAAATCCACCGTACATTATCGCAAACAGTGCTGCTACAGAACGTAATGGGCGTTGTTTTTGTGAAAATAAATACAGCACAATAAACATGACTACTCCCTCCAGAAAAGCCTCATATAACGGATTCGGATGTCTAAGCACTTCGCCGCCACGAGGAAAAATCATTGCCCATGCAACATCGGTTTCTTTGCCCCATAGCTCACCATTAATAAAATTAGCGATACGCCCAAAAAATAACCCTATCGGAAAAGCCGGTGCCGCAAAATCAATAACCTCAAAATAACTTTTCTTCGTTTTTCTAGCAAAAAACCAAACCGCAACTAATACTCCAAGTAATCCACCATGAAACGACATACCGCCTTTCCAAACTTGTAGCAACATTATAGGGTCATCAAGGAATGCTGAAAAATTATAAAAAAATACATAACCTAATCGACCACCAAGAATTACACCGAGACCCGCAAAAAACAAGAAGTCATCAGCTTGCACTGGGCTCCACCCATAAAACTTATTCTTATTGGCGTGCCAACGTAAAAATTGCCAACCAAGAATAAAAGACACCAGGTAGGAAATGCCGTACCAATGAACACTCAAATCAAACAGTGTGAACGCAACCTGATCAAAATCTACACGCATTTTATAATCCCATTATTACCCGGAGCTATCCGGTTTAAATTGATAACATTTTGTATTTGACGCAATATACAATGACCCCATTATACACTTATAATAATTCTTATTCTCCACCAAATAATTCAATAATATGTCACAAAAACACTCAAATGAGCTTATAAATGAAACTAGCCCCTATTTATTGCAACACGCACATAATCCAGTTAATTGGTTCCCATGGGGTGAATTAGCGCTGAACACGGCTAAATCTAACAATAAACCAATATTGTTATCAATTGGATATTCAGCCTGTCACTGGTGCCACGTAATGGCTCACGAGTCTTTTGAAGATCCCGATATAGCTACCGTAATGAACCAACTGTTTGTCAATATAAAAGTCGACCGAGAAGAACGTCCAGATTTAGATAAAATTTATCAAACCGCCCACCAACTGTTGAATAAGCGCGGTGGTGGCTGGCCTCTGACTGTCATATTAACCCCAGATGAACACGTGCCTTTTTTTGCTGGAACCTATTTCCCCAATATTGAAAAACACAGGATGCCCTCGTTTTCAACTATTTTACAAAATGTAGAAATTTTTTATCAAGAGAATAAAAGTATAATACAACAGCAGTCTGAATCGATACTAAATACTTTTTCACAGTTAAGTCACTCTATTAATATTAACCGCAGTGAAATCAACTCCCAATTACTTGATCTTGCCCGTAAACAATTAGCTGATTCTTTTGATAAAAAGTTTGCAGGTTTTGGAACTGCACCCAAATTTCCACACCCAACTAATTTAGAACGACTAATACGTCATTGGCAACTCACCTTAAATAATGAAAAAAATGATGAGACTGCCAAGCAAATAGCTTTTCTAACACTACATGCAATGGCATCTGGTGGTATCTATGATCAATTAGCAGGTGGTTTTTTTCGATATTCGGTCGACGATTATTGGCAAATCCCTCATTTTGAAAAAATGTTATATGACAACGGTCCACTACTTGCGTTATATGCTCAAGCAAGTGTTTTATTTAATGACAAAACGTTCAAACGAATCGCAGAAGAAACTGCAAACTGGGTTATGTCTGAAATGCAATCACCGGACGGTGCGTATTATTCGACTCTTGATGCCGATACCAACAGCATAGAAGGTGAAACTTATCGATGGAACATAAACGAAGTTAAAGATATTCTTGATGATAGAGAATATTCTTTTTTTTCTGAAATTTATGGCTTACACAAAAAAGCCAATTTTGAAGGACATTGGCATTTACATCTATCCCAAAGTCTAACCGAATTCTCTGAAAAAAATAACATCACTGAATCTGAACTCACACGACTACTACAAACAGCGAAACAAAAACTTTTTACTGTACGACAAAGTCGAAAGCAACCTAGACGTGATGAAAAAATATTAACATCATGGAATGGTCTCATGATTAAAGGCATGATGCTTACGGGACGATTACTTAAAAATGAAACCTGTATAGACTCGGCTCAAAACGCGATAGATTTTATAAAGTCTAGCATGTTTAAAAATAAACGCCTTTATGCAACCCACAAAGACGGTAAAACACATCTAATGGCATACCTTGATGATTACGCCTTTATGTTAGATGCACTATTAGAATCACTACAAACTCGATGGCGTCATAGTGACTTATTATTTTCTATCGAATTGGCAGATTCGATGCTTGAATTTTTTGAAGATAAAGAATCTGGTGGGTTTTTATTTACAGCAAAGGATCATGAAAAATTAATTCAACGACCAAAAGTGTACTCTGATGAAGCCATACCTTCGGGCAATGGGATAGCCGCGTTGTCTTTATCTCGCTTAGGCCATCTTATATCGAATACTAATTACATCGAAGCCAGTGAAAAATGTATTTTAAATGCCTGGTCACAAATCATGTCGTACCCGGCAGCGCATGGAGCCATGCTTCATGCGGTTGAAGAATATTTATATCCAGCAACCATAATAATTATTCGCGGTACTAAGCAAGATAAAACTGTTAACTTTCATAATGCTTGTACAAAAAATTACAAACTAAATCGACTAGTTTTTGTTATTCCAGAAATAGCCATTGAATTATCAAGCTCAAATATAGCGTTTGCCGCATTTACAAAATACAACACTAACAAATCCTGTATTGCCTATATATGTCAAGGCAAAAACTGCCTAAGTTCAATTGAACAATACGATGAGTTAATCGAGCATCTCGGTTAATAACGCCAATTTAAATTCAAAGCATATACATTTCTTTTATATTGATGTACAGGATCGTTAGATTTGTTATCTCGATTTTCATACCCAGCCCTTAAATTCCAGTCTTTTGAAAAGCGGTAATCAATAGCTGTTAAAAAACGAACTCGATTATCTTCTCGAGTAACTGTCGGTTTTTCAGGGTAATAACTTTTCCGATATTCTACAGCGGCTAATAGTTTCCAATTATAATTTAACTTTTTTTGGTAAGTGTAGCGAAATGTATGCCGTTGAGGAGAATAACTGCTTACTGTAGTATCTGTTCTATTATTTAATTCAAGTTGGTATCTAAATCGATGAAAATAAGAAGTACCTTTTAATTTATAGTTTATTCTATAGCGCTGTCGACTACCCTCAAGATAAGCATATCGCTGACTATCATCCGTTATGTTTTCAAGTCGAACTTGATATGTTAAATAATTATTTTTTTTTATTTTATTTTTAAATTTAGCAACAATTGCCGTAGCTGATTGGTATGAACGGCTGCCTAACTTATTTTTCTTTATTAAAATGGCTATTTTATTTTTATATTGACCACTAATGAAATTATACGCCATATCCAATTCAATCTCATCAAAATCGAATCGTTTTTCAACAGCATAAAATTGAGAGTAATAGCGTAATTTAGCAGTGATACCATCGTGAAACGAGTTCGACAATGCTGTATTTATATACCCTGTTATGATATTAAAACTATCTGCCTTACCGCTTGCCGTTCCGGTTGAAATACTCGAGACATTATCAGAGTACCCCGTTACTAATGAAACTCTACCTTTAAATTTATCAGCGTGATTTGCAAACGACTTATAATTTAAATTATCCAACTGCCGCTTTGATAATTTCTTTAATTTCTGTTTTGTTGTATTTTTATATACTGTCGTAAAAAATACAGTAGCTTGCTTTTTATTATTTAATTTTGATTCAATAAGCCCTAAATTATAATAAACCAATAATGTCATTTTTGGCTGTTCACGGATTTGATTAAAATATTCTCGGGACTCTTGATAGTTTTCTAATTTAAAGTGTGTAACAGCCAGATTATAAATTAAAGAAACAGATTTTACGCCTTTAATTTTTGACTGATTAAAATAAACTAAGGCCTGCTTATACTCTTTGTTATTAAATGCTTTTTTACCTAACTCAAAATCATTCAAGTCATTAGCGCTTAGAGCTAATGTCGGGACAGTTAATAACACTGCTATAAATAACCTTACTAGTTTACGCGGGAAAATAATCACTAAAAGGGACTCCTGGCTAATCGGCGACTTCTTTGATTTTAATCATTTTGACAAAAAAAATCCTCTCTGTAAACAGAGAGGATCTGGTATAGTTATCAAATTTATCTATTCTTTAATTTCGATTAATTTGCATTACTTATGAGTGAAGCTTATTACTTTGACTTATCATCAGAATCATCTGATTTTTCATTATCTTCAACTTCATCAGTGTCATCATTATCATCAATTTCATTACTATCATCAGCATCTTCATTTTCGTCTTCTGACTCACTTTCAT
The DNA here is from genome assembly GCA_964420605.1 of uncultured Thioalkalispiraceae bacterium. GTDB lineage: Bacteria > Pseudomonadota > Gammaproteobacteria > UBA6429 > Thiohalophilaceae > CAYQUC01. Next base: position 27,572 of record CAYQUC010000023.1, on the reverse strand, counting down.
TTTCATCAGACTCATTTTCGTTATCATGACTACTTGAGCTAGATCTGTCATCATCATGATCCAGTCCATCATCACTACCTGGAATATCTATTTCAGTCCCTTCATTTAAAGAAGCATCATCGTCCATCATGGACATAGTAACGTCATCAATATCAGTTGATGCTGAAGCGGTTAATGGCAACAAGAAAGTTATGCTTGCAAATAACACGATTATAAATAGTTTCATTTTGATGTTCCTTTAAGATTAAATTTAAACTTGTAATTCACTTTTAAACACACGTGATATGCCTGGTTTACTGGATTTTAAAAACAGTTTAAATGTTTTAACTTTGCCATTATGTGTAAGACGAGCAATAAAATTTCCTTCACCATACTCAATCGCTTTTAAAGGAATTTTTAAAATATTATTACCTTTTGCCAATTTAGTCGTCCAACTTAGTTCTCGCTTGTTTTTATGACCTTTAAGCTCTACATGGCTTGGCAACTCAACTGATAAAGTTACATTGTCAAACGCATCGGGGGTATCAATTGCCAAACGCATCATTTTCGTTTCATTGATGTTTAGTTCAATAACCGAAATAGCTGTATCCGTTATTGATTTAGTAATAGGGTCATTCTTTACCAAATTTGTAAGAACATCATTAGAATCCATTCCTGGCAGTATAAAAGTGGTCAATACTGCCCAAAGCGAAAAACCTGCTGCTAATGCGGTGAAAAACCCCGTTTTAACACTGATATTATTCGCCCGAGTACTTGCTTGCTCAGGATAAGTAGCGCGAACTTTTTCGAACGCAGAGGATATAAAATCTTCACTAGGTGTTGTATTGCCAATAGCTTGATCTGCCAACCGCTTAAACTGTGATTGTAGCTCTTTACCATGCTTTACGTTTTCATTGCAGGAACCACATGACGCAATGTGATTCTCGAGCATTGATACTAAAATAGTATCAAGATTACCATCTAGGTAATCATCGAGTCGCACTTGTAATTCGTCACACTTCATTCGGTTTTTATTTCCTATCCTGTCTATCATTCTCATTGTTTAACCAGCGGTTTTGTCTGGTTATTTAATTACACGCCGAGTCTGTAGAAATGGTTCCATATTTGTCGATCTTTTTAATAATGTTTCTCTTAATGATGCTCTAGCCCGGTGTAAGCGTGATTTTAGCGTACCGACCGGAGTATCAAGCATTATCGACAGTTCAGGTAAAGTGTATTGCTCCATGTCGTGTAACACTACCAATGCCTTTTGATCCGCATTTAACAACTGCATTGCATCATTAATTTCTTTTTGAATCAATGAGTTATCTAATTCTGACTCGGGCGAAGAAACACGATTATTTAACTCACTCAACACTGTATCTGGATCAACATCCATTACTACATCAGGACGTCGATCATTTTGCCGAATCTTATCAATATAAAGATGATACAAAACCCGTGACATCCAGGGTTTTAAATTTTCAATTTTGACTAATTCATCATATTTTGGATAAAGCTTAAGTAATAAATCTTGAATTAAATCTTCAGAATCTGCCTTATTACCACAAAAACGATATGCTATTTGATAAAGGGCTTTAACGTGGGGACGTACAATCGCCTCGAAACGAGTATGCTTCGATATCGACTTTACATTCTCTTTTCTGCCCCAGTTCATATTTTTAATATAACACGATAACTGTTTAAAAAACGTTCCAATAAAACAGTATAACGATATCAAATCGACATTAATCTATAATTAACAATCGAGTTAAAATGTAATTAAAATACTTTGTTTCGTTAACGCAACAAAAAGAATGTAAATAAATACAACGATAGCAAGAATCCAGGCAATTTTACGCTGCAGTAAATTACGACCAAATCGTAATGCAACCATGCCAAGTCCAATATAGACAAGCAAAGCAATAATTTTATTCATTAACCAAGCTTGTTCAATTGGATTGATACTCAGCTTTATTGCTAATGTGATAGCGCTAAGCAATAGCACAGTGTCAATAACATGAGGTACTATTTTTACCCACTTTTGTTGCAATTTATTTGACTCAGCCATCATCCAGATACCTCGGATAATAAAACCCGAAATACTGAATAATGCCGCAGTGATATGAAGTACTTTTATCAAGTCCATTTTCGTTAAAAATTAAACACTAAAAACTAATTCCAAACTCTTTTTCAAAACGCTGCTTAAACTCATCCATTGTAAAGGCATGATTTTGCGTTCCATGAGACTCAATTTTAATTGCCCCCATTAAGGATGCAATACGTCCCGTTTTTTCCCAATCCATTTTATTTAAAATACCATATAACAATCCTGCACGGTAAGCGTCACCGCAACCCGTTGGATCATTTAAACTACTGGTTTTTGCCGATGGTATTTCATAACGGTGTTCTTTAGTATAAATAAGTGACCCCTGAGCTCCACGTGTAATGATTAAAGCATCAACCATTTCAGCAATTTCATGGCTCGATTTACCCGTGCGTTCTTCTAACATTTGAGATTCATATTCATTAACTGCGACCCATGTTGATTTTTCAATAAATGACAATAATTCATCACCATCAAACATCGGCAAACCCTGACCGGGATCAAAAATAAAAGGAATATTCGCTTGTGCGAATTGTTCTGCATGTTGCAACATTCCATCACGCCCATCAGGTGCAATCATGCCAATTTTTATATCATCGGAGGCTGGAATTATATTCTCATGTGAAAAATTCATTGCCCCCGGATGAAATGCCGTGATTTGATTATCATCAACATCTGTCGTAATAAATGCTTGGGCTGTATAATTATCAACTTTTTTTAAATATTTTTCACTAATACCAAATTTTGCCATCCACTCAGAATAAGTGTCAAAATCTTTTCCAATTGTACCCATCGGAAATGGCTCACCGCCTAATAATTTTAAATTAAATGCGATATTACCCGCACAGCCTCCAAATTCACGCCGCAATTCAGGCACTAAGAACGAAACATTTAACATATGTACTTTATCAGGCAAAATATGATTTTTAAATCGATCTTGAAAAACCATAATTGTATCAAAAGCAAACGAACCACAAATTAACGCTGACATTATATTTTCCTATTATTTTTATTTAAAATAGCTCGAGACTTGTTGCCATAAAACAAAACTCCAAATAACAACTAAGTTTAACAAAGTTAACATTACCGCAGCTGAACCAATATCTTTAGCTCGACCCGATAACTCATGATGCTCACTACTAATTCGATCAACTACAGCTTCAATGGCTGAATTTAATAGCTCAACAATTAATACTAGAAATAAACTTCCGAGTAATAGCGCTCGTTCGATACCAGAGTTTCCTAGATAAATTGCCAGTGGTGCTAATATTATTGTAAGCCATAACTCTTGCCGAAATGCCGCTTCATGTTTATATGCCGCGATTAAACCCAGTAATGAATAACCTGCAGCGTGTAAAATTCGTTTAACGCCTGTATTGCCCGGTTTCATTTAAAAACTATCATCTTTATTTTTTCCAACTTAAGTCTAAATCTTTCGCTGCCTTAACATCATCTAAACGACGAACCGGTAAAGTATAAGGGGCATTTTTTAATTTATCAGCATTCTCATCAGCTTCTTTACTAATTGCGATCATAGCATCGATAAATCCATCTAGCTCATCTTTTGTTTCAGTTTCAGTAGGCTCAATTAATAAACACTCAGGAACTAACAGTGGAAAATAAGTGGTTGGAGCATGAAAACCATAATCTAATAACCGTTTGGCATAATCCATTGCCGTTGTACCAGCATCTTTCGCTTGGCGTTTTAAAGTCAAAATAAATTCATGTGTGGCCCGACGGTTTTCAAACGCCATGTCAAATCCAGCCGCTTTTAATTTAGCCATCATATAATTCGCATTCAAAGTCGCAAACTCTGAAACTCGATGCATTCCTTCATTCCCTAATAAACGTGCATAGATATAAGCACGTAATAAAACCCCTGCATTTCCCATAAAGGTGGATAAACGTCCCATTGTATCTGGGCAAGATTTTTCGGTTTTCATGTAGTAGGTGTTATCACTTTTACCGACCATTGGTATAGGCAAATAAGGAATAAGTCGATCGCTAACACCAACCGGACCAGCTCCTGGACCACCACCACCGTGTGGAGTTGAAAAAGTTTTGTGGAGATTCATGTGAATCACATCAAACCCCATGTCCCCCGGTTTCACTTTACCTAAAATAGCATTAAGGTTTGCTCCATCGTAATACAATAAACCACCGGCCTTATGTACAATTCCAGCAATTTGTTTAATTTCTCTTTCGAACACACCTAACGTAGATGGATTCGTTAACATGATCCCCGCGGTTTGTGGTCCAACAGCGGCTTTAAGTGCGACCAAGTCAACATCGCCATTGTTATCTGTCGGAATTTCTTTTACTTTATAACCACACATTGTGGCCGTCGCCGGATTGGTGCCGTGTGCTGCATCAGGAATTAAAACCTCGGTTCGTTCCATGTCTTTATTAGCATCATGATATGCGCGAATCATCGCCATACCGGCAAACTCACCTTGTGCTCCAGCCATTGGAGCTAGCGAGACTTCACTCATACCGGTAACGTTTTTGAGTATTTCTTGTAGATCATACATGCATGACAAAAAACCTTGACCAAGCTTTTCGGGTCCCATCGGATGCCGTGATAAAAATCCCGGCAACATCGCTAAAGTATTACATGCACGTGGGTTATACTTCATAGTACACGACCCTAATGGATAAAACTGGGTATCAATAGAAAAGTTAAGCTGAGACAAACTGGTATAATGTCTCACCGTTTGCATTTCTGAAACTTCAGGTAATGCAGCTCTGGCTTTACGTAAAAACTTATCCGGTATGCCTTCAATTTCTGCATGGCCACGTGGTGCTTGAGAAGGATTTTCTCTTCCTGCTTTTGAATGTTCAAAAATCAACATTGTTCATCTCGCTTTAGTAAATTTCAGTAAACTTATATAATTGATATTAATTTAAAAATCGTATTGCTTATGATACAGCGGCTATCGCTTTATCGTAATCTGGAGCTTGAGTAATTTCTGGTACTTGTTCGGTATAAAGTACTTTGTTATCGCCATCTAAAACAATAACTGCACGTGCGGTAACACCGGCTAATGGTCCATCTTGAATTAATACACCATAATCTTTTGCAAAATTACGACTACGCATCATCGATAAAGGAATGACATTTTTAATATTAGCAGCTTCAAAAACACGTTTTAGTGCAAAAGGTAAATCAGCAGAAATAGTAAATACTTGCACATTCTCTAACGCATTAACAGCATCATTAAAATATTTTGAAGAATCCTCACAAATACCAGTATCAATACTAACAACAATATTTAATATTTTCTTTTTTCCAGAAAAATCAGTCAGATTAATGTCACTTAGTTCATCTGTTGTTAAATGAAAGTCAGGTGCAATGGTTCCAACAGCAGGTAATTCACCACTAGTATTAATAGTATTTCCTTCAAGTGTTATTGCAGTCATTATTATTCTCCTTTTAGATTCTTTATTATTTATTTCATTTTAGGTGTTACAGGACAACCCGGTGCGACCAAACGGCTGGATATTCGATCTAAATTATTCGCGTAATTTGTAATTTCGTGTTCAGTTCTTTTTTCTGTGGCACAAACCAATAAACAATTATTCAACTCTGGATATTCAGCACTTAAATCATAACCAGCAAGAATACCTTGAGCCGATAATGCTTTAATTACATCGTCTAATGGCAACTCAAATTTTAAAACAGCTTCATGAAAAAGAGCATTATCAAATACTTTACTTACGCCGTTAATATTGGTTAATTGTTTAATTAGCGACAAGGTATTAGAATGACAAGCTCCAGCTACTTTTTCTAATCCCTGTGGTCCTAATAAGGCCATGTGAATGGTCGCAGCAGTCACGAGTAATCCTTGATTAGTACAAATATTCGAGGTCGCTTTAGAACGACGAATATGCTGTTCGCGCGCTTGCAATGTTAATGAAAAACCTTGTTTACCATCCAAGTCAACTGTTCGACCAATGATACGCCCGGGCATTTGTCTAACGTAAGCTTGTTTACAACACATAAAGCCAAAATAAGGGCCCCCCGATGATAATGGCGCTCCTAATGGTTGCCCTTCACCACACACAATATCAGCACCATCATCACCCCATTGGCCAGGTGGTTTTATTATTGCTAGTGACAAAGGATTAACCACGGCAATAACTAATGCTTTATGTTCATGCGCCCAATTCGTTAAGGTATCAACATCTTCTAACGAACCAAAAAAATTTGGTTGGGGAATAACTAATGCGGCAATATCACCAGGTTTTACTGGTAACCCCGCAGTATCAATAACACCAGTATCGATATCGAAGTTGACTTCTTCCAGTGTAATTCCTTGATTTTGCACAATTGTTTTTGCCACTTTACGATAAAGTGGGTGTACCGTGCGCGGCATTAAAATTCGTTTTGCTTTTGATTTTCGATTGGCTCGAACGGCCATCAACACGGCTTCAGCCAAACCACTTGCACCATCATACAATGAGGCATTGGATACATCCATAGCCGTTAATGCGGTCATCATTGTTTGATATTCATAAAGTAACTGTAAGGTACCTTGGCTAGCCTCGGCTTGATAAGGTGTATAAGCACTGTAAAACTCACCTCGAGTAGTCAGCTCCCATACCGCCGCTGGAATATGATGATCATAAGCTCCAGCACCAATGAAACAACAAGTATTAGCGTCTTGATTTGCCCGCTCATGCATTAATTGCGTAACCTGCATTTCATTTAATGCATCAGGTACACTGGTTAAATCGTCACTGCGTAAATTTGCGGGTATTTCATCAAATAAAGTTTCAGCATCATCTACCCCAATGGCAGATAACATTTCACGAATATCTTCTTGTGTATGCGGAATAAACGGCATAGTACTTTCCTATCAGCGTTAAGGCTATTTAATAGCAGATCTTAATTAAATTTAATGTTCTTCAGAATTAGCTAGCTCTTGATATGCGCTAGGATCTAATAAAGATTCAATTTCACCATCATCTTCCGGTTTTAACGTAAAAATCCAACCATCGTGATAAGCATCTTTATTTATAGTTTCGGGGCTATCCTCAAGCTTTTCATTAATTGCTGTCACTTCACCCGATACAGGACAATAGATATCCGATGCAGCTTTTACTGACTCCACAACCGCACAATCATCACCAGCGATAAACTGCGTTCCAACTTCAGGAACTTCAACAAAAACAATATCGCCTAATAAGCCTTGAGCATGATCAGTGATACCAACACTCACTGTTCCATCGTCATTTTGTTTTACCCACTCATGCGTTTTTGTATAAAATAATTCTTTAGGTATATCACTCATTGTATCACCTCTTAAAAAGTCTAAAATTTGAAATTTGTTAAAATAATTAAATGATTATTTAATATCTTATTATATATTTTATAGTTCAATACAAGCCTTACCGTGGCGCACAAACGGTGCTTTAACAACTTGCGCTTCAACTAATTTACCGCGAATATCGATACTACATTGTTCTGCAACTTCTTTGCTAACTCGAGCTAGTGCTATCGCTTTACCCAGAGTCGGTGAAAAGCTACCACTCGTGATTTCACCACACTCCAAACCTTGATTAAATACTTTTAAATGATTTCGCAAAACACCTTTAGATGATAACACCAAGCCAATTTGTTTTTGCTTGATGCCATTGTCTTTCTCTGTTTCCAGAGCAGAACGACCAATAAAATTTCGCTCTACAGGTTCCCAGGCTACCGTCCAATTTAAACCTGAAATTAGTGGTGATGTCTCTTCGGTCATATCCGTACCATATAAACTCATTCCAGCTTCCAGTCGTAAAGTATCACGAGAACCAAGACCACAAGGTGCAACACCAGCCGCGACTAAACGCTTCCAAAACGCAACAACCTGATCGTTAGGTAAAATAATTTCATAACCATCCTCACCCGTATATCCAGTACGTGCGACAAAAAGATCATTCACTTGTATTGCAAAAAACTGTCCCATATCTTCCAGGCTTTTTGCATGGTCACCAAGTACCGTATGTACTTTGTCACGAGCGGCTGGTCCTTGTATTGCAACCATCGCCAAATCACCACGTTCTTCCACGTCAACTGAATAATTACTGGCTTGCTTTTTAATCCAAGCGATATCTTTATCACGCGTTGAGGCATTGACCACAACTCTGAACCAAGTCTCATGCATAAAATACACGATCAAATCATCAATAATACCGCCATTTTCATTGAGCATACAACTGTATAATGCCTTACCAGTTTTTTGTAATCGATCAACATTATTGGCTAATAAATATTTTAAAAAATCTCGAACTTTATCACCCTTTAAATCCAAAACGGTCATGTGTGAGACATCAAATATGCCTGCGTCTTTTCGAATTATGTGATGTTCATCGATTTGAGAACCATAATGTAACGGCATATCCCAACCACCAAAATCAACTATTTTGGCATTCAATTCAACATGAGTTTCATATAGAGGTGTTTTTTGCGGCATACTTACTCTCTTTTATAATTTTAATAGGATGAATTTAAAACTTATTGATTTTCTTCTGCATGATAGGACGAACGAACTAATGGACCACATTTGACCCAATCAAAGCCCATGTCCAATGCAATTTTTTCATACTCGGTGAATTCTGTTGGTTCTAGATACCGGTCAACCGGCAAATGATAACGAGTGGGTCGTAAGTACTGTCCCATCGAAACCCGCTGAACACCAATTTTTCGTAAATCACACAGCACTTCAAGTACTTCCTCTTGTGACTCACCAAGACCTAACATAATAGCTGATTTTGCCTCAATTGCTGAGATAGCCGCTATTTTTTCTAACAGATCTAATGAACGTTGATAATTCGATCCTTTACGCGCTTGTCGATAAAGCCGTGGTACAGTTTCGATATTATGACCCCAAACCATTTGGGTTTTTTCACGTTTTTGGCTCAGTACTCTGTGCAAGGAGTCCGTGATAATTTTAATTGCCTGCTCATCCACTTGATGAAAATCGGGAGTAAGTAATTCAATTCCTAAATCTGGAATTTGCTGACGCATTGCAATAATTGTATTACCAAAAATAGTGGCACCACCATCATCCATATCGTCACGATTAACCGAAGTCAACACCACATAATCTAAACCCATTTTAAAAACCGCGTCAGCAATTCGACGGGGTTCATCATCATCAAACCAATTGGGTTTACCGGTTTTAACATTACAAAATCCACAAGCACGAGTACAAGTCTCACCGAGTAACATAAATGTTGCAGTACCGCGACTCCAACACTCACCTCGATTAGGACAACTGGCTTCTTCACAAACCGTATTTAACTGGTGATCTTTTACTGCACGTGCGGTTGCGTCAAACACCACACCACCACCAATTCGTTGGCGAATCCAACTAGGCATTCGAGACGGATTCGGTGTTGCAGAATGGTCAAAAACAGGGATTATTCGTTTATTGTCGCTCATGATGATTAATCAAATCTCAAAATATACATTCAAAGGAAACTAACAGATTCGTGTTATCTGCCGCCCCTCTGTCCTAGTACCTGAGAGTATTAACCCGTCGGTGGATCATTAACATGATCGCTCTCCAGAGTCGACGTTAAGCTAAGTGCAATAGCACAACAAACTTAAAATAAATGGTCCATTTGCCTGAGCGATTCCGGGCGGATTGCGCCTTCGGCGTCTTGTATCAGTAACCACCAACTTACATAAAACATATTACTAATCAGTAAGTTAAGAGAAACTACAAGAACTCTCCCATTTATCTTGACATCGAACGAAGCATTTTACTAGAGTGTTATATATATTCCAAGCTGATCATAAAAATAATTTTAACGTGCCGTGATAGGATGAATTGAACCAAAATCAAACGATAGGTCTTTGTGTGCCACTAATTTTGATTCTGCATTGGTTTTAGTAAGAACCACAATACCGGCAGTGTACAAATAACCAATAACAATGCCGCAGGTGCGGCTAATTCTAGCATTTCTTCACTTGCTTCAATCCAAATCCTAACGGGCAAGGTATCAAAGCCAATCGGGCGCAAAATAATTGTCGCCGGTAATTCTTTTAAAGTATCGATAAAAACCAATACCCATGCGGTAAACATGCCACCGCGTATCGATGGAATAATCACACGCCATAGATTTTCCCAAGTACCAGCCCCAAGACTACGGCCGGCTAACTCAAGATTCGGTGTAATTTGCTGTACCGCAGATTCTTGAGACTGCACTGCCAATGGTAAAAATCGGATGACCATAGCAAAGACTAGAGCCAACATGCCGCCATACAGTGGTTCAAACCAAGCCAATATGAAAACTAATATTCCAAGCGCAATTACCGGACCAGGTAAAACAAACCCCACACTCGAAAGTTGCACGTAGCTTTGGCTCAATAAACTTCGTTTTCGTGCATGATACAATGCGATGGGTAAAGCCAAAAACACAGCAATAAATGCTGTCATAAAACTAATAGTAAGCGAATTACCAACATAAGACCAAAATTCACTATCAATTAAGCCTTGCATCCACGAGTCAATGCTCCAGCTAATCATCCACGCAACCGGTAGAAAAAAGGAAAACAAGCTAATAACACCTAGCCAGCTCCAAATAAACATTAACTCTATTCTAGTAACCGGTTTACGTTTAATTGCGCGCGACTGACTTCCTGAAAAATACCGTTGACGTGATCGAAAAAATCGTTCGAGTATTAAAAAACTCAAACTCAAAGAAACCAATACTAAACTCAAAGCTGCAGCCGCATTGTAATCAAACCGACCATTCATTTGATTAAATATACTTAAGGTAAATGTTTGAAATCGAAGTGTGCTAACCGCACCAAAATCAGAGAGTACATGTAACACCACCATTGCCATACTCGCCGCAATTGCAGGACGAAGTAATGGTAAAGTAATACGAAAAAATATTTTCCGTTTTGATGCGCCTTGAATTTGCGCGGCTTCTTCCAAGTTTTGTTTGGTACGAGTTAATGCATCATTAACTAATAAAAAGACATATGAGAACCCGGCGAGTGTAAGAACAAAAGCAACACCAAAGACATTATATAAATCAGGCGGGATCGACATTTCACCAAATATGAACTGCCACAAATTACTAAGCCAACCTTCATCATCAAGCAGATTGGTGTATATATACGAAAAAACATAGGTTGGTATAGTCAACGGCAAAATTAACAACCACATCGCAATACGTCGTCCAACAAATTCGCGTCGAACCAAGATCCAGGCCGTTGAAACACCTAAAATTAATGAGCCAAGTGCAACCAATATCGCTAAAGAAAGAGTATTCCACATTAGTCCAAATAAACGGGTACTCCACAAATTTAACCATTTATCCACGCTTAATTCGAAACTGCTATCAATAACGAAAAATAATGGAATACAAGCAATAGCCACCACTAACGCAGATAAGAGCGCGCGTGAAGACGGGCGCATTCGTTGTGCACTGATAACTAACGCCGACCAATTAATTCTTAATGGAAATACTATGTCTTGGCTCATTCAAATAACTTTGTTAACGTACCTATCGTCATATATTTATCTCAGCTACTAAACCTGCTAATTAATATTCTGACAATAAGTATTTTATGAACTTTGAAAATTAAGGCATACCAACAGCTTCAATCAAATCAATAGTTCGATCTCGTTGGGTACCCAATTCACTCATTGCAACATTACTCACTTTAATGTTTTTAATTGCTGGAATCATCGATGCAGCAGGAACATCACTTCGAATCGGATATTCACGATTCACTTCAGCAAACTGCTTTTGACCTGCATTGGATAATAAAAACTCAATCAATTTATTAGCGTTAGCTTTTTGTTTACTGGATTTTGTCACGGCAATACCCGCTACATTCCATGCAATCCCCATACCCTTTTCACCTTGGTCTGGAATAATGATTTTAATTGGTGCATTTGGCTTTTTATCAAGATGACGATAAATATAATAATGATTCACCAAACCAATGTATTTTTGTCCTTTAGCAACGGCTTTTACAATTTTAGAATGTTTATTAAACACTTTACCTTTGGCATTTTTCTTCATGCCTGTTAACCACGCACGCGTCTTCGCCTCACCAGCAGATAATAAGTAGACCGTTGTGCCAGCAATGTAACTTTCGTTACTGCTGTGAGTAATGGCCAACTTACCTTCAAAACGTGGCTCAGCTAAATCAAATACTGAATCGACAGGAGCCATTTTAACCTTAGTATTAACAACTAACACTCGAGCTCGAGCAGATAAACCCAACCAATCATTAGTCTTGCTACGAAACTTTACCGGAACTTGATCCGCGATAGATGACGGTAGTACTGCGAATAACTTCATATCACTACCTTTTTGTAAATTACCCGCATCGTTGCTAATAAACAAATCAGCTTTAGTTCGACTGCCCTCGACTTTAAGTTTATTTAATAAGGCCGTTGATTTACCACTGTGCAAAATAACCTTAATACCCGTTTTTTCAGTAAAACTCTTAATCACGGGTTTAATAAATTTATCGCTCCGTCCTGAATATATAACGAGATCAGCTGCAAAAAAATTAGTATTTACTCCTGATAACAGAGCAGAAACTACCAGTAAAATAGAAAGTTTGTTTTTTTTTGAAAAAATCACAATGAGCACCTATGTCTGTAACGTTAAAATTAATATGGTAATGATAATCATTATCATTAAGAATTGCAATTAGAATTACTAGAATTCGATTCAAATCCTTGGAATCAATCTAAAAATCGACACCACTCATATAAATCATTAATTATAGTAAGTTAATTAACGCACTACGCTACTGATGGTAATCAGTCTATTGTTAAAGCTTGGAATATAAATAAGGAAATACATTTAATTTTTAATATCGAGTACTACAAGCCCATCGCCTGACGCATAATTTGATTTTTTAACAACGGAATATTTTGTGTTACTTTCATGCCATGATTTCTCGCCCAAGTTAATCCCGGATCATGACTACCGAATAATCGTTGAAATCCATTGACCGTAGCTAAAATTGGGGCATTTTCGGCACGACGTGACCGTTCATAACGACGTAGGACTAATGTTGCCCCGGGATCTTTTTGTTGCTCTAATGCCTCCGTTATAATATTCGACAATGCAACAACGTCTTGAATTCCAACATTAACACCTTGTCCGGCTAATGGGTGCATGGTGTGAGCCGCATCGCCAATAAGCGCTAAACGCGGTTTAACGTAATTTTCAGTTACAAAATAGCGCAAAGGGAAACGTGCTCTGAGACCATTTTCAATAATTGGCCCCAAGGTATTAGAAAATGCATCGGTTAATGCCGAACGAAACGCCACATCAGAAAATTGTAATAACTGCTGTACGTGTTCAGGTGTTGTTGACCACACAATTGAACTATAACCATTTTGTAATGGTAAAAATGCAAGCGGACCATCGTTCATAAATCGCTGCCAGGCTGTATGCTGATGAGAACGTTCTGTTTTAACCCATGTTACCAGAGCATCCTGAGGATAATCCCAACCTCGAACAACGATACCCGCTTGCTCTCTAACCCATGATTGACTGCCATCCGCGGCAATAACCAACTTTGTCGTTAAAGCCCTATGATCTTGTAACTCAAGTTCAACGTAATCAGTTAAATAGTTAACCCTATTAATTTTTACCGGACAAAGCACACCAATATTTTCATAACGCGCCATGCTTTCATACAAAGAACTTAGGATCACACTGTTTTCGATAATATGGCCTAAGTACGGTTCGCCAATCTCCGCACTATCAAAATGAATCTCACCTATTCCGGTATCATCCCACACATGCATATCAGTAAATTGACAAACACGCTTAGATTTTATATCACGCCATGCATTAATCGCCGAAAAAACTCGCTGACTTGCACGAGTGATAGCACTCACTCGCAGATCAAACTTATTATCGATTAACTTTTCAAACTTTGTTTGGCGTGCCTCAATAACGGCAATTTTAATTTTATCATTAGCCTTCGCAAGTGAACAAGCTAATGTCACACCAACAATACCACCACCAACAATAACGATATCATAATTAATGTCACTCATAATTTTAACCGACGAGCCAATTTTGGTAATTTACCCGACAAACCGATAGCATTTCGCGTTAATAACTTTTTAACGGGTGGCAACAGTTCTGTAGCAATTAAACCCAGATTACGAGCAATAACAATAGGAGTAAAGTTTGAACTAAACACTTTAACCAAACTATCTGTAATAAAAGCAGCTTGTCTATGATCACCTTCGCGCCATTTTGCATATTGTTTTAATACCGGTAAACTGCCCAAATCATCACCACTTTCCTGTGCTTCGATTAATACCTCGGCAAGAACAGCAACATCTCGTAAACCCAAATTAAATCCCTGTCCAGCAACAGGATGCAAAGTATGAGCTGCATTACCAATAAAGGCCAAACGCGGTTGGATGAATTCCCGCATCCGCATTAGTGTTAATGGATAAATAAAGCGTTCACCAATATGAGTAACATGGCCTAGGCGTTTCCCAAACCGGTGTTCTAAACGTGCAATAAATTCAATATCATCAAGTTCAGACATTTCTTGTTGTTGCTCGGCTCTAATAGTCCACACCATGGAACAACGATTATTACGACCTTGCGGATCAGCCGTGGTAGGCAACATTGCAAATGGCCCCGAATCTGTAAAACGCTCAAAAGCAATATTGTGGTGCTCATTTTGCATTGCAACATTTGCAATAATGGCACACTGTTGATAGTCACTTTTTGTCACCTTCACCTTAGTAATTTCACGCACTTTTGAACTAGCACCATCAGCAGCAATAACCAAACTTGCAGTCATAGTATGTTCGACATTATTTATTTCATAACAAGCAGTGACTAGGCTTGGAGAAATTTTTAAGTCCGTTAACAACGCAGGACATAAAAAAGTAATATTATTGTCATCGGTTTCTTGCAACAAACGTTGATTGATTACCTGCCCTAAAACTCGATTCTCAACAACATATCCCAATGCATCAATTGATGCGCTATTATTTAAATAACCTCGACTCGATAAATGTGTTGCACCAATATGCCCTCGATCGGATACATGAATATCGTTTATCGGAGCAACACCTAAAGCTTCAATATCAGACCACATTGCCATGGATTCAAAAATTTGTTTGGCTCCATAAGCTAATGCTACTGTTCTGGAATCGAAGCTCGGTTGTTGTTCTGAATTAAAAGGTATGGCTTCTATAACCGCAATACGCAACGAAGAATACTGCAAAGCACAGGCTAGTGCGCCTCCAACTAATCCACCTCCAATAATCAGAATATCAAAATCAGTATGGTTATTTGTAGTATTACTATTCATATTTGCTGTATTTAATTTTTTAATTTGAGCTTGCGGCCATCAGCGCTTCAATATCATCCGGATCTTTTGGTGCATCTTTACTCAGCACATCGGGGCCATTTTTAGTGACTAACACATCATCTTCAATTCGAATACCGATGTTCCACCAACGTTGATCACAATCACTATTAGCCACAATATAAATACCCGGTTCAACGGTTAATACCATGCCTTTTTCAAGTAAGCGCCACTGGTCATCAACTTTATAATCACCAACATCATGTACATCCATTCCTAGCCAATGCCCCGTTCGGTGCATATAATAAGGCTTATAAGCCTGTTCTTTTATAAGCTCATCTAACTCACCCGATAAAATTCCAAGCGAAATTAATCCTTCAGTAATCACTGCAACTGCTGCAAGATGAGGATCATTCCAATGATTGCCCATCTGTACTTTATCTATTGCAGCAGATTGTGCGCGTAACACAACTTCATATAACGCACGTTGATCAGCTGTGAACACACCATTGACAGGAAATGTTCGCGTAATATCAGCAGCATAGTAGCCAACCTCAGCACCCGCATCAATTAACACTAATTCATTATTTTTTAATTCAGCATCATTATTAACGTAATGCAATATAACCCCGTTTGCACCACCACCAACAATTGAAGTATAAGCACTATGACGTGCGCCATGTTTCATAAACTGATGAATCAATTCGGCTTCAAGTTGATATTCGTATTGGCCAGGTGCACATTCTTGCATCGCACGAATATGAGCTTTGCTGGATATTTTAGCTGCTTGACGCATTAACTTTTGTTCACGTGGGCTTTTAAATAAACGTAACTCATGTAAAAAATGATCCAACGAAATAAATTCACCTGGAGTATGCACTCCTGATCGTGCTTGAGTTTTAAGACCATTAACCCAACCGATAAGTTGTTTATCAAAGTCAGGATAAGTCCCCATCGTATAGTAAACACGTTCTCTGCCTTCTAATAAGCCTGGTAAAATATCGTCAAGATCATCAATAGGAAAAGAATCATCTGCACCAAATTGTTCAACGGCACCTTCTTGACCGGCTACTTCCCCAGTCCAGATGGTAGTTTTTGGATTACGCTCTCGGCAAAATAAAATATACTCACCGTGTTCTCGTTCCGGTACTAAAACTAATACCGCATCAGGTTCAGCAAAGCCTGACAAATAATAAAAATCACTATCAGGCCGATAATCATATTCTGCATCACGATTCCGAATTTTAATAGGACATGCAGGTAAAATAGCAATTGCTCCCTTACCCATCATTTTTTTTAAATCTTCACGTCGTTTTTTATAATCAGAATTTTCAATCATGGCTTATAAAACATCTCTTTTAAGCAAAGTTAAAGAACTACTATTTTATTTTCTTACTTTAATATTTTTTTATATTCATTTAAGTCTTATAGCCATACAACTCAGTGTGTCGTTGGCTTATCCGATTCAACCTCAGCACGTTTTAATTGATAAATTTCTTCAAATAAAGTCATAACACCCATTCGAACATATTCAACTAATTCAAAATAGGCTGTTTCATCATCTTCAGAGTTATTTAATTCAGCGTTGCCCACTCGTGCAATTTCCAGACAGTCATTTAAAAAATTTGAAATTTCTTCAGGCATACTTTTGATATCAGTAATCCCTCCCACTGACAGACCCAATAAAAATCCAGAGCACCATTCGCCAAGTGCCTCTAATCGCTCATTCATACTAGAGTCATCATCCGGTATAAATAACTCAAATTCAAAATCAATATTATTCAACAGTTGTTCAGTTGTTTCAAATAAAGCTTTAAGCAAATCTGCTAATAATTCGATATGATCAACCGATATGTCTTCGGTTTTAATCAACAGATCAAACCAAACATTCGGTGCAACTCCAATTTGAGAGCACAAGACACCGCAGGCATTGCCATGACATTCAGAACTCATTAACGTCAAACCCGCATTTTCTATACATTCTGTTAAATAATCGTAATCTTGCTCATAAATCATTGATAATTGCTCTTGTTAATAACTATAAATTTGTGGGATTAATCACAATATGGCGTGATCCTAGCATTATTGAGCAAGCCACCCAATCTGAAATTACACCGTTTTACTGAAAAATAACCCAAAATTAGCTTGATTATTGTAACTACAGATATTTAAAGAATAATTACTATTTAAGAACAATTAAAACATTAAATTAAATCCTTTTCATGCACGAATCACTGCCTTAAAACTGCAATAGAGTACAATTAGCTACTATTATTACTGTACAGATTAGTTCATAATTTGAATCTACAATAAAAACTAACAATATAGAATTTATTAGTCGTTATGGAAGAAATTGAATTACATAAGCTCGAACAACAAATTGATGATCTAATTTCTACTATCACACAATTACGCGGTGAAAATAGTTCTTTAAAATCCGATAAATCATCATTAGAAGTAGAAAGAATCGAGTTGGTTAAGAAAACTGAACTCGCTAAAGAATGTCTTGAAAATATGATTACACGTTTAAAAACAATGGAAGATGCCGGATAATATCATGAAGGACAATAATCCAGATCGAGGTGTAAATGTTAATATACTTGATAAGGAGTATTTAATATCGTGTTCAGATGATGAGCGTAATGGCCTCATTTCTGCAGCGCGTTTACTTGATAAAAAAATGAGAGATATACGTGCCAGTGGTAAAGTCATAGGCTCCGATAGAATTGCGGTAATGGCCGGGTTAAACATTGCGCATGAATTATTAACTCAAAATTCAACACATCCTACCGGTGTAAATAGTGCTCCAAGTACTCGTAATAGCAGCAATGATGCCAATCCAAACAATACTCAATCCCGAATTCAAACAATGCAAGAAAAAATTGATCAAGTTCTAGGTAATCAACGCGAGCTTGAATTATAATAACCGCTATGGGCATCCCTGCGATGTTTGTGAGCTGACTGGGAAATTTCTTGAGCCTTAATTTTTAAACCCGGGAGTGATGTTTTGTTAATGTGTGCAGGTCTGCCTCGTAGTGGAAAGCCTAATTTAGCAGTCCCGATCTCCCCCTTGAGCCTACAGGTTCAAGAATAAAGGTCTGCCACGGCATATGTGGGGCTTGCCCGCCCTTAATCACCACTATAAATATCCAGCAAAAACAGTTATTTCAATGTTAACTGTCAATAGTTACCGTAAAAAATGGATAATAAACAGATACGACAAAAGATTCGTTCGTTACGCCAGCAAAAAAGCTTAGTCGAGCAGCAACGGCTATCAAACAAAATAGTTAAACATATCACCAGCTCTCGGCTTTATAACAATGCCGACAATATCGCAGTATTTTTAGCAAATGATAATGAACCCAATTTAGCACCGTTAATCACTCACGCATGGAAGATGGGCAAAAACTGTTATCTTCCGGTAATCGGCCGCCGATTCGAAAGCCGGCTTAATTTTCAACTCTATACCCCAAACAGTATTATGCTACCAAATCGATATGGCATATTAGAACCCAAAAGATGTCCAGCAACCACATTAGCGAAATCATGGTGCTTAGATCTGTTGCTCATGCCACTTGTTGCATTTGACCTTAATGGAAATCGCATCGGAATGGGAGGTGGATATTATGATAAAACACTAGCGTATCGAGGTTTTCGTACAAAGTGGCACAAACCACCATTAATGGGAGTTGCTTATTCTGATCAACAAATAACAACAATTAAGGCAGAGCAATGGGATATCACACTGGATTATATTGCAACAAACAAAGAAATTAAACGATTTAGAAAATAACGACGAGCTAATAACCCTGTGCTTGAAGAAATCAACGCGATTTCAGTCAAAGCACCGGTATTCAAATGCCACCCTATAAAAACCATCCCCCTTCGAAATGTGTTTTTAAAAGGAATTAAAGATTATTTTTGAAATATTGAAACAATAAGAGCTTTATTCATATTATCAAACTCTTGAGCAAACCCCGTAATAATCACACCTAATCCAATAAAGATGGCAAGAACAAGCATTATATCAGGTCTACGCCTTTTCATAATGTTCTCCTCATATATGTAATACTCTTGTTTTTATACTAAAAGAAGCAAACTAGCACCTGTAGTACTTATTATTATGAGCAATTCCGTTTATTCATTATTGCTATATATATACCTTTTTTAATGTGGATACAAGCACTTTATTTTATTACTTTTATGGTAAAAAATCTATAAATATCATAAGGTTAATATAAGCTAAAACATCTGTTTTCGACGTAAAATACCAAACCATCATATTATAAAGCAAATACAAAAATGTAAACTCGTTCTCAAAAATTTTACTCCTTAAATTTTAACCTCAACCGAAAAAAATTACTATAAACTTTCCAGAACTACATTTATCGTAAAAAATACCCGCATCGCTTTCATCTCAATAACAAACCACTTAATTATCACAATACACTTTTATCCCTGATAATTTATAAACGTAAAAATGAGTACTATGAATAACTCGAACCATACAATTAAAAATTAAAACCTTGCTAGTAATGAATCGCGACACTGTTATTAACTTAGCTCAAGCACATAATCATGTAATTATTAAAATTAAAGTAATAATTTATAAAAATCACAAGAATCTTATCCAAAACAATCAAGCCAAAATCAAAATAATTGTATATTTAGTAAAAAATTAGCATAACAGGTTTTACAATCGCTATATTTCCAAAAACAAACATGATTTCTAATATCAATGATAACAGAGTCACTTAAAGCAATAACCGTATTCAAACAAACAAAACCATTCCTTAAAACTAGCTGTAGCTGACATTAAGACATCTAAACACCCAAATTGTTAAGTCCGAGTCTTTTTGGATGCCATAACAGACAAAATAAATGCCATTCAGCAAATTTATTCTGAATTTAAAATAAATTATGCTCAAAATCAAATATCACAACATCAAATTCCAACGTTTTGCTTAAAATGAAGATTTACCGGACAAAAATTAAGAAATATTTATAGCAAACGAAACCGAATGACACAAAAACTAATTTCTTTACCATCTGTTTAATCATCGTGAAAGAAAACAACGCATAAAAAAGAAAATAAATAACGCTATCTAAAAATATGTGGCTCAAACTCTAAAACAATCGAATTTTTTTCGACGATTAATAACAAAACACTGCTTTATAAGACCAATACAATAGAAACACCCAATAAATTTAAAATAAAGTGTTCTTTTAGTATAAAAACAGTGTTCAAACTGCCTTACACGCGACTACAAGCACATATTATAAAAAACCATTCACAGTCTTTATAAAATAAAAACTGCATAAACGTTTTGTATAGTCCTTAGTTTGAATAATATGTACTTTAATCACAAATATTTAAAAGATTTAAGCTTCCTTAATTCACAACGGTACAATTATGATTAAAAATTCAAATATGAATATTAAAATTCGATTTAAGCTTAAGAATGACTAAAGGAAAATAATCTAGAGACAACATAATTGCAAAATTCCAGTTTCGACATAAAAAATTAACAACAAATTGACATCAATTTTCATTTAGGCGTTTCTAATATCGAATTTTTAATAAATTAGTTAACTTTTCTATAAAATATTGTTCGATTAGTAATTTCGACGGGTAAAATTTTAAAATTAATCGATAAATGAAACAAAATTAAAGTTTTTAAATTTTAATATCACTAATTTTGTAAAAATTCTTATAATTCTTTATTTTTTAATTCAAATTTATAATTAAATCTGCAAAAAATCATTTTTAACTTAAAAAAGTTTAAGTTTTGAAATAAGGAAAATTTAAAATTATAAAAATTTGTTATAAAGTTAAAAAATATAAATTCAAAACTGATTTTTTTTGTAAAAATGAATTCAAATTACAAAAAAAGATACGAAATAAACATTAAATCATCAATTTCGATACTAAAAACACTTAAATTCAAAAAACACACTAGCTTTTTAATTTCAGTTGGCTATACTCTGCGAAAGTTCAATGCTTAACGTTGGAGGGTAAAACCAATGGCAACAAAAAAGAAAGCTAAAAAGAAAGTAGCAAAAAAGAAAGTAGCTAAGAAAAAAGTAGCTAAAAAGAAGGCCAAAAAGAAAGTAGCTAAGAAAAAAGTTGCTAAGAAAAAGGCCAAAAAGAAAGTAGCTAAGAAAAAGGCTAAGAAAAAAGCCAAAAAGAAAGTAGCTAAGAAAAAGGCTAAAAAGAAAGTAGCTAAGAAAAAGGCCAAAAAGAAAGTAGCTAAGAAAAAGGCCAAAAAGAAAGTAGCTAAAAAGAAAGCAACAAAGAAAAAAGCTAAGAAAAAAACAGCAACTAAGAAAAAAGCTGTTAAACGTAAAAAATAAGCGTTAAATTAGCTTAAAATAAAGGCTGTGAAGCCTGTATTTTATAAAAAGAGCCCTTAGAGGCTCTTTTTTTTGCATTTTTTTTAGTTTATGTAGAAATAACGACTATCACACTTCGTAATGCACTCTATTTCACAAATTAATTAACTTAAAAACAACTTATAAGCAGGATTTTTAGTTTCGTCCCAGTGTGGATAAGCAATTTTTTCCAAAAATTGTTCAAATTCAACTGATTCTAACTCAGGCACCTGAACGCCAAGCAATATTCGTCCATATGCAGCACCATGATTACGGTAATGAAATAAACTGATATTCCAATTTGCACTCATGTGACGTAAAAAACGCAACAAAGCACCCGGCCGCTCAGGAAACTCAAAACGAAATAGGCGCTCATTATTAACTGAATTTGAACGTCCACCAACCATATAACGAATATGTATCTTGGCCATTTCATTATCGGATAAATCTATTATTGGATAATCAGCTTGTTTAATTACATCAACAAGGTCAACGGCTTCATTTAAACCAGTTTGTAATTTAATACCAACGAATATATGAGCGTTAAGCGGATCAGCATAACGATAATTAAACTCTGTAATACCCCTATCTTCAATAATTTCACAAAATTGTAAAAAACTTCCTGCTTGTTCCGGTATTGTTACTGCGAATAAAGCTTCACGTTTTTCACCTAATTCAGAACGCTCGGCAACATGACGCAAGCGATCAAAATTCATATTAGCACCACTATTAATACAAACTACAGTTTGATCTTGTACCGCATTTTGTTCTAGGTATTTTTTTAAACCTGCAACAGCTAGTGCTCCAGCAGGTTCCATAATTGATCGCGTATCATCAAATATGTCCTTAATTGCAGCACAAATTTCATCAGTAGAAACCAAAACAACATCATCAACACATTCTTGTGCAATAATAAACGGTAATTCACCAACTTGACTAACCGCAACACCATCAGCAAAAAGACCAACCTGTTCCAGAATAACACGTTCATTGTCACGCAACGCATCATGCATACAAGCAGAATCTTCGGCTTCAACACCTATTATTTTAACATCAGGGCGCACCATTTTTACATAGGCTGCAACACCTGCAATTAATCCACCGCCACCAACAGGAACAAAAATTATCGATAAATTTTCTGGAGCCGCGTCAATAATTTCTTTAGCAATAGTACCTTGTCCTGCAATCACCTCAGCATCATCATAAGGGTGTATAAAATTAATATCGAGTAAGGTCGCAATTTCCTGAGCATGAACATACGCTTCATCGTAAGTATTGCCATGCAATATAACCTTAGCATCCCATCCCCTAACTTGGTTCACTTTTATTTCAGGGGTTGTTTTAGGCATCACCAAAGTGGCATGAATCCCCAGTTTTTTTGCCGATAACGCGATACCCTGAGCATGGTTTCCAGCAGAAGCTGCAATAACACCACTTTGACGTTCTATTTCGGATAGTTTTGAAAGTTTGTTATAAGCACCGCGTAACTTAAAAGAAAACACAGCTTGAGTATCTTCGCGTTTTAAATAAACAGCATTATTCAGTTTATTTGACAAACTAGGCGCTTTATCTAAGGCGGTCACAATAGCAACATCATATACTCGTGCATTTTCAACAGCTTGTTTTACTGATTCTGGTGTAATTTGTATTAATTTGTCCATTAAGCCCTATCTGTTTCCTTAAATTTAGCATTCCAAATAAATACTATTCAAAATATTGACCACTATTATTGGAATGGCGCAACATTGCGGTATAGCGTTATAATACTAGATTCACAATACATAACGTGAGTTACTTTATCGCTTTATATAGAAGTCTCTCCAAACCAGGCATTATTAAGAAATATCACTTATTTCTAATAACTCGGTCAGAGAAAAAACAGTTATTTTTCTGATAATTGGCCTAAAAAGGCTTATTATCCACCTTAAATAATCTGAATAAGTGCATTGTATTGCTTTTTTGCAGCGATACACAACATTACTCGGATTGACTTCTAAATAGTTACAAATGAATCCGCAGATCTTATTAGGAGCAAATAATGAACCAAGATGAAATGAAACAAGCCGTTGCTAAAGCAGCCATTGAACACGTCGTACCCGGTACCATAATTGGAGTTGGAACGGGTTCAACTGCAAATTTTTTCATCGATGAATTAGCTAAAATCAAAGGCAAAATCGACGGTACCGTTGCCAGTTCAGTAGCCAGTGCCGATCGATTAAAAGCACATGGAATTGAAGTATTTGATTTAAATTCAGTCAATGAAATTTCTGTGTATATTGATGGCGCTGATGAATCTAACCGTCATTTACACCTAATCAAAGGTGGTGGTGGTGCATTAACCAGAGAAAAAATTGTCGCCGCAGCAAGTAAAAAGTTCGTCTGTATTGCTGATGAATCTAAGTTAGTAGATGTAATGGGTAAATTTCCATTACCGGTTGAAGTTATTCCAATGGCGCGCAGTTATGTCGCTAGAGAAATTGTAAAATTAGGTGGAGAACCCGTTTTACGTGATAATTTTACGACGGATAATGGCAATGTCATTTTAGATGTTCATAATCTCGAAATTATGAACCCGGTACAATTAGAAGAAAAATTAAACCATCTAACTGGGGTCGTGACAAATGGTTTATTTGCTATTCGACCAGCAGACATTTTATTGCTTGGAACTCCAACAGGTGTGACTGTTATTGACTGATTAATCGATAAGCCGCAATAATGTTAAAGTTTTCAACGTTATTGCGGCTAGTCTATTATAATAATACGCTTTCGGTACCACCATTCTTAATCCTATCAACAAAATCCGTTTGCCATTGCGCTCCTAAATTTGTTTGTGCTAATTCAACAACGATATAACCCGTTTCCATCCCAGTGTCATCTGAATAGCGTGACAATCCTTGCTGACATGCTGGACATGAAGTTAATATTTTAACTTTGCTAGTCTTTTTATTTAGTGCACTGGTTTTATTTTCACCGGTTAACGATATTAAGTTTTTCTCTAGCTCCTCTTGTTTTCTAAAACGAACTTGAGTTGCTATATCTGGACGCGAAACTGCAAACGTTCCGGCTTCGCCACAACATCGATCCGATAATGTCACATCTTGTCCCATTAAATTGCTCGCAACTTTAATGGGATTATGAATTTTCATCGGGGTATGACATGGATCATGGTATAGGTATTGCACGCCTTCAACACCATCAGATTTAACACCTTGTTCCATTAGGTATTCATGAATATCAAGTAATCGACAGCCCGGAAATATCTTATCAAATTGATATTTTTGTAATTGGTCCATGCAGGTACCGCATGAAACAATAACCGTTTTGATATCCATATAATTTAACGTATTCGCAATTCGATGAAACAACACTTGATTGTCCACCGATATTTGCGTGCCTTTTGCCTCATTACCACCCGCAGTTTGCGGATAACCGCAACATAAATAACCCGGCGGCAATACAGTTTGAGCACCCGTTTCGTATAACATTGCGAGCGTTGCAAGTCCCACTTCTGAAAATAATCGTTCCGAACCGCAACCTGGAAAGTAGAACACTGAATTAGATTTATCAGTTATTTTCTTGGCATCTCGTAAAATAAAAACCGATTTGTTATCCTCAACACCCAATAAAGCACGCATGGTTTTTACAGGTAAATTTCCAGGCATGGGTTTTTTCATAAAATGAATAACTTGTTGTTTTATCGGTGTTCGCCCCGTAGTATTTTTAGGTAAATTTTTATTACCCGTTAACTTTAATTTTTTAAATATAGAATACGCCAATCGTTGACCGGAGTAACCCCATTTGATTGCAATGGTTCTAAAAATTTTAATGGTGGTTGGATCGGTAATATTTAAAAATTGCATTGAAAACCAAGTAACAACATTGCGTCGTTTTTTACCATGCGCATTTAATATATTACGCATACGCACTGACACATCACCAAAATCTATATCAACAGGACATGGGCTTAAACATTTATGACAAACAGTACAATGATCGGCAATATCATTCATTTCATCAAAATGCCGTATTGAAATTCCGCGTCGTGTTTGTTCTTCATACAAAAAAGCTTCAACAATTAAACCAGATGCTAAAATTTTATTTCGAGGTGAATAAAACAAATTTGCTCGTGGAACGTGTGTGGTACAAACTGGTTTACATTTACCGCAGCGTAAACAATCTTTAACCATGTCGTTTAAACTGCCTAAATCACTAGCTTCTAAAATTAATGCTTCTTGTTGTAATAACCGCAATGAAGGCGTATAGGCTTGCTCTAATCCCGATTGATTGGTTAATTTCCCCGGATTAAATACATTTTTCGGATCAACTTTTTGTTTATATTCAGCAAACGTTTTAATAATATCTTTATCCAGATATTTTAATTTAGTTATTCCTATCCCATGTTCACCTGAAATTACACCATCAAGCTTTTCAGCTAATATCATAATTCGGTCAACAACAGTCTCTGCTTCCTGCATCATTAAATAATCATTAGAATTAACTGGAATATTAGTATGAACATTACCATCACCAGCGTGCATGTGTGTTGCTACAAAAATTCTGCTGGAGCGTTTTTCCTTATGAATTTTATCAAAGGCATCTCTAACAGAAGTTAAATCTAAACCATTAAAAATTTCTTTTATCGGTCGTTCAATACTTCTTTGATATGATATTCGAATATCGCGTCGCTGTAGTATTTCAAATACGGATAATTCCTCAACATTGTCTCCATCGAAATCTAGCGCATTAAAGTTTGCATCAATCGACGTTAATAATTGAATTTTATTTTTTACGCGATCATCCAAACAAGATACTAATTCTTGCCATTGTAGTTTTACTTTTTCGACATAAACAATTGCTGTTTTTTGTTTCTCATTAAAAATATTTTCAGTCTCTTTGCTTTCATCAAAAACAGGTACTTCACCGGCTTTTAAAGAAAATCGTTCAGGCATATCGGATTGTAAATAATTTAAAATTAAATCAGCAATTTTAATTTTATTTTTGGTCGATAATTCAATGTTCATTCGTTCAATACCGTCATTATATTCAGCTAATCTATCTAACGGTATAACCACATCTTCATTTATTTTAAATGCATTGGTATGTGCTGCAATTGCGGCAGTGCGGGTTCTATCGACCCAAAAATGTTGTCTTGCTTCTTCACTCACAGCAACAAAACCTTCGGCATTACGCAGGTTTGCTAAGCGAATAATTTCAGATGCCGCGCTAGCCACATCATTTTCGATATCGCCACTAACGTCAATTAACAATACCATTTTGGGTAAGTCACGTCTGGCTGCTTTAGTGGTGTATTTTACTGCACGAACATAACGCTCATCCAAATGTTCCATACCAGCAAGCAATACCGTGTCTAAATTATCAATGTAATTTTTAGTTTCAACAATAGCTGGCACAGCCAGTTTAATATTGCTACCAAAAAATTCTAAACACACGGTTCGAGTAAATTTTGGTTTTTGATGTAAAACAAACACAGCCGAAGTGATGATGCCATCACAACCTTCTTTTTGAATTCCTGGAAGTCCACCCAAAAACTTATTGGTAACGTCTTTTCCTAAGCCTTGTTTTCGTAATTCAGAACCCGGTATTCGTAAGGTTTCAGATTCGCCTGTTTGCGTTTTACCATCCGCATGAAATAGTGTCAGCCTGAACTCAGCAAATTCCTGTTCGTGAATTTTACCCAAGTTATGATACAGACGCTCAACTTGAAGCCATTGCGCTGATGGTGTCACCATTCTCCAGGATACTAGGTTGTCCAGAGTCGTGCCCCACAGCACC
>CAYQUC010000022.1:0-47156 GCA_964420605.1 uncultured Thioalkalispiraceae bacterium | reverse complement strand
AAGAATAAACACATTAGCATTTTCTAATTTACCAATTTTTCTAATGAAATCTTCAGCATTATGTTTAATCAATACATTATCAATACCGATTATAATATCATCTTTAATTAGTCCCACTAAATCGGCAGGGCTATTACTTCGAATGTAGTTAATTTTATAACCTGTAAAATAACCGTTATCAATGTGCATGGTCATACGAACATTATCTAGCCACGATTGTGTGTCAGTTTGCAGGCTATTAAATGTATTGCGTTTAATTCGGTATTCATAACTTAACGCGTTATGCTGTGATGTGCTAGGATTTTTTACAAGGTTCTTTCTGTTTTTGAAAGGAACCAAGGTTAAGCGAATGGATTTGTAATCTTTGGTTAATAATACGGACTGCTTAGAAATTGACGATATCGTATAACCCAAAATTTGTTGATTCTGTTGATATATTGCTTCGAATTTATTTTTGACACGCAATACCGCCAGCGTGTGTTTTCCTATTATTGTTCCAACTAACTCTACATTGCGAATATTTGTTTTGCTCTCATCGATTGCTTTTGCTGAAGCACTTGTAATGAGGGTGAAAAATAAGCAAAAAACAATAATAATTTTATTCATAATTTGTACAAAAATATTATTGCGGTATCAACACCAGTGGGTAGGTAAACGTGAAGTTTGCAGCACCGGGTTTTGAGCCAAATTTAAATCGTTTAAAACGTAGTCGTATTCGTTTGTCCAGTGCCTTATTTTTTAATTCACTTGAAATAATAACCACCTTTATTACTTTGCCTGAAGAATTAATCGTAATTTTTAATAAGATAGTCCCTTGTAGCCCTGGATCTTTACGCAAAGCCTTATTGTAAATGCTATAGAGAGCGCCTTTGTTTTTCTGTACAACTAACTGCACTTCTTCATCGCTCCATCGCGCTGAACGAGAGCGAGATCGTGACGTATTACCGGTTGTTGGTATATTACTTGCTACATCGGCCGTCTTATGTTGTTTGAGCTTATTTTTACCACCTAGTGCAACATTTCTTTTTTTAATGCCATCACTTCCTGATGATGCATTTTTTGATGTCAATACATTGGGATTGAACGCATTTTTACGTTTTTTTGCTTTTGTTAGTGGGGCATTTTTTAACGCCGCAACATCAAAATTATCACGTATATCGCTCAGCGTGTCACCAAATCCTGCTTCGAAAGCAGATTGAGCCACTTTTTCAGCCGAGGGTTTCGGTTTTGGCTTTGGTTTTGGTTTTGTTTTTTTCTTTTTGGCTGGTTTCTTTTTCGGTTTTTTAACCTTTTTTTTCTTTTCTTTTTCTTTTTTCTTTTCGGGTTTTTTTATTACTGGTTTTTTAACGATCGGTTTTATTGGTTGTTTTATTAATAGACGTGCAAAGCGAGGCGGTATTTCTTCAAATTTATCTTTTTTTACTTCCGGTGTTGGTAAAAAAGGAATGACGAAAAATAAAATAAAAAATACAATAAATATTTTTTGAGCTATTTTATTAAAGCGTTTATCGTTATCCGTGTCTGACCAGGGTAATAACGGTTCTGAAGCGAATTGATACATTAACTTTTCTCCCCAGGTGCTGGTTTTTGAAGCACGGCGAGAGATATATTCGTGTAGTTTGCATTAGAGCAAGTTACCATAATCTTTTTAAGTAACTTAAATGGAATTTTTTTATCACCCAATATGGTAACTTTTAAACCTTTTTTATTTTTAGCTATACGCATTGCTCGGGCTGCATAGCGAGTAAGCTGCTTGTGCAAACTGGGAATAATGGTTGATTTTTCGCGCATAGTATTTTTGACGAGCGCGACAGATCGTCCTTGGAGCAATATGTGCTTATCATTAACTGTAATGACTAATGATTTACTGGGGGTTTGCTGTGAGGTTGATTCAGGTAACTGAATTGCCTTACTATTGGTTAGTGCTTCTTCTTCTCCGGAGCTGACCAACAAAAAGAATACTAATATCGTAAAGATATCCATCAACGACACCATGTTTAAGCTAGCCGTACGATCTTTTCTACGCTTGTGGTGTGCCTCCATGCGTTTTGCACGTGCGGACATTTTCATTTTATTACTCTCATATTTATATGTTCAATATTAATTATTATTTATGGAGCATCGCCAATTGCAATATCCGGGAACAACTCAGCATAGATAAACTCACCGTCTTTTTTAGCCGGATAGGTACGCACAGAATCCATAACGCTTACTAAGGTTTCGTATGTAGTATCGGGTGACGATAAAATAGTTGTGTTGGTTTTGTCTGGATATTTTGCTTTAATTTGCTTTAAAAGATCAGTGAGTGCTTTAGTATTATGCTTATCTTTATACAGTGGTATAGAACGTATTAAACCACCCCGATTATCGACCACTGAAATTTTCTTTTTATAAACGATGACTTGAAATTCAAATTTAATTTTTTGTTTTGACGCTATAGTTTTACCGGCAGCGGGTAAATTTAACTCAAGAATAGCCATACGCGAAAAAACAGCCGTAATCAATAAGAACGGTACTAGCACCACCATTAAATTCATAAAAGCAGTAATATTTAATTCAGCTGTATCAATATTACGCTTACGGCGTTTTCGCAGACGACTCATTATTTATTGCCGAAACTGGTTTTTTCTGAAATGGAGTTTACAAATTTAACACCGGCCATTTCAAGGCTATCAACAATTTCAGTTGTCTTGGTTTGCAGTACGGTGTAGATCAATAATAATGGAATAGCGACCATTAAACCAAATGCGGTGGTGTTCATTGCAACAGAAATACTTTCGGATAGAATCTGTGCTTTTTGTGATGGGTCTGCCTCGGCAACGGCTTTAAATGCGTTGATTAGACCAATAATTGTTCCAAGTAATCCTAATAGCGTTGCGATATTTGCAAATGTAGCTAAATAATGGGTACGTTTTTCGATTCTTGGGATTATTTCCATCATGCCTTCTTCAATCGACATTTCGACATCATCACGATGTTTGGCTGTTTTTACTTTTGATAAGCCATTATTAATAACACGGCTCATGGCATTATTTTTCTTGGATGTTAAACCATAGGCTTTCTGAAAATCACCTTGTTGTAGAATGGGTAATAACTCAGCTAGCAGCTTGCGGTTTGTTCGACGCGAGGCGGAAAGGTATACGTATCGTTCAATTGCAATTGCTGTACCAAGAGCTAAAACAACAGCAATAGGGTACATGAATATCCCCCCGTTTTTAAAAAAATCTATAATAGTTGTGTATATGTCCATACCTATCTCCTGGAGCGTATGTTAATTATTAATTTATTTTGTCAAATCTAAAAAGAACGAGTTAATAATCCGTCTCAGTATTATCATTATTATCGCTATTTAGTAAATCGTGAAAATTAACTTGTCGTTGAAATTCTATTCTATTAATTGGTGCAAGTGCGTCATCTACTAGCCTATCGATTGGGAGAGACTCCATATCAGGAAGTTGAGACTTTTTCCACGGAACAATATACAACACTTTTGGTAGTTCGCGGTTACCAATAAGTGACGTTCCTTCCATTTCGGTAACTTCTTCGGCTACAGTGATATGGCTATTAAACAATAAAGTGAATAATACTAGAATTTTAATTTTCATGTTTCGAACCTTTCTCGTATTGTATCGTATGTTAAGATGCTTTTACACGTCGTTTAATATCAATAATCCAATTACTGACTTTTTTATCTTTATTCCCTGTAATTTCTTGATAGCGTTGATAATGTTCGAGTGCCTTAGTCAAATTTGAAAGATATATATCGTATAAAATTCCGATATTTAAATGCGCATTGGCATAATCTGCATTATTCAATATTGCGAGTCGGTAAGATTTCAGGGCATCTTTAAACTCACCATTTTTACGCTGTATAATGCCGATATGATTATGGCTAACGGCATTGTTCGGGTTTAATCCCAAGGCTTTCTTAAATGCTTTTTGCGCTTTAGTATACTGCTTAACTTTGAAATAAATTAATCCAAGGTTAACGTGTGGACCTGCAAATTGCGGATACTGCTGCGTTAATTGCGTTAACAGTTTAATTGCCGAACGATTTTTCTTTGCTTGCATCAAAGAAACTGCACGATTAAAGTCGCGTTGAAACTTTGGGGTTATTTCTGGCGTTTTAACAATAACGCGTTCCGGTAAAGGCTCTTCAAACGAGTCGCTAGTTTGTGCTGCACAGGCCGTTATACTTAATAAAAATACAATCAGAAGACTATTTTTAATGTGGATGGTTTTAATGAACTGCATTAGTATATTGCTCAACTTGTTCAGATTTTGCGTAACGGGCAGGTATTAAAATACTGAGTTGTTTTAAACTACTTTTTACCCACTTATTATAAATTCCATCTTTTATTCGTGCTAAATTAGTGGAATGAATTTCAATTGCTTTTTCTTCTAATGGATATGCTTGTTCTTCCAAAAGGATTTCATATTCTTCAAGTTGTTCTTCAGTTAAATTTTTAGGGCGTTGTGATTTCATTATGGATGTTGCGAAGTCACGGTATATTTCAGCAATACGGTAGGTTGCAGAAGTCGTTACTGAGGCCACCTGATAATTGATTGCTGTAGTATAAGCGGCTATGGCTTTTTGCATTAGTCGTTTCTTTTTCTTTAGACTCTTTTTCAGTGGTATGGTTAGCTTAACCTTATTGAATGCTACATGCTTTGGCTCGGCCATGGTCAATAATGCTTCTGCAACTATATTTTTTGTTTCTTCAGTTCGATACTGTGGGTATTTCTTATCGACTCGAATGATTTCTTTTAACCAGAACCATTGTTTTTTACGATTGTTATTTTTTTTGTAAATGGTCACTAATTCATAGCGTGCTTCTGTCGATTCAGGTTGTTTATTTGGGAATAATTTAATGTATTGTTTGTAAGCAATTATGGCAAGTTTATTAAGTTTTGCTTTCTTATAAATTAAGGTCACTTGCCAAAGAATACGCTGTGACTCGGCTTTATCAGGAGTGCTTAATGCCAATACTTGCAACTCACCAGCGGCTTTAACATGTTGTCCAGACTGACTATAAACCAGTGCTAACTTTTCGGTTACACCCGATTGTAATTTGTGTTTTTTAGATTGAGTTTTTCTAAATCGTTCTAAAATTGATTGGGCTTTTTTCCATGATTTTAGACCAATATATTCTGCTGCTGCGTCATATTCTGCAGTAGCAACAATCGTCGCATTTGGCACTGATTTTCTGACTCGTAAGAATTGCAGTGCAGCTTTTTTATGATCGCCAGCAGTGCGAAACTCTTCACCTTGTTTGTAGATGCTGGCTGCGAGTCGCTGAATAATGGCGGATCGTTTTTTATCTTTTTTGTCGTAATACGTGATACTTTTCCGATAGGCAATTTCGGCTTTTTTGTAGTTGCCAACTTTATAAGAACCTAACTCAAATTTTGCGTGAGCCAAAATCGTCCAGGCTGGTTTTAATATTTTAGGAGATTTACCACCAGGTCTATTTAATAGTTGCTCGGCTGTACTTACTGTACGAGTGTAGTCTTTTAGAATAAATAATTTTTCGGTGGTACTTATTAACACTGCAGGAACATTTTTGTTTCTTGGAAATTTTTGACTAAAACGTAAAGCGCTATCGATACTTTTTTGTTGCCATACTGAAACGTCGCTTTTAGCTAGTGTTGGTATTAATTTTTCATAAGTTTGTATTGCCGCAAAGGCAGCTATACTGCTTTTTCTATGATTTGGATAGTCGTAAGCAGTTTTTTCGTATTCGGTAATCGCTTTAGTATATTGCTTACTATCAAACAGAACTTCGGCCAATAGAAAATTATTTTTTGCGGTATTTTTGTCTTTTGGAAAAGATTCAATGTATTTTCTATACCACTTTGCTGCTTTATTATAACTTGATAGTTTTTGTTTCTTTTTCGCAACGGAATGGTAATGAGTTGATAAATCCGTAATGTGTTTTTTAAGTTGGGGTATTAATGACTGTTGAACATCGCTTGAACGGCTGTTCCAATAAGTGGTGTTTACCCCGTAGTTTTCAACAAAAGTTTCTTTAGTTGGTAATATTAACGATGCGAAGCCTCCGCTAGAGTAGGCTAGAATTGCATTATTGTGAAAATTAGGTGCAAGATCATGTTGTGGGTGGTGGGTAATAAACTCAAGATAGGTATTTGCTGAATCGGTTATTCGATTTTTCTCTTCGTATAAACTTGCAAGGCTGTTATAAACTTGAGGTTCGTAATTTCTTTTGCCGTTGTCTTTAAAGTAGCGTGAAACGCTTTTTGGGCCATCTAAATAAGTAAATGTTAAACTAACCGCACGTAACGTATCATTAATAAGTTCTTGTTCGCTTCTAGGTAGAGCTAACTTTTTGTTATTGGATTCAATTTTGCGGCTATTAGAGCCTGTCGCTTTTGATCTTGATAACGCATTATTGGTGTTAATTTGTAACTTTAGATCTAATAATTTAAAAAAGGCATTGAGTGTTTCTTGGTGTTTGTTTTGTTTAAATAAACTCCAACTGTATTTGTACAGTGAACGTTGGTAGTAAACGGAGTTTGGGTTTGAGTTTATAATATACTTATATGCTTGTTCTGCATTTTTATAGTCGCCTAAAACAAACATTGTTTCACCACGACGAAAATTAATTTCTAGTGCGCGTGGGTCATTTGGAAACTTATCAATAAGTATATTGAGTGTTGTTAAAGCTTCTTCGAGTTCGCCGAGTAACTCGAATGCTTTTGCTAATTGGTAATAAATATCATTATTAGATTTTTTATTAGGGTATTTTTTTAAATAGGATTCATATTGTCTAATGGCACTATTCAAATCAACTTTACTTTGAGATTGGGTTCGTTCATTTTGACTGGTGTTTTTGGTTACACCTGACTCAAGTTTTAGATCAGCTAGACGGCGTAATGAATCTTGATAAATTTTTTCATTAGATACTGTTTTTCCTGCAACAACATTTTCGTATGTTGCAATAACTTTTTTACGACTCATCTTTCTTTTAGATGGTTTTATTTCTGCAAAAGTGATTTCTTTATCTTCTAAACTATCAAGTGTAGCAGTACTTTTATTTGTACTACAAGACGTTAACGATATTGTAATAATTACAATCGTTAAAGCAATTAAGAAGTTATAATTTTTATTTTTCAGAGATAAACTGAAAAGTTTCAAGTGACCCGTGTTCATAATGCTGCGATGTTATTCCCAAATATTAATGTTAAGTTTTGGCGTATCTTGTTGTTCTGATTTGGAAATATTTAGTTCAACATATTTAGTGGCATGAGTTTTAGTAAATTTTGCTGATGAGCTGATTTTATATTTTTTATTTTTTTTGCCCATAGCCGAAAATTCAGCATAAATTATATGTTCGCCTTTCGCCAAATTTCCAATATATATTTTTTGAATTGCATTATTAATAAGAGCAGAACTTTCTCTTTGCGTATACAAATAAGTATTTGATTTTTGAGTATCAAAATATAAGCTAACTGAATCGAGTGTGAAATTTGATTTTGCCGTTACCGATAACAACACTGCGATCTGAGAATCTTTTGGATTAAATAATATCTCTTGAAGATCGGATATTTCATTTTTAATTGTTTCTACGTTTTTTTCGCTAGCAAATAACGACATTGAGCTACCTAACAGTATCATTGTGCCTGCGTAAATTAAAAACTGTGGTAGAGCATTTAATTTTATCATTTTCATTGCTAAACATTTTACCTTTATTCTTTGTTGTTAGACAGGTAATACTATATTAAATTTGTGCCTATCAATATTAATTACTATGCCAACTTAGGGCAATTTAACTTAACGACTCTATTTTTACTTATTTCGGCGTTTCAACAGCAATAACAATTAGTATCATAGGTTATATTGCAGTTTTACAGGTAATTTAAGCAATTGAACGTGAATGTGTCGAAATAGTGTAATGTGGAGAATTTATTAGCCTTTTAATAATCCAATTTGTTAAATAATAGACGATTATACGAGTATATATCTGTATAGAACATCACAAATTTACATTTTATGTAATTAATCAATAACTTAGCTTGAATTATGGCCTTATCCCTGTACTTTTTTAATAAATAGTTGCTGTTTGGCTCCCAATGTCAGTGTTGCGGCTGTAATAATCCAGAAGAATAATGTAGCTGACCATTCGCATCAATAATAATAGCATCAAAGTGTGGGATCCGATCGATGAGTTTTAAAGCTGCTGCTGTGCCTAGCACAAATAAACTGGTAGATAATGCATCACATGTAGTGGAATCAGGGCCAATCACAGAGACACTTTGAACGGAATTGATTGAGCGTCCTGTTTTTGGGCTTATTATATGGTGGTATCGTACACCGTCTTCAATGAAATAACGCTCATAATCTCCTGAGGTTGAAATTGCGATATCGCTGAGCGGTATCAATATGGCAGATTTTCCTTTTATACGTGGGTTCCGAATTCCGGTTACCCAGGGACGACCACGGTGATCACCGATAATCCGAGTATCGCCGCCAGCACTGACTAAACCATGCTGTATTCCATATTTCTTCAAGATTCTGATACTGTTGTCAACAGCGTGACCTTTAGCGATGCCGCCTAAATCAATGACAACACCTGAACGAGCAAATTCTATCGTTTTGTCAGAATCCGTTAAAATAATGTGTTGGTAATTAATTTTGGACAGGGTCGTGGTGATTTGCTGAGCTGCAGGTTTTATTTTGTTGCGATAATCGTATAAATTTCCAACGCTTGCAAAGGTAATGTCAAATGCACCATTGGTTAATTTTGAGATGTCGATGGATTTTTTGATTAAATTAAATAACTCATCGCTGATCGCGGTTTTTGATGAAGCAGCATTTTGGTTAACTTTTGATAATTCACTATTTTTTTTGTAGGGACTCATTAATCGGTCTATTCGGTGCATCTCGAGCATAATTATTTTTATTAATTTGGTGCCTGAATTTGAACTAGTATCATCAAGCCAAAACTCAACCCGCACTTCAGTTCCCATTATAGCTTGAGTCTCTTTAAACCACTGTGCATTTGCTGTAGAGCTTAATGATAAGCTAGTCAGAAGCAAAATAAGAATTGGAAAAAAGCAATAATTGCTAACGTGTTTTATATCAAAGCTCATTATGATCGACTTTAAAATTGAATTGAATACCTGTAATTATAATTGGATTTATGATTAATGCGCAATTTCAATAACAGAATTATATTATTATTAAATTTAACATTTATTGTCTACTGGTGTACTTAAAATGGAGTCATTTTGAGAGAAAATAAGTGCTTTGTTTGATTTTAACTTTTAATATTTATCGAATATTGCCGATAAATACAGTGACAATGATACGACGAATTTAATGACTGATAATAAAACGCCACAAAATACCATGGAATCGTTACTCGGTGTGCTTCGAGATGACTATCTTGCGGATTTACCTGTGCGATTTCAGGATATGGAAAATGAAATACTGGGATTAGAAGATATCAATCAATATGAAGAGTATTATCAAACATTATTTAGAAATGTACATAGTATAAAAGGCAGTGCTGGGACACATGGTTTATTTATTCTAACTAAAATATGCCATCGTTTAGAAGAGCATTTAACCTCAACACAAAAAATTGATGTTATAACTCACAATGAAGCGTCAAATTTATTAAAATTTGTTGATTTACTGATCTTAGCTCGGGAACAAATAATTGATGGTAAAGATGTATTTTTAAAAATTGAGTCTGAGCTTGATGCATTAGATGTCATAGCTTTTAAAGATATTATTAAAGTAATAATTGTTGGTCAATCCGACTCAACTATTGATCTAATTACTAAATTAATATCAAACTACCCAGTTCAGATTGTAACGGTGTCGGATGGTTTGCAGTCTTTAAATAAGCTCATGCATGATAATTACGATTTGATGTTTATTGGAACGGAATTACCCGTTTTAAACGGTATTGCTGTGATAGCCGCAATGAGAATGTCAAAATCAATTAATGCTACAGTACCAATCGTGTTGCTCACCTCAACAACAAAAATTGCAGTGGAACCACTGTTGTCAGTTGATTATATAATTAAACGTGATTCGAATATGATTATGAATGTTGATAATGCATTTAAAAAATTATTTGGTAATATTTAATACTCCGAGTGCATTTGCTTAAAGAATATTTTAATTCTCAGTGCCAAAGGTTATTTGATGTGGCAACAACACTGGTAGATTAAGTTGTGGACTTGGTTTGCCATTGTTCGGCTGATTTAGCGTCACCAGATTTAAGATAATATTTAGAAATCATTCGACAGGCGGGTGCTTGGCATTTTGGATTTAATTTCATGGCTCTGGTTAACACTTTGATACCTGAATCATCATTACTGCCTAATAGCATTCGGCCGACGGTGTATAAAATTTTCACATCATCAGGACGTTGTTGTAGAATTCGTTGATAAATTTTTAGTCCTGCCGTTTTTCCGTTTACCTTGCTTGTGAGTCTAGCGAGTTCAAAAACCTCATCTTCATTTAATGGTGTTGCTTTAGATTTTTTTTGTAACTCGTGTAACTGCATAACTAAGGGATCGTCCTCACCGTAGGACTTTTTATCTTGACTTGAATCTTTAATAACATTTAAGGCTAGTTGTAATCGTTGTAACCAAATTTGGTCCATTGTCGTGATAACTTCGTTTACGTATTCTCCGAGGTAATGTTTAGCTGCATTAAATTTGAATTTATTGGGTACGATAATCTCTTCATGACCCAGGGCGTACATTCGCTCACGTAATCCGGGTAAGGTATGTGAGTAGTCTACGGAACCAGAGTGGGCTGATTTTAGCCATCGTTCTTTATCTTCATGGCCAAGTCCTTTCGCTATTGCGTTAGCCATTGAGTCGTAAGGTAGAAACTCAGGCTCCATCGGATTTTTACGTGCCATGCTTTGAATTTTAGGCCAGTATTTTTTTTCTAAAAATTCAGAATTGACAATGTTGGCGCTGATCATTGCCACAACATCATTATCATTGATAACGTCAAGTACGTAATAATCGGATTTAAACTCGTCTTTTTGGATGGCGTAATAGCTTATGGCTTCGGTTAAAGGGCAATAAACAGAGAAGAAATAATATAAAAATTTGTGGACTAATGTGTTACCGGTTTTATAGGCTTTTAAATAATGTCGCCACATTAAAGTTGAACGATTTATCCAATTTGTGAGCTTATTATATTGTCCTGAATATTGACCAATTACGCGAGCTAGTAAGCCTTTAAAATGCTCGGGACTTAGGCACAGTAAGGTCGGTAATCCAATACACAATGTAGTGTGGGTCATTAAAGGCAAACTATAACGCGGTGTTTGAATGATATTAATTGAGTATTCCGGTGTGAAAATAATATGATCAAATGCTCGACATGAATAACGTTCAGTTAAGAGTAATATTTCATCGATAATTTTATCGGGTTTCTCCCAATCCAGCTCAACACCGGTTGGGGCTGGAAACTGTGTGCGAAACATGAAGAAACTGACTATCGAAGCTAACGCTAAGATACTGATGTGAATCAGAACTAAAAGCCAATCGACAAATCCTGAAGCCGATGCGATAGTTCCAAATAATTTAAAAAATAGAATTAATGATAATATGGGGAAAAAAGCTAAAAAAATAAAACCAATACTTGTTGCTAAAGTCGCTAGCGTTAAATAGCTTTTTGGAAACTTGGTATACAGCGGTTGTAATAGCGGAATTATTCGAACAAATTTTATGATATCGTTTAACATTTTGATATTGTCACTACGCCTATTACGGTATTATTTATAATGTTGAAAATTCTAAAGTATATTTAAGAAAGTAATAAAATTAATAATGGTAATCTTTATACAACAATAGAGTATTTACAGATTATCACTATGATGTTAATCACAAAACCAGATTTTTTTGCTTTTATTTGACAATAATTTATATTAATTAAATCAATTTTATTAATATATTCGCTTATATCGTTATGTATTTTATAGCTTTTTATACTAAGTATAAATATACAGTAAGATTATCTACACAGTCTACGTTAACCTTATATAGCTAAAATAATAGGTAAATAAGAATATGCGAATAGCGGTCAAAATGCCCCGTATTTTGATGATAGTATCAGGGATGTTAATACTAATGCTGCTTGTGTCGGCTTGTACCAAACAAACCATAGAACAACAAATTGAGTCTCAAATTGCGTCCATGCAACAAGCAATTTCGGATAAATCGCTTAAGGATTTTATGAAACATTTTGCTACTGACTTTATGGGTAACAAAACAGTCACTCGTAAACATTTAAAGCGGCAAATTTTCTTTCACTTCAGACGTAATCGGAGTATTGAAACTTATAAAGTGCGGGCAGCAGTAGCGATTGAACAAGAAATAGTACACGCAAAAATTTTTGTTATTGTTTCCGGTAGTAACAATAAGATGCCAGAACGGGGGCGAGTGTACACCATTAATTCAACGTGGGAACAACGCGATAACAACTGGTTGATTATAACCGCAGATTGGAAAGATGCTGTTATTGACAGTGTTGATGATATAATAGATTATTAGTGTTATTTAGCTGTTATGTAATTTGTTACTGTGCTCAATGGCATGACTGTAAATAGGAAACGCATCTTTTTTTCTATCTTCAAAATAATAACGCAGTGTTTGTTCTATGGTTTTAAATGCTAATTGTTGCCACGGTATTTCATCTTCATTAAAGAGTTTAACGTCTAAACTTTCAACTCCTGCAGAAAAATTTAAATCCAGTAACTCAGCGCGATACATGACATAAATTTGGCTAATGTGGGGTAGGCTAAAAATTGTATACAAACTACTGATCTTAATATTCGCGTTAGCCTCTTCAACAGTCTCGCGCATCGCGGCTTGTTCTAAGGTTTCACTGTTTTCCATGAATCCGGCCGGTAGAGTCCATTTCCCGTGGCGCGGTTCAATTGCACGTTTACACAGTAGCACTTTGTCTTGCCAAACGGGTAGTGTGCCTGTAACAACTTTTGGGTTTTGGTAATGAATAATATTGCAGTGATGACAAATATGGCGCGGTAGGTTATCGCCATCGGGTATTTCAAATACGACAGTGTTACCACATTGAGCACAAAAATTCATAGTGATTTATGATACTGATTGTTGGCTTAGCCACAACGACCATTCACTATGAAGGCTAACGTCAATGCCATCATTTGCTGCCTGTGACTGTAGAATGGTTTGTATGTCTTGCAATAAATTTGAATCCATTAGATCAAAATTTTGTTGAATTTGACTGTGTAAAACCTGATAAATTAATTTTAACTCAGTGACAGGATAATCTTTAATATCGTTCATATAATTGGTTGTTCAAATTAAATTTTAAAATCGGATAAGTTATTTTTTGCCGCCAGCAGCTTGAAAACCCTCTGGTAAACTACCAAGCTCGCCTTCTTTAAATAAAAATCCAAGCATGTGTTGTTCTATTAAATCTAGGCTGCGAGGATCGGCCGTGTTTAATTGATTTTCATTAATAATAGATGTTAAGCGTTCTAACCATTTATTCCAGCCTTCCTTTGAAACGCTGTCAAAAACTCGTTGTCCCAATTCACCGGGATGAGGGAGTTCATCTAACCCTTCAGCTTCTCGATTTAATACTTGGCAAAAGACCATTCTAGTCATACTGATATTCCTGTATCGTAATATATTAAAACGCCATTATGACCTATATTGAGGGTCAATGTGTAGTTCAAATCGGTATGCTGTGTTAGAATTTACTAAAGTAATTTACAATTATTAGTAAATACTTGCCGATTCCTTTAGTTTGATAAAAGGGGTTGATAAACCACAATTAAACACTGTGTTTATTTGGCAAGTTAATTATGGAGTATGGACAATGAATGATATGACAGCTGCAATGTTTAATACAACTATCACCGATTCTGATATGAAAATAACGGATTCAGCGATAGCACAAATGGCTGAGTTGATTAAGAGTGGTGAAGATGATGTTCAAGCTATTCGCGTTTTTGTGTCGGGTGGTGGTTGTGGTGGTATGACCTATGGCATGACTTACGCCGATTCACCTTCAAAATTTGATAAAGTGAAAACAGCCGATGGTTTTAAATTATACGTAGATGCAGTTGCTCTAGGCTATTTAAAAGGCTGTGAAGTTGATTATGTCAATGATGGAGTGAATAGTAGCTTTGTATTCAACAACGTATTTCAAAGTGTTGGTGGATCAGGCGCTTGTGGTGGTTGCGGCGGCGGCGGTGGTTGCGGCGCATAATTCACCAGACTCCCAGATGTTAATAGCCATATAACTATTAACTCTTCATTTCTTATTATGTCACTCAATTCATGTCTGTAGGTTGCTGTTGTTGATAACCTACGGACATATTGATCCTGTGTTATTTCAAAATTTAATCATATGAGTATTAATCAACATTATAATAAACGTATTTTGTTGATTGCACCTCATGGTAGTTATCGTACTTTTGCTTTTATAAATGCCGCAAAACAAAAAAATATTGATGTGTTAATAGCATCAGAAGGGGAGCACTCCGTAGTTAGTGCGTACTCTGAAGGTTTGCATATTAAATTTGATGAACCTGATAACGCAATTGCTAAAATGTTAAAAGAGGCTGCTAAACGACCTTTTTCAGCGGTGATTGGGACCGATGATTCCACTACAGAATTAGCCTCGATTGTTTCTAAAAAACTGGCTTTACCTCATAACAAACCAGCCGCTGTTCAAATTGCGAAAAGAAAAGATTTAGCTCGTGCATGTTTATTAGATGCGGGAGTAAAGGTACCTCATTTTTCTATTATTGATACTAATTTACGGCTATCGGTACTCGAGCAAATGAGTACATTGACATTTCCTGTCGTTGTTAAACCGATTGGCTTGTCGGGAAGTTTGGGGGTTATTCGCGCGAATGATGCTCAAGAATTAGAAATTGTCTGTAATCGTGTCGCCACTATAATTCAACTCGATAAAAAATTAAGTCCTGAAAATTATCGCTACTTGATAATTGAAGAATTCATTGCGGGTGATGAAATTGCAGTTGAAGGGATATTAATAAACTCAACATTTAATTTACTGAGTATTTTTGATAAACCGGATCCACTGGATGGCCCTTACTTTGAAGAGACCTATTATATTACGCCATCCAAGTTGAACAAAGAACAACAGACTGAGTTGAT
Source organism: uncultured Thioalkalispiraceae bacterium (assembly GCA_964420605.1). Taxonomy (GTDB): domain Bacteria; phylum Pseudomonadota; class Gammaproteobacteria; order UBA6429; family Thiohalophilaceae; genus CAYQUC01. The sequence goes on along the minus strand of CAYQUC010000022.1, from coordinate 31,985 downwards.
TGCAACGTTGCAATCTGCCTGTGATGCTTATGGTCTTCAAGAAGGTCCTATTCATGCTGAGTGTCGCATAAATCATGCGGGTATTTGGATTATTGAAATTGCAGCTCGTACTATCGGAGGACTTTGTGGACGATTATTGCAGTTTGGGACAGGATTTAATCTAGAAGAATTAGTATTGGCCCACGCCATTGGTGAGCCTATACCAACATTGGATAAGCAACAAGAGAGTAATGCCTCCGGTGTTTTAATGATTCCAATTCCAAGGCACGGCATTTTAAAGCGAGTAGAAGGTTTATTGGCGGCTCAGAGTATTCCATTAATTGATGATGTCAGTATTCAAATTCAGCCAGGTTACGAAGTAACACCATTACCCGAAGGTTCAAGTTACCTTGGTTTTATCTTTGCAGTTGGAGAATCTGCAAACCAAGTAGAGCAAGCATTACGAGACGCGCATGACTGCTTAACGATTGTTATTGCGCCATTACTATTTAAAGCAAATGTGGCCTGAATTATTTTAGCTACTTATATTATTAGGATAGAACGATGAATCAATTCCCTCCGATTACCACGACAAGTAATTCACACAATTCCACTATTTCTGGAAGTTTAGATAAGTCTCATTACAAATTAATTGAGACAGGATTACAGGAAAAAATGTCCGATGGTTCTACTCGCTGTAATTTGTGTTTATGGCGCTGTCGATTACAGCATGGCCAACGTGGGTTTTGTCAGGCGCATGTGAATCGACATGGTACGTTGTACAATTTATCGTATGGCATTATCTCTGCGATTGAAGTTGGAAATATTGAAGATAAACCCGTAAAACACTTTCGACCGGGTACCAAGGTTATGTCAATTGGAAGTTATGGTTGCAGTTTTCGGTGTGACGGTTGTCATAATTTAAATATATCTTGGGGTGTAGAAACTTTAGATGAGCTTGCGAAAGGCGTTTCTACTGAAGCTTACGTCTCTCCTGAAGAGATTGTGGCAACGGCACTGCGACACGATGTTCAGGGCATTGCATTTACTTATTCTGAACCGGCGGTATGGATAGAATACGTTATTGATGTTTCTATTATTGCACGCAAAGCGGGTTTATACCTTGTTTATGTGTCGAACAGTTTCGTGACTGATGAAGCGTTAGAGTTAATGGCTCCACATGTTGATGTGTTATGTTCAGATGTTAAGAGTCTGGATGATAATTTCTATTATGACATTTGTAAAAAAGCAAAAGTTAATGAAGTGTTGGCATCGATTAAGAAAGCACATGAGCTTGGAATGCATGTTGAAACGAGAACTAACATTATTCCAACTAAAAACGATAATATTAAGATGTTACGTGAAACTGCTATTTGGATTAGAGATAATCTTGGTGCCGATAGTCCGTGGCATATCACGCGATTTTTTCCGGCATTTAAGTTAAGCCATATTCCTGCAACCCCAAGTGACATTATGTGGCAAACGTATGATGTTGCACGTGAAATAGGGTTAACGAATGTTTATGTCTACGATGATAAAGGTTGTGATTGTGCTGATACTAATCTGCCTGTGTCGAGTTTTCTACAAGGCGATGCGGCGAGTATTCATGAAATTAAAAAATGTGCTGCAGATTGTTGTGGTGATGAAGGTATATTGTTGAAAAAATATGAAAAGTGATATTTTATCATTGCTGTCCCGTTACTACTGAGTTACTTAAAAATAATACCACTAAGGCATCGTTAGAAAAAGTAATGAGTGTTAGGTTTGGCTATTCCGATTTCCAAGCTAGGATGCTAAGTTGGAACTCATTTTATGAGTATCCTTTTCAAATGCACTGTTAGTCATTGAGAGTAACTAAATAGCAAGCTGTGTATATGCTTCGGTAATGCTGGTCGTTGTGGCGGGGCTAAACTATTCATTATAAATACCTTTTAAATGTCGAGGTTGATGCCAGCAATTAAAGTAGCGCTATTAAACTGCCGTTATATCAGTATGGTATTTTGAACTGATATGAGGCAACTATGGCTGAGCGACCTAAAATAATACAAGATCCACTGTATCAATTATTACGTGAAGGTAATATCGACGAATTTAATGCAAAGAAAGCGAACTCGGCAAGTTGCGATATGACTCATTGTGATTTTAGAAATTTAAACTTACAAAATCTTGATGCCGATGGACTGGATTTTACGGGATGTTATTTTCGTCAAACGGATTTGCGTGGCGTGGATTTATCCAATACAAAATTGGAAGGTGCTAGTATAAATGGCGCTAAAATTTCAGGAACTTTTTTCCCCTCTGAACTTGATGCAGCTGAAATAAGACTCTCGGTTGAGTTTGGGACACGTATGCGTTATTCCAAAATTTAAAACTTTAAGTCTTATACTTAAGGTTTACTATAATGTTACGACGAACAGCTAACTGCAATTGAGTCAGCCCAATCAGGTGGCTTATCTGCATAATGTTGCATATCAGGATGTTCGTCGTAAGGTGATTGCAATACGCTTAATAACCTGTCTATCTCAGAATAATCTTGTTTATCTCGTGCTTGGCGTATTGCTATTTCGGCAATGTAATTTCTTAAAATGTATTTTGGATTACTTGCATCCATGTTAATTTTACGCTGGCTATCAACTGAATTTTCTTGTTTTAATCTGGATAGGTATAACGCTGCCCAGTCGTCCCATGCTTTGATATCGATTAACCCATCTCTTATTTTATTATTCAACTGAATCTCTGACGTAGAAAAATTACTGAGTGCTCGAAAAAAGCGAGTATAGTCACAATTATTTTTTTGCAGTAAAGCTAATAATTGATTAATTAATTTTAAATCATTATTTTCAGATTGAGTAAATCCTAATTTTTTCTGCATGAGTATGACATATTCATTAATAAATGCTTGCTCATATAAAGCCAAGCACGATTTTGCCTCATCTAACGACATTAAGGGTAATAATGCTTGAGCCAAGCAACTTAAATTCCATGAGCCGATATTGGGTTGTTCTTTAAAAGCATACCGACCACCGTGGTCAGAATGGTTACAAATAAAATTGGGATCGTATTTTTCGACAAAACCGAATGGACCGTAATCTAATGTGAGTCCTAAAATTGACATATTATCCGTATTCATTACGCCATGAGCAAATCCAACCGCTTGCCAGTTAGCGATCAGTTTTGCAGTTCTCATGACGACTTCACCGAGCCAGTCTACGTATTTCGAATCGCTATTTTGGAATTTTGGGTAATAATGTTCAATGGTATAATCTGCTAGTGTTTTAATTTGCTCATGTTGGTTTCGATAATAAAATATCTCAAAACTACCAAAGCGGATATGACTGGGTGCCATTCTAACTAAGATTGCGCCAGTTTCTATTGTTTCACGATAGATTTCATCATTAGCACCAATGATACATAGCGCTCGTGTGCTTTCAATTCCTAAGCCTGTCATTGCTTCACTGCATAAATATTCTCGTATTGTCGAGCGCAATACAGCTCGGCCATCACCGTCTCTGGAATAGGGGGTTAAACCGGAGCCCTTAAGTTGTAAGTCCCAATGTTCATTTTTATTATTGATAACTTCGGTCAGTAATATTGCTCGCCCATCCCCTAGTTGTGGGTTATAGCCACCAAATTGGTGGCCTGAATATAACATGGCGAGTGACTCGGCTTTATCGAGAGCGTGCTTACCGGAGATAACATCAACGAAATTTTGATCGGGTGTAAAACTGTCATCGAGGTCGATTAATTTACCGGCCATTGGGTTATAACTAACCAAATAGTGTGGTGATTTAAATGGAGTTGGGTTTAACTTGCTGTAAAAATGATCGCTTAAACGGCTAAATCGATTATCAAAATTAAGGTTTAAAAACTGCTGTGACATAAGATGTATTCTAATTTATAAGCTAAAAGGTTTATTTTACCGTGGCTTCAAAATTTTAACGACCCTGTATATTTTAGGTGATATAATCTGGTTTAAATTATTGACCCAGTTCAATTAATTCAAAAATTTTACATTCTAAGGTTTTATTTTGGAAAAAAATATTCATGCAACTGCTTGTGTTTCTGAAAAAGCAACTATCGGAGAAAATAACACGATAGCTGCTTTTGTTGTTATCGAAGATGATGTACAAATTGGTGATAATAATATTTTTCATGCTCGATGCAGTATTAAAAAAGGTTCTCGGATTGGTTCTGGAAACACCTTCCATGAAGGCTGTATTTTTAGTGGCGATCCGCAGGATACCTCTTTTAAAGACTGCTCAACCCAGACCGTGTTGGGCAATGATAATGTCCTACGTGAATACGTTATTATTCACCGTGGTAGTTCAGTTGAATCGTGTACGGCTATCGGCAACAAAAACTATCTAATGAATGGTGTTCATCTTGGACACGATTGTGTTTTGAGTAATAACATTATTATGGCACCGTATGCGGCGTTAGCGGGACATGTATCAGTCGAAAATAATGCGTTTATCTCGGGTGGGGTTATGGTGCATCAATTTACCAGTATTGGGTGTTATGCCATGGTTGGTGGTAATAGCAAAATCACCCAGGGAGTATTACCGTATATGATTACCGATGGTGTGCCAGGAGCAGTTAAGGGCTTGAATAGCATTGGCTTACGTCGAGCAGGATTTAAACACGATACCATTAAAAACTTAAAGTTAGCGTACCAAATTTTATTCAAAAAGAGCTCAAATAGTGAAAATTATTCGCTTGAGGCCATTTTGGAAGAAATGCATAAAATTAACTCACCTGAAGTTGAGCACCTGCTTGATTTTATTAAATCTCAAAAACGCGGTTTTCACCGAGTTATCCGTTAAATAATCGATTAATTTGGACTAAACTTTTGATTTTTGGTGCAAATGTATGGTTATTTATCAAATTCTTGTCCTGAAATACTATGTTTCAATCCCATGAAACGGTAAAATACCTGCTTTTAAAATAAGCAGATTTTATTTTGGCGTTGATAGTATGGGTTGTCTTGAGTCGTTATTAAGAACAATTTATCATTAATCCAATAAAGCTACATCCTGTAGGTGGAAAGACCTGCGGCTACAAATCAGAATTGAAGAGTTATAAATGCAAAACAAAAATAGTTTTTCCAAAGAAGACATAATTCAATGCGGCCATAGTGAATTGTTTGGTCCTGGTAATGCGCAACTACCATTGCCACCAATGTTAATGTTTGATCGTATCCCCTTAATTAGTACAGAAGGTGGCAAGTACGGTAAAGGCGAGATTATTGCTGAACTGGATATTAATAAAGATTTATGGTTTTTTGACTGTCACTTTGAAGGTGATCCAGTGATGCCAGGTTGTTTAGGATTAGATGCCATGTGGCAATTACTTGGCTTTTATCTTGGTTGGCTAGGTGGTCCAGGACATGGTCGAGCTTTGGGATCAAAAGAAGTTAAATTTACTGGGCAAGTAACACCGGATAAAAAATTAGTCACCTATCATGTGCATATTAAGAGAACGATTATGCGTAAATTGTATATGGGCATAGCAGATGCAGAAATGAGTGTCGATGGCGAAGTGATTTACACTGCCAATGAGCTTCGTGTTGGTTTATTTGCCAATGATGAAGAAGGGTCATAATTATGTCGTTAAGAAGAGTTGTTATTACTGGATTGGGAATTGTGTCCAGTATTGGAAATAATAAAACAGAAGTTGCTGAATCGTTACGACAAGGTAAGTCTGGAATTCATTTTCATCAAGAGTATGCTGATTTAGGCATGCGGACACATATTCATGGTGGCCTTAATATTGATACCGATGAATTAATACCTCGAAAAGTAAAACGATTTATGGGCGATAGTGCAGCTTATAACTATATCGCGATGCAACAAGCTATTGAAGACGCGGGGCTAGATGACAGTCAGGTTTCCAATATTCGCACGGGCTTAGTTGTTGGTTCTGGTGGTCCCTCTACTTCAAGCATTGTTGAAGCAGCCGACATTTTGAGAGAACGCGGCATTAAACGTGTCGGCCCATACCGTGTAACAAAAACAATGTCGAGTACTAATTCAGCATGTTTAGCGACACCGTTTAAAATTAAAGGTGTTAATTATTCAATTACTTCGGCATGTTCAACTAGTGCCCACTGTATCGGCCATGCTGCCGAACTGATTCAACTGAATAAACAAGATATTGTGTTTGCGGGTGGTGGTGAAGAGTTACACTGGACCTTAACTATTTTATTTGATGCAATGGGTGCTTGTTCTTCAAAATACAACGATGCACCTGAAACAGCTTCACGAACATTTGATGCTGATCGAGATGGTTTTGTCATTTCTGGTGGAGGTGGTCTGTTAGTTGTTGAAGAACTTGAACACGCTAAAGCCCGTGGTGCTAAAATTTACGCTGAAATCACTGGTTATGGTGCTACTTCAGATGGTGCTGATATGGTTGCGCCATCGGGTGAAGGTGCGGTGCGGTGTATGCAACAAGCCTTGGCGACAACCGATAATCAACAAATTGATTATATTAATACCCACGGAACCAGTACTCCAGTTGGAGATATGGTTGAGCTTGAAGCTATTAAAGAAGTTTTTGGTGATAATCTTCCATTCATTAACTCTACGAAATCATTAACGGGTCATGCACTCGGTGCCGCTGGGGTTAATGAAGCAATTTATTCTTTGCTGATGATGGAAGGAAATTTTATTAGTGCTTCTGCAAATATTAAGAATCTTGATCCGGCTGCTGATGGTTATCCCATTGTTCGTGAATTAAAAGAAAATGTAACATTAAATCGAGTCATGTCGAATAGCTTTGGTTTTGGTGGCACAAATGCCAGCTTAATCATGCAACGTTACGAAGAATAAAATCTTACATTTATCATTCCCGTATTCTTTTAGCGGGAATGGTGATGTTGATATTTTTAGTCACACTTTATTTTTCAAGCCACTATCAATATTGGTATTACCCATCGTTTTTTCCCACTTCTGTTTCATTCTTCTAATATCATTAAATTTTGTTTTATCGACCGGTGACTTAGCTTAAATAACAGTTAATTATTGGCTATGCTATAGGGATGGATTCAGATTCTTTAGTACATGCTATGTTTTTAATTTTTACCGGGGCTGCGATTCTCGCATCAGTTGCGCTTTACGCACGACAGTCATTAATTATAGCGTATATTTTTCTTGGAGTGCTTATTGGTCCTTGGGGCTTAGCCCTAGTACCAGAGCCAAAAATTATAGAAGACATTTCGAGTGTCGGTATTATATTTTTGTTATTTCTGCTTGGCCTTGATCTTGATCCTCATAGTCTAGTACACATGTTTTCCAAGGCCATGATAACAACTTTATTAAGTTGTTTTTTATTTGCTGGCGCTGGATTTGTCATTGCACTTTCGTTTAATTTTAATTTTATCGAGTGCCTTGTCATTGGCGCTACAATGATGTTTTCAAGTACGATTCTAGGTCTTAAGCTTTTACCAACCACCATTTTACATCACAAACATTTAGGTGAAATAATTATTAGTGTATTATTAATACAAGATTTGATAGCCATTTTTATATTAATTATATTTCACGGAGCTGCGCAGGGTGATGAATTACTAATACAATTTAGTAAACTCGCGGTTACCATCCCAGCTATTATACTATTTGTTTTTGTTATGGAACGATATTTATTATTACCACTGATAGCAAAATTTGACACTATTCGAGAATATATTTTTCTGGTTGCATTAGGTTGGTGTTTAGGAATTGCAGAGTTAGCACATTATATTGGTTTATCGGTAGAAATTGGTGCCTTTGTGGCAGGTATTTCATTAGCAACTCGGCCGATTGCGGTATATATCGCCGAGAGTTTACGACCGTTACGAGACTTTTTTTTAGTGATGTTTTTTTTCGCTCTTGGTGCCGGATTCGATTTATCAATGATCAGTCATGTCATTATACCGGCCTTTAGTTTAGCAATGTTCGTGTTAATATTTAAACCGTTAATCTTTCGCTGGTTATTACGCACGGTAGCTGAACGCCCTAAAACAGCAACCGAAGCTGGATTTAGATTGGGTCAAATTAGTGAGTTCTCATTATTAATAACAATCATTGCGTTACAATCAGGCTATATATCATCAAAAGCATCTTATGTTATCCAGTTAGCAACATTAATAACATTTATTTTTTCATCCTATTATATTGTTATGAAGTACCCAACTCCAATTGGTACCTCTGATAAACTAAGACGAGATTAGTATCCAAGATATTGAACTAATTGTTCTTTTTGATAACTAAATCAATAGTTTTGTGTTTATTGGCTATGATAAGCTGTAAATTGGATTTAGTTATGAATTACATAATAAATAAGACATTTTGGAGAATTAGTATGTTTCGTCGGTTTATGATCAGTGTTTCAGCTTTAGCATTATTATTAACAACAACCACAACAAGTTTAGCGGGTGAGTCAGATAATGTTGTTATCACCGAAACCAATACTTATGTAGAATATAAAGTGAAAGGTCTTTATAGCGATATACGAGACGATGTTGAGTTTGCTATTACGGGAACCGGCATTAAAATAAATACTATTGCGCATACTGGTGATATGTTGATTAGAACGGGTAAAGATCTCGGCATTAAAAAAATTATTTATAGCCATGCAGAAGCTTTTGAATTTTGTTCAGCGACAGTGTCACGGGCGAGTATGGAAGCGGATCCCCGCAATTTTATGTTTTGTCCTTATATAATTTATGTTTACCAATTAGCTACTGATAAAGACAGTGTGTATATAACTTACCGCCGACCGAGTTACGGTGCAAGTAAAGAATCGGACAAAGCACTTAAAGGAATTGAAACTTTGTTGAAAGGTATTATTTTAGAAGTGGTTGAGCAAGGTTGATAATTGAATTTAAATGGTTTCGTTATTGTATCGTTGGTTTAATTATATATACATTTTTACAATCATCTAATGCTATTGCGGAATCATTAGATGATACTAAACGTTTAGCGCGCTTACCATCAACAGCACCAAAAAAATTGCAGCAGTTAGCTACAAATAAAAATCATGAAATTAGAAGATTAGTTGCGAGTAATCGCAAATCAACCGAACATATTTTAATGTTATTGGCGCATGACCGTGATTTACTGGTACGAATCGCTGTTGCTACAAACTTGAATAGCACTACAAAAATATATTTATTATTAGCACAAGATAAGGTTGTAGCTGTTCGTAGCGTTGTTGCTAGGTTTGAGTACATACCAACTGCAATACTTGATATTTTATCACATGATAGCAATGGGAATATTCGACTTGAAGTTGCTAACAATTTAAATGCTAGTTCAAAAACACTTAACGAACTTAGTCAGGATCCTGATCCAGAGGTTCGTGCAAGTGCTCACCAAAATTTACAACAACGAATAAATGAACGTAATTGAATATAGTTGATAAGTTGCTCACAAAAAAGATAATGTTATGGTTTGTTATTAATAAATTTTAATAAAAACAACAAGATACTTATATTAATATATTAAAGCTATGTTACTAACTGTCGTTATATACAGTGTATAACGACTGTAACAGATAACACGTTTACAGATAATTAACATTATTTAATGTATGTTTTAGTTGAGAATTTTGTTTTATGGATTCAAAAGAATTAGTAACGGGGGTAGTACGCCTAGTTTCATTACCTGAGGTTTGTTTGCGTGTAACTGAAATGTTGGAGGACTCTGGAACCACGGCGAGTGATCTCGGCCGTGTTATTTCTCGTGATACCAGTTTAACTGCCCGATTATTAAAAATAGTCAACAGTTCTTATTATGGTTTTTCATCTCGAATTGAAACCGTTACTCGCGCTGTTACGATAATTGGATTACGTGAATTACGCGGTTTAGTATTAGCAGCGTCCGCTATAGAAGCATTTTCAAAGATTCCAACTGAACTACTAAACATGGCTTATTTTTGGCGGCACAGCGTGTATTGCGGCGTTATTGCGCAGTTATTGGCGAAACGGTGTAATGTGTTACACAGCGAACGACTATTTGTAGCAGGACTATTACACGATATTGGCAAGTTGATTATATGCCATAAACTAACCGATAAAGCTGAATTAATTATTAATACCTGTAATGAAACTGGCGAATTAGACTTTGAAGTAGAACAAAGAATTTTGGGCTTTGATCATGCTGAAGTGGGCAGTGAATTATTACGAGAATGGCGTATGCCGGATTCGTTGCGCGACAGTGTCGCATTTCATCATAACCCTGAGCTGGCAGAAGACACTATTTTGGATGTTTGCATGGTCCACATTGCAAACTGTATTACCGGATTGGCTGAACAAGAACTAGAGCAGCAAAGTGGAATACAAACAGTATCGGATTATGCCTGGAAAGTGAGTGGTTTGGATGAGAGTGTGATTGAAGATGTTTTTTCCGAGGCTGGCCCTTTATTTAGTGATGCTCTTGAAACTATTTTACCAAAAAATTATTTACCGTAATGCATTACTAAACTGATTTTTTTGATAAAAAATACCTGCCCTTTGCACATCTCAAACTGCTACTATAATAATCCTGATTGAATTTGGATTTGTTCATGAAAAAATTACTCGATATTATGTCACGTCTACGTGATCCTGCTTCTGGTTGTCCTTGGGATATTAAACAAACATACGACACTATTGTGCCTCATACGTTAGAAGAGGCATATGAAGTTGCTGAAGTGATCGAGCAAAATCGATTGGAAGATCTTCCTGATGAATTAGGCGATTTATTATTTCAAATTGTTTTTTATTCGCAACTCGCTAAGGAACAGCAACGTTTTTGTTTTGATGATGTTGTAACTGCAATTTGTAACAAATTAATTCGCCGTCACCCACATGTATTTAAAAATGTCAATGATGTAGCTCAGTCAATAGCAATTGATTTGACTGATCCCGATGCGGTGAATAAACAGGCACTATCCTGGGACGAGATAAAAAAACAAGAACGTAATTTAGTTGTACCTAACTCAAACGGTATTGATAGTGTTCTTGATAATTTAAATACAGCATTGCCATCCTTATCGGCAGCACAAAAAATACAACGTCGCGTTTCAAATGTTGGTTTTGACTGGTCAGATATCAGCGGTGTTATAGAAAAATGTTATGAAGAAATTAAAGAGGTTGAGCATGAATTACAACTGAGCGATAACGAAAAAGAAAATCACATTGAAGAAGAAATTGGTGATTTACTTTTTGCCTGTGTTAATTTAGCTCGACATGCAGACGTTGATGCTGAAGCGGCATTACGAAAAGCCAATACAAAGTTTGAACGACGCTTTCGACAAGTTGAACAGCGGTTGTTGCTAAGTGGAGGTTTGCATAATGCCTCATTAAGTGAAATGGACAATGCGTGGAATGATGTTAAGGCGAATGAAAATAAAGGTAATAACAATAAATTAATTCGCAGTTAACTTGGACAATACAGAAATAAATTATAAAATTTAAATTTTGGCATGGAGCATGAATTAGAGGATTTCAAATATAAAAATAATTATTGTGAAATTCTAATTTTAGTATTAAGGAACTAAAAACAAGTTTGTGTTATAAAATAATTTTATAAAGTAAGTTATTAAATAATAATATTTAAATATAGTATTTAAATATTTCTGTCATCATTTTTTTTTATCATCAAGCAAAAACATACCCTGATAAATAAAGACAATAAGCGCTGTGATGCAATTCCGTTTAGGATGTCAGTGTTTACCCTAATCGTACTATCTTAATCATTTTGTTAAATATTATTAGGGGAACATACTATAACTATTAAAATTATTAATGGATTAGATGGAGAGGAGCGTTATGTCAACATCAATATTACTAGCCTTGGCTGCAAGTGTTATCGCAATAGCCTACGGCATTTTTTCAATTTTTAGAATTTTAAAACTACCTGAAGGTAATGCGGATATGATTCGCATTTCTGGCGCGATACAAGAGGGTGCAGCAGCTTATTTAAAACGTCAATACTTAACTATTGGGATAGTTGGTGTTATTTTGTTTATAGCAATTTTTATTTTTTTAACGCCTTTGTCAGCAATTGGTTTTGCTATAGGTGCAATATTATCTGGAGCGACGGGTTATATTGGTATGTTTATTTCTGTTCGCTCTAATGCTCGTACTGCTGAAGCAGCTCGAAAAGGTGTTAATCCTGCTTTACAGGTTGCATTTCTTGGTGGCACGATAACTGGATTGTTAGTTGTTGGTTTAGCATTATTAGGAGTTACCGCATTTTATTTTTACTTAGTAAGTGTTTCTACCACGGATGTGGTTGATATGAACCCATTGATTGGTCTTGCCTTTGGCGGCTCGTTAATATCAATTTTTGCACGCTTAGGTGGCGGTATTTTTACTAAAGGTGCCGATGTTGGCGCAGATTTAGTGGGTAAGGTTGAAGTAGGTATTCCGGAAGATGATCCTCGTAATCCAGCCGTTATTGCCGATAACGTTGGTGATAATGTGGGTGATTGTGCTGGTATGGCGGCGGATTTATTTGAAACCTATGCGGTGACAATAATAGCGACGATGATCTTGAGTGGATTTGTTTTCAGTGGTACTTCGGTAGCTACTGAAGCAATATTGTTTCCATTAGTGTTAGGAGCAGTTTCAATTATTGCTTCTATCATTGGTACCTGGGTTGTGAGAGTCAAAGAAGGCGGACGAATTATGCCGGCTTTGTATCGTGGCTTGGCAGTAGCTGGAATATTATCGGCAATAGCATTTTATTTTGTAACCGATAAAATGATGGCCGGAAATGGTTCATACTCAGTCTTGGAAATATTTTATGCTTCCTTAGTGGGCTTAGGTGTTACTGCGGCATTAGTTGTGATTACTGAATATTATACTGCAACTGAATTCTCTCCCGTGAAAAAATTAGCGGAATCATCAACAACTGGGCATGGTACAAATGTTATTGCAGGCTTGGCATTGTCGATGCGCTCAACTGCGGCACCGGTTATTGTGATTTGTATTGGTATCGCAACGGCACACCATTTTGCAGGCTTATACGGGATTGCAGTTGCGGCAACCGCTATGTTATCGATGGCGGGTATTATCGTGGCTCTGGATGCGTATGGACCTATTACCGATAATGCGGGTGGTATCGCAGAAATGGCAAACTTGGAAGAAAGCGTGCGTAAGAAAACCGATGAATTGGATGCGGTTGGTAATACTACTAAAGCGGTGACCAAAGGTTATGCTATTGGTTCAGCAGGACTAGCTGCATTAGTTTTATTTGCGGATTACACGCGTGAAATTGAACACCTTACCTCACAAGTGATGACGTTTGATTTATCGAACCACATGGTATTGATTGGGTTATTTATTGGTGGTTTAGTGCCTTATCTTTTTGGTGCGATGGCAATGGAAGCAGTTGGACGTGCAGCAGGTTCCGTGGTTATTGAAGTTCGAAGACAGTTTAAAGAAAAACCGGGTATCATGGATTATACTGAACAGCCTGACTATTCTACTGCCGTTGATATGTTAACGAAGTCTGCAATTAAGGAAATGATTTTACCGTCATTATTACCTGTCGCTGTGCCCATCGTTGTTGGTTTAACAATGGGGCCACAAGCTCTTGGTGGTTTGTTGGTTGGTTCTATTGCAACTGGATTATTTGTCGCAATTTCAATGACCACAGGCGGTGGCGCTTGGGATAATGCTAAAAAGTATATTGAAGATGATAATCTTGGTGGTAAAGGTTCTGAGGCCCATAAGGCTGCAGTAACGGGTGATACCGTTGGTGATCCTTATAAGGATACTGCTGGTCCAGCAATTAATCCTTTAATTAAGATTATGAATATTGTTGCTTTGTTGATTGTTCCTTTGGTTATTTGATTTAAGTAATACTAAGCTTAGAAAGCGTATCTAGTTAATAGATACGCTTTTTTTATTAGTTCAGTATGGATGTAGTTAAGGCTAATTTACGGCGTGGAGCCTAGTAGTTTATCTACATTAGCGAGATAGGTTTCGATGGTGTCACTTATGGTTTGTCGGGTTTTTTCAAACTCATCTTCGCGATTAACATATTTAATTTTGTGAACTACTTTTAATTGATGTAGACCAATTTGAATAACGTCTTCGTCTTCAATTGTTGATAGTCGAGTATTAACCTTATTTACAAATATTCCATTGGTGCTGTCTAAATCCTGGATTATAGTAACGTCATTTTGAATACTAATTGTAGCGTGATAACGGCTAATTCGCGGATCGTCAATGTAAATATCATTATCGTGATTTCGACCAATGGTAATGACATTATTGAGCAATGAATATTCTCCTAAAAATTGCCCCTTTAAATATAATAAAAACTTAGGACGTGATTTTGTTTGTCGTTGAATAGAATTTTGATAGTTTTTAAGTTTATCCACAATTTGATGTTCTTTTGGGTGTTGTTGAAGTTCTTCGCTGGCTTTTTTTACTAACTCTAGATCAATTACCTTTTTGTTTTCAACAAAAGATCGAATTAAAGAGAAGCTGCAGAGTTCATTGATGTATTTTGGATGTCCCGTACTAGTGTGGTAAATGTAATCAATGGCATCCGAGCTAAATAGAGTAGGATCATCACAACCAGCAACATTTAAACGGTGTAAAATATATTCGTAAGTTTCTGACTCATTTAAAGTATTAATGTGAATTCGGTAACGTACTCTACGCGTGAGCTGCGTTACTTCAAGCTCGTCAAGGTGTTTGTATAGTTCAGGATTACCCGATAATAAAACATTAACTGCACGTTGGTTGTTAACTTTTATTTCAGATAAATTTCGGATTTGTTCGAGTGCTTCAAAATCATAGTCTTGCACTTGATAAAGAATTATTATTATTTTACTCGACAATGCTTGCTGCTCAAGTATGCGATTATAAATAACTTTAAGCAGTTGCTCTTTGTCTGGATTTAAAAATTGTTTACCAACTCCAGATGCAATAATGGTTAAAAGTTCTAATTCAGATCTTGGTGGCGTTATAATTTCAACAACACATAAATTATCGCTTTGATTAGAAAGTGCATCTTGGATTAACATTTTTTTACCGGTACCAAAATCACCGGTAATTATTGAAACACCATCTGGTATTTGCATGGCATATTCTAAATGGGATTTTGCTTGACGGTGGGTTCGGCTGATGTATTGATATTCTGGGTTATTCGAATTTAAAAAAGGGTGATCTGAAAAACCAAAGTACTTTAAAAATGAGTCAGTTGTAATACTGTCATTATTTTGATCATTGGTACTTGGTTGATTGGAGACGCTCATATTGTGTATTTAATCAATTTCCACTGATTAGTAGAACAAGCGTCCATTCTTGGCTCTGTTTAAATTGTATGGTAGTGACTTACGTAAGTTTGATCAATCATTAAAATAGTAAAAATGAATGAAAATTAGCCTTGCTTAAAAAATATACTAAAATTTGAACATAAATGATGTGCATGGTTCACACTTTATTAGATTTACGAAACACCTCTGTATTTAAATGATCAATAAAATCAATATGTTAAGCATAAAAGCGCATCATTTAACATAATCTAATTATTCTGTGATTTATCGATATAACCGCTAAACTTCTTTTTAACTATATTTAAGTATTTGATTTTATTTTGTTTTATATACTTAAGTTGATAAAATTAGATTTTATACAACTTAGAATGTGTTTGTTAAATGCTAGATTTATTAATGCCTTAAATTCATTTGATGGCTGGAATAAGCATTCTAAAAATGATAAATTTACATTAATTCAACAACACTTATTCAATAGTAAATGAAGTTATACATCAAAACCTTTGGTTGTCAGATGAATGTCTATGACTCTGATAAAATGGCTGAAGTGTTATCTCACTCACATCAAATCGAATCCATAGATAACCCGGAGCAAGCAGATATTCTGTTACTCAATACTTGCTCGATCCGAGAAAAGGCCCAAGAAAAAGTGTTTTCTTTGTTGGGTCAATGGCGTGAAATAAAAAGAGACAATCCACAGCTTATTATTGGGGTTGGTGGTTGTGTCGCGAGTCAGGAAGGAGAGGCGATCACACGTCGAGCACCTTATGTAGATTTAATATTTGGTCCACAAACAATTCATCGACTACCTGAAATGATCACAAAGGTTTTGACTTCTCAGTCGAAGAAAGTATCGGTTATTGACATTAGTTTTCCTGAAATAGAAAAGTTTGATCATTTACCTGCGCCACAGGCTAAGGGCGTGTCTGAGTTTGTATCAATAATGGAAGGTTGTAGCAAATATTGCAGTTTCTGCGTCGTGCCTTACACTCGTGGAGAAGAATTTAGCCGACCATTTAATGATATTTTAAATGAAGTGAAGGCCTTAGCCGAGCAGGGTGTGCGTGAGATTAATTTACTTGGCCAGAATGTAAATGCTTATTTTGATGATTTAGGCGATGTTGAAGCCGATTTAGCGTTATTGATTCATTATGTAGCTGCAGTTGAGGGCATCGATCGAATTCGGTATACAACATCTCATCCAATAGAAATGACGGACAGTTTAATTCAGTGTTACGCTGAAGTCCCTGAATTAGTAGGTCATTTACATTTGCCAGTACAGAGCGGATCCAATAGTATTTTATCGATGATGAAGCGAGGGCATACTGTTGACGAATATAGCGCGATTATTGCTGCATTGCGTTCGGTTCGTGAGAATATCAGTATTTCATCGGATTTTATTATTGGTTTCCCAGGTGAGACTGAAGCTGATTTTGAGTCTACAATGCAATTAATAGAGTCTATAAATTTTGATCATTCGTTTAGTTTTATATACAGCCCAAGACCCGGTACACCTGCTGCGACTTTAATTGATGATGTTAGTCTTGATACAAAGAAAAAACGTTTATCCTTGTTGCAACACCGTATTGCACAACAAGCGCAGCAAATTAGCCGAAAAATGTTAGGTTCGACACAGCGAATATTACTAGAAAGGGTATCTAAGAAAGACCCTGCTCAGTTAGCGGGTCGTACTGAAAATAATCGAGTAGTGAATGTCACTGCTGATCCACAGTACATTGGAGATTTTGTTGATGTTGTTATCAGCGAGGTATTTCAAAATTCACTTCAAGGTGTTCTTGTAACATCTGAGTCTTCTAGCATTGAGCCAACTGCGATAGTTGGCTAAATACCATAAAGTACACTGAATTGACTAGCTCAACAAAATCTCAAGATTTAATACTTGAACCGACAGATAATCAACGATTAATTAATCTTTGCGGCCAATTAGACGAACACTTACGTCAAATTGAACGTCGTCTAGGTGTTGAGATTAATAATCGAGGCAACGTATTTTGCATCATTGGTGAACAAGATTCGGTTAACGCAGCGCGAGCGGTGTTAAAAAAACTATACTCAGAAACATCACGTCAATCATTATTACCTAAAATTGTACATGAGTATTTACAAGAATCTGAGATTAACGATTTAGTTGCAAACAGCGATACTGATGGACTTATCTCTCCGATTATTCAAACACCTCGTCGGTCAATTACGGGGCGAGGAGCAAATCAGAAAAGCTATTTACAAGATATTATTCGTAACGATCTAAATTTCGGCATTGGTCCAGCCGGTACTGGAAAAACATATTTAGCAGTGGCATGTGCAGTACAAGCTTACGATCAAGAAGAAGTCCGTCGAATAGTACTCACCCGGCCTGCGGTAGAAGCAGGTGAACGTTTGGGTTTTTTACCGGGTGATTTATCCCAAAAAATTGATCCATATTTGCGGCCTCTTTATGACGCACTATATGAAATGTTAGGTTTTGAGCAGGTAGCAAAGTTAATTGAACGAAACGTTATAGAAGTTGCACCATTGGCTTATATGCGTGGTCGAACCTTAAACGATTCTTTTATTATTTTAGATGAAGCACAAAATACTACGATTGAACAAATGAAAATGTTTTTAACGCGTATCGGCTTTAATTCTACTGCGGTTATTACCGGTGATATAACGCAGATTGATTTACCCCGCGGACAAAAATCTGGTTTACGTCATGTAATTGATGTTTTAAAAGGAATTGATGGTATTAGCTTTAGCCTTTTTCAAGCAAAAGATGTTGTTCGTCATCCTTTGGTTCAAAAAATTGTCACTGCATATGATAAGTATGAACAAGAATTTGATCAGTCATGATTAACGTTACTGTCCAGTATGTAGTTGATGACAAAAAAGACACACCAACTGATAAACTATTAACTAAATGGGCAAATGCAGCAAATATCAATTTAATTGATCAGGTTGAATTAACAATCAGAATTGTTGATGAACGTGAAAGTGCCGAGCTTAATAAAATGTATCGACAAAAAAATACTGCAACGAATGTTCTTGCTTTTCCTTTTGAAGTTGATGACAATGTCGAGCTTAAAATTTTGGGTGATTTAGTAATTTGCGCTAATATCGTCTTTAATGAAGCACAGCAGCAATTAAAAACAGAAGTAGAACATTGGGCGCATATGGTGGTGCATGGTGTATTACATTTACAAGGATATGATCACATTGAAGAAGAACAGGCAGAGGTAATGGAAAAATTAGAAGTTCAGATTCTAAATTCCCTAGGATATCAAAATCCATATCAGGTAAATGAGTTATGAATGAAAGCATGAAGCAGTTAGCTGAGAACAACACTAAAACTTGGTTAGAGCGTTTGGCTCAAGCATTATTAGGTGAGCCTCAAGACCGTGAACAACTTATCACATTACTCAGGGATTCTGAACAACGTAATTTGTTTGATTCTGATGCATTGGGTATGATTGAAGGTGTGTTACAAGTATCCGAAATGCAAGCACGCGATATAATGATTCCTCGTTCTCAAATGGTCGTATTAGAGCGTGATTCAGATATCGAAAATATATTACCTATTGTTGTTGAATCAAATCACTCTCGATTTCCCGTTATTGGTGATAGCCTAGACGAAGTTATTGGAATTTTGTTAGCAAAAGATTTATTACCGTATTTTGTTAGCAATAATAAAAGTAAGTTTTATTTACGTGATATTATCCGTCAGGCCATTGTTATACCTGAAAGTAAACGGTTAAATATTTTATTAAATGAATTTCGTTCAAGTCGAAACCACATGGCTATTGTTGTTGATGAATATGGCGGTGTATCGGGTTTAGTTACAATTGAAGATGTACTCGAGCAAATTGTTGGTGATATTGAAGATGAGCATGATATTGATGAAGATGCTTTTATTAAAGATCATGGGGATCAAAATTATACTATTAAAGCTTTAACACCAATTGAAGACTTTAATGAGCACTTTATGTCTAGTTTTTCAACCGATAAGTATGATACTTTAGGTGGTCTACTGTTAAATAGAATAGGCCATCTACCTAAGCGCGGTGAAATAATTGAAATTGATGGTTATAATTTTAAAATTTTACGAGCGGACAATAGACGAATTCATTTATTGTATATGACTATTATATCTGAACCACAGGTTGGTGTGAGTGCTTCATAATAGCGAGGTATTTTCAAATAAAATAATATTACTGTTATTATTAATTGCCGGAGCATTGTTACCGTTAGCCTTTGCTCCAGTTAATTTAATTCCGTTATCCTATCTTTCTCCTGCCGCATTGTTTCTATCATTACTGAATGTACCTGTTCGGATTGCATTTTGGCGTGCTTATGCCTTTGGACTTGGTGTTTTTGGTGTTGGCGTTTCTTGGGTTTTTGTTGCAATTAATGAGTTTGGTAATACTCCGTTAGTGTTAGCGGCATTGTTAACATTAGCCTTTGTGGCCTTTGTAGCCTTAGTTATTGGCTTCCAAGGAATGTTCAGTGTCTGGGTTTTAAAACTGATTTATCATAGTAAATATTATTTACAGTTTGCTATGTTGTTCATTTTGCCGTTAATTTGGGTTATGTTTGAATGGATTAGGGGCACCATATTTACAGGTTTCCCTTGGCTTAGTTTGGGTTATGCTCAAATTGATACCAGTTTAACTGGTTATGCTCCAATTATCGGCAGCTATGGCATAAGTTGGCTGGTCGCATTAGGTTCAGGTTTTATTATAGTTATTTGGAATTACGGCAGTTCTAAAAAATGGAACTACTTTGCGGCTTCGAGTATCGCTTTTGTTAGTCTATTTATTGTTGGTTTCTTTTTAAAAAATATTGAGTGGACTACTGAGATTGATGCACCATTACAAGTTAGTTTAATACAAGGTAATGCACCGCAAATTACCAAATGGGATTTAGATAAAATTAATGAACGGTTGGATATCTACAAAAGCTTAACTGAACAGCATTGGGACAGTGATATTATTATTTGGCCTGAAAATAGTTTAACCCTTTTTTATCATGACTTAAAAAGCAGTTATTTAGACCCTCTGGAAAAATTAGCGTTAAGTCATAATACCGATCTGGTTATTGGCTTACCGGTACAAAATAGAAAAACACAACAATATTATAGTTCAATAATGAGTTTTGGACGAACTCCTGGCGTTTATAAAAAAACACACTTAGTTCCTTTTGGCGAGTTTATTCCATTTGAAGATGTTCTTCGAGGTATGATTGCATTTCTTGACTTACCAATGTCAGGGTTTAGTAGAGGAAGTTTTGACCAAACATTATTAACCGCGGGTGGACAACCACTAGCCGTGACAATTTGTTACGAAGATGTTTTTGGTGAAGAGATGATACGCCAACTTCCTGAGGCAACATTGCTGGTTAATGGCAGTAATAATGCTTGGTACGGTACTTCGTTTGCGCCACATCAACATTTACAAATATCACGAATGCGTGCAGTAGAAACTGGACGAGAGTTAATGCGTGTGACCACAAATGGTATTAGTGCGTTTGTTAATAAGGATGGTGAATTACTGCAAACAAGTCCACAATTTGAGCCTTATGTATTAACAGGAACAGTGCAACCTCGTACTGGAGCAACGCCATATGTTATTTTAGGAAATACACCTATGCTGGTATTGTTTGCTGTGTTTATAGTGTTAGTTCTTATACAACGAAAGTTTAAATTGATAAACTAATAATCGAAATGTTTTTGAAAAACTTCAGCACCGCAGTTGGAACAGTTTTTAATAATTTGAGTTTCTGTAATAGTAATTTTTGTGCCACAAGATTTACATTCTAACGTTCCAATACTAGTCACTTCACCGGAATGCCATTCGTGTAATAAGTTTTCCATTTGTTGTAATTCAACGCGGCTTTGATCGACAACTTTTGTGAACAAATGTAATAGCTTGTCTTCAGTTAATCCAATGTCTTTTATAATCCAGTCTTTAATTTGGCTTGTGGTTTTGCTTATATTATCTTTTGCAGCAATAATATCTTTGTATAAATATTTTGTTATTAAATCAATTTC
This sequence comes from uncultured Thioalkalispiraceae bacterium, assembly GCA_964420605.1. Lineage (GTDB taxonomy): Bacteria > Pseudomonadota > Gammaproteobacteria > UBA6429 > Thiohalophilaceae > CAYQUC01. Next base: position 10,705 of record CAYQUC010000022.1, on the reverse strand, counting down.
TTCTTTTGTAATATCTTCCAAATTATGCAACTTATTTTTAGCATAGGCGATTTTCATCGAGAGATCTTCACGGGATAAATCTTCAACCGAACTTTTAATCTCAGATAGGTTTTCTAGGATATGGTTGTAGGTTTCAACAATGTTTGTTTTATTGGCAATTTTCATAATAATATCACGACTCTATTTGGTAGCCTTTACCTAAAGTATAGACAATAGTACTCTAGTGTATATATTAAAATCTGGGCAAAAAAAAACCGAATATAATTCGGCTTTTTAATTTGACTGGCTTAGTGTTCTAGCTACAACCTTTTGGACGGGGTAGGCCAGCAACTTTATTTGCACACTTAATTAAGCCAGTAGGGAAAAGAGTGTAAATGTATTTTTGACTGCTGCGATCTTTACCAAATTTTTCTTTCATTAATTTAGAGAAAACACGAGGTTCAGCAACACTACCATTGGATACGAAATATTCTCGAGCTAAATCAACAATATCCCAATGTTCATCAGTCATATCATTGATATTTTCACTTTTTGAAATTTCTAAAGCGAGTTCTTTACTCCACTCATCTAAGTTTAATAACCAACCAGCTTCGCTTAGTTCGATTACTTGACCATTTACTTCTGCTTGCATGTTAATAACTCCTGAAATACCTTTTGAATAAATACTTGACTAAATTTGTCAAGATAATAGCAGAAAATCCTATATTAGTAAATAATGAATTATTAGTTTTGACTACAATATTTGAGGAAATGTTAAGTTATGAAAAAATGAAACATTCGTTAAATGCACGTTTTAAGTTTCTTGTAGGGCTGCTTGGTAAGCACCTCTGGAGCGTAAGTTCTCAGTGTACTGGTGCAATAGCGGGTATTTTACAATAATTTTCGGTGTCCAGAACAATACCGAGCCTATCATAATATCTGCACAACTAAAGGCATTTCCCACCAGAAATTGTTTGTTCTTCATTTGCTTTTTAAACAGTTTCTCTAATGTAATTAATACAATACGATAATTTTTTAAATTCCACTGGGCCACTTCTGGAATCTGTTGTGTTTCTGGGTAAATGCTACTGTGCAGTAAATAATGAAAAACCGGGGGCTCGAGTGTTGCGGGTGCAAAAAACATCCACTGCTCATATTTTGCACGTAGGTGGGTATTTAATTGTGGTGCTAATTTATTGTCCGAAAATCTATCTGCCAAGACACTACAAATTGCGCCTGATTCAAATAGTACCTCACCATCGATATCGATAGCCGGGACTTGTCCATAAGGGTGTATGGCTTGGTATTCTTTGTTTTGCCCTGCGTTGGAGAAAATATCAATATTCTTTAATTTATAGGGAATTTGCAGTTCTTCTAATAACCACCGAACGCGAGTAGCTCTGGTTTTTGCACAATAATACAGCGTTATATCCATTATTTATTCCTACAGCCTTAGCTACTTAATAAATGAAAGTGACTGAGTTTAATTTAGTTACTTCAAATATGCAAGTGACTAGCAGATTGTGTTAAAATTAAACCAATAACATATAAATGACCTTACAAGTTAGTATTCACTTAGCTGCCATAGAGTGAGATTGCCCGTGGAAAGAGTAAACAACAACAATAGCCCAAACTTCAAACGTTCTGCGTGTGCCATTGCCAATATGTTAGAAATTCTTGGCGATAAATGGACGTTATTGGTCATCCGCGATCTTTATTTTGGGAAAACCAAGTATTCTGAATTACAAGATTCCCCTGAAAAAATACCGAGCAATATTCTAGCGCAACGCTTAAAGTGCCTATTGAGTCAAAAAATCATTCAAAAGCAACACTATCAGACGCGGCCGGTACGCTATGATTATAGTTTGACTCAAAAGGGGCTCGATCTCACCGATGTAATGCAGGCCATGCTGGTATGGGGAAATAAATACATAGCCGGAACGTACAGTCAAGAACAGGTTAGCGCTCAACGTGATTGTATTCAACGGGCTAAGCGCGATATCAAAAATAGATAATTTACTGGTAACTAATACCGATAATCTGTATAAGAAATGAGTTTTTGTTGGATTGACTGTAACTCAAAAGCATACGCTTCTATTCTCTGACAGCCTGCTAGATATGGTAATATTCAGTTTCCATAAATACTAAATTACTTAAATTTACAAAGAAATCACTATGCCTTTTGATGACAAAATAGATGAACATTATCACCCTGAAAAAATTGAGCACGATGCTCAAAACTTTTGGGAGCAAAATAAATCCTTTGCAGTTGATGAACAATCCGATAAAGAGAAATTTTATTGCTTATCGATGTTTCCGTATCCTAGTGGACGATTACACATGGGGCATGTACGTAACTATACCATTGGTGATGTGATTAGTCGTTATCAACGGATGCTGGGTAAGAACGTAATGCAACCCATGGGTTGGGATGCTTTTGGTTTACCCGCAGAAAATGCTGCGCTCAAAAATAATGTCGCACCGGGTAAATGGACCAGAGAAAATATTGATTACATGCGTAAACAACTAAAAGAGTTGGGTTTTGCGTATGACTGGGATAGAGAGATTGCCACATGTAATCCCGATTATTACAAATGGGAACAATGGCTATTTACCCAGCTTTATAAAAAAGGCATGGTTTATAAAAAAACGGCTTCAGTAAATTGGTGCCCTAATGATAAAACGGTATTAGCAAATGAGCAAGTAATCGAAGATTGTTGTTGGCGTTGCGGTGAAACCGTTGAGAAAAAAGAAATTCCTCAGTGGTTTATGAAAATTACAGATTATGCTGAAGAGTTACTTGATGATTTAGAGTCGCTTGGTGGTTGGCCTGATAAAGTTAAAACTATGCAACACAACTGGATTGGAAAGTCGAAGGGTGTTGAAATAATTTTTAATGTTGCTGACTCCGATCAAACAGTAATGGTTTTTACAACCAGACCGGATACTTTATTTGGGGTAACGTATCTTGCTGTTGCCGCTGAACATCCACTTGCAATACAAGCTTCAAAAAAATATACCAATGTTTTGGCTTTTATCAAAGAATGCAGTGCAATTGGAACCGCTGAAAAAACGATTGAAACTGTCGAAAAGAAAGGCATTGATACCGGATTAAAAGCCGTTCACCCAATTACGGCAGAGCTTGTTCCTATATTTATTGCTAATTTTGTTTTGATGGGCTATGGCGAAGGCGCGGTGATGTCAGTGCCTGCACACGATCAACGTGATTGGGCGTTTGCTAAAAAATACGGTTTGTTGATCAAACAAGTTATTAAATCAGATGAAGGTTTGGATTTATCGAAAGCTGCGATCACTGAAAAAGGCACGTTGTTTAATTCGGGTGATTTTAATGGTTTAAGTTTTGATTCTGCATTTACTAAAATTGCATCTTATTTAGAATCAACCAACAAAGGTCAGGTTAAAACTAATTATCGTTTACGGGATTGGGGAATCTCGCGACAACGGTATTGGGGAAGCCCAATACCAATTATCAACTGTGACAAATGTGGTGAAGTGACGGTTCCCACACAAGACTTACCCGTGGTGTTACCCGAAGATGTGACTCTAGATGGTGTTAATTCACCAATAAAATCGATGCCTGAATTTTATAATGTTAACTGTCCACGTTGTGGCGGAAATGCCATGCGCGAAACAGATACTTTTGATACGTTTATGGAATCATCCTGGTATTTTGCTCGTTATTGTAATCCTGATAATTCAGATTCAATGTTAGATGAACGCGCATCGCATTGGTTACCAGTTGATCATTATGTCGGTGGAATAGAACATGCTATTTTACATTTATTGTATGCGCGTTTCTTTCTTAAATTAATGCGAGATGAAGGTTTAGTCGATATCGATGAGCCGTTTAAAAAATTGTTAACTCAAGGTATGGTGCTTAAAGACGGCACTAAAATGTCTAAATCTAAAGGTAATACGGTTGACCCTCAAATTTTAATTGAAAATTATGGTGCGGATACAGCGCGATTATTCATGATGTTTGCTGCCCCCCCTGAGCAATCACTTGAATGGTCAGATTCTGGTGTTGAAGGAGCATTTCGATTTTTACGTCGCTTATGGAAATTAGTTCACGCACATCAAAATTCTGAGTTTGCAGGTTCAGATATCGATGCGAACATGACGAGCACATTAAATGATAAACAGAAAACACTGAGACGATTATTACATGAGACTATTGAGAAGTGTACTGATGATATTGATCGACGATTTACTTTTAACACAGCAATTGCAGCAATAATGGAATTGGTTAATGCCTTATATAAAGTCGAACATAATTCTGTCGAAGATTATAATGTTATGCAAGAATCTTTGGATAATATTGTATTAATGCTTTCACCAATTGTACCGCATATATGCCACACTTTATGGTATGCATTAGGTCATTCAGAAATAGTTATCAATGTTGCATGGCCAACTGTCGATAAAGAAGCACTAGTGCGCAATACTTTGGAACTTGTTGTTCAAGTTAATGGTAAGTTGCGTGGTCGAATAGAAGTTGCTGCTGACGCTAGCCGTGATGAAATCGAAAACCATGCGCTAAAAGATGAAAATGTTAAAAAATTCACTGCAGGGCTTGGTATTTCAAAAGTAATTGTAGTACCTGGTCGTTTAGTTAATATTGTAGTTAAATAAATTTAAAATTATGAATACTATAAAAATTATATTATTACTGTTAATTAGTACTGTAACTTTACTATCTTGCGGTTTTCATTTCCGTGGTGCGATAACAGTCCCTGAAGTGATGCAAGAAGTTTTTATTAGCGGTGATGTTAGTACTAATAATCTTGGTAAGGTATTATTTAGACGTTTAACTCAACTTGGTGTTACTCGACTAAATTTTAAAGAAAATGCGAGCTCTATAATTTCTATTACAAAAAATAGTTTTATTCGTCGTGTATTAACCGTTGATGCTGCAACAAAAGCTTCAGCTTATAAGCTTGATGTGATTGTTGGGTTCGAAGTAACCGATGTAAAAGGTAAAGTATTATTACCAAATCAACAGATTCGGCAAACTCGTGAATATAATATCGATCCTAATAATGCACTTGCGTCAGGTGATCAGGAAAATAGATTAAAATTAGAAATGACTAATTTTATAGTAAATCAAATGTTAACCAGAATTAGTATTGTGTTAAAAGACATTAAATAATCACATGAAATTAGCATTTAATAGTCTTGAACGTCATTTAGCATCTCAGCTTCAAAATATTTATATAGTCAGTGGTGATGAGCCTTTTCAAGTTCAGCAAGCTGTGACCTTAATTCGAGATACCGCTAAAAATCAAGGGTATGATAATAGAGAATTATTATTTGTTGAAAAAGGTTTTGATTGGCTCGATTTTTCAATGTCGGCTGATAGTATGTCATTATTTTCTGAAAAGAAAATTATTGAATTGAGAATTCCAAATGGTAAACCTGGAAAAGACGGTGGTAAAATTTTATTGGAGTATTGTGAGAATCTATCCAGTGATACTTTATTATTAATTGTTACCAATAAATTGGATAAATCAACAACTCAAACTAAATGGTATAAAACAGTTTCAAGTGTTGGTGTTGCTCTAACTATTTGGCCTATTGAAGGTGCTGATCTTCGTCAATGGATTATTTCACGATTAAAATATCGAAACTTAACCACCACTGATGATGCACTATTATTGCTGGTTGATAGAGTTGAAGGTAACCTCTTGGCTGCTGATCAGGAAATTGAAAAGTTATCGTTATTGTGTCCTTCTGGTGAACTAACATTCGATTTAGTTGAGCAATCCGTAGCCAATAGTGCTCGTTATGATTTATTTAAATTGGTTGATGAGTCATTAATCGCCAACTTTAAACATATAACTCGAACCTTATATGGCCTAAAATCTGAAGGTATTACCCCGATACTGGTTAATTGGTCGTTGTCGAGAGAAATTCGTAGTCTGTTGAAGATGAAAAGCAGTATCGAAAAGGGCGTTACAATAGAGTCTGTATTTCGACAGCAATGTGTGTGGGATAAAAGAAAAGTAATGGTACGTAATGCCCTGAATCGTCATTCAGTCGCTTCCTTACAGGCTTTATTGCGCAAAGCTAATAAAACCGACAGGATAATAAAAGGCAATGAAATAGGCAATTTATGGGATGAATTGTTACAATTAAGTCTAGGAATTGCGGGACTTCGGTATTTACCGAATGTATCGATTGCGTAGATTGAACAACTCAAATGAAATACACTCTAATAGACTGAGTGTCATTAAAAAGCATATTTTAATAACAGTATTATAGCGTAAGCCTATGATATTAATGAAGTTTTACTGCGGTTAAAAAGTTGGTTATGGTTAAATGGACATAAAAATGGATATAGGCAAATACCTGTTTGAGCTTGGAAGTCGAGCGAAAAAAGCATCGCGTGAAATAGCTCGAGCAGATAGTGCTACTAAAGATTTGGCATTAAATGCAATTGCTGATGACATTATTGCAAATGAAAATTTATTAATAACTCAAAATCAAAAAGATTTAATCGCGGGCAGAGAATCGGGCTTAGATGCGGCACTGCTTGATAGGTTAGAACTAAATTCTGAACGAATTTATGCCATGGCTGATGGAATTCGTCAAATTGCAGCATTGCCGAATCCAGTGGGCGAAATTTCAGAGCTAAAATACCGACCATCAGGTATTCAGGTTGGCAAGATGCGCGTGCCATTGGGTGTGATTGGAATTATTTATGAGTCTCGTCCAAATGTGACAGCTGATGCTGCTGCATTATGCTTAAAATCCGGTAATGCCACGATATTACGTGGTGGTTCTGAAGCTCAATATTCCAATCAAGCCATTGCGGAATGTATTCGAACCGGTTTAAAAAAAGCAGGGCTATCTCAAGATGTGGTACAAGTCATTGGAACTACCGATCGAGATGCGGTTGGTAAATTAATTACAATGACTGATTTTGTTGATGTAATTGTACCACGTGGTGGCAAAGGGCTTATCGAACGCATTAGTCGTGAAGCTACTGTACCAGTAATTAAACACCTTCATGGTGTGTGCCATGTTTATATTCACTCTAAAGCAGCTAAGCAAAAAGCGATTGATATTGCAATTAATTCTAAAACACAGCGCTACGGAACCTGTAATACCATGGAAACGCTGTTAGTCGATAAATTAATCGCGAATGATATGTTACCTGAGTTAGCCTCGTTATATAACGAAAAGCAAGTAGAGTTGCGAGGTTGCGTTGAGACCTTAAAAATATTAAAAAATATTTCCGCCGCAACAGATGAGGATTGGGATACAGAATACCTAGCACCAATACTATCGATTCGAATTGTTGAAAATATTGATGCTGCAATTGAACATATTGAAAGTCATGGTTCAGGTCATACTGAATGTATTGTGACCGAAGATGTGAGCTTGGCTCGTCGATTTTTAAGCGAAGTAGATTCTAGTTCAGTGATGTTAAATACATCAACGAGATTTGCCGATGGTTTTGAATATGGTTTAGGTGCTGAAATAGGGATTAGTACAGATAAAATACACGTCCGAGGACCCGTTGGTTTAGAGGGATTAACATCACAGAAATATATTGTAATTGGTGATGGACATATTCGACGTTAATATTGCTGTTAAAATGCAGAAGAGAATTTTGAGAGTGAAATGATTGGGGTTTATGGCGGAACGTTTGATCCAATACATTATGGTCACTTACGACCTGTACTTGATGTTGTTGAAGCGCTGAATCTTGAGAAATGTTATTTTATTCCTTGTAGTGTACCGCATCATCGAGCAATGCCTCTGGCAAGTTCAGCACAACGTCTCGAAATGGTTGCAGCCGCAATTAAATTGGAACCTCGGTTTTATTTAGATTCTAGAGAAATTGATCGTGATGGAATTAGCTATACCATTGATACTTTAGAGTCAATAAGAACTGAAGTTAATACAAATCAGTCACTGTGTTTAATAGTTGGTATTGATGCTTTTATTAAATTTAATGATTGGCATCGTTGGCAGGATATATTGAATCTTTGTCATATAGTGGTAACACACCGACCAGGTTGGGATTTAGAGTTATTGTTAGAGTCGAATCAATTCTCAGAAAAACTAGGTGAAATTGTTTCAGATTGTAAAGTAATGGATAAAACTGAATTACAGAAAAAGGCTTTTGGGAAAATTATTTTTCAACCAGTGACACAGTTAGATATATCGTCAACAAATATTAGAATGTTATTAGCTGAAAATAAATCCATTCAATATTTAGTTCCGGAAGAAATTATTACAGTTATTAAGAACCATAAAATTTATGTGAAGTGAAAGATGGAAATTGAAAAAATTAAAAACATTGTTATAGAAGCATTAGAAGATATAAAAGGATTTCAAATTAAGACAATTAATGTTCGTGGTAAATCGAATTTTACAGACATTATGATCATCGTTAGTGGTAATACTGCTAGGCAGGTAAAGGCTATTGGTAGTAATTTATTACTCGTTGCTCGTGAACATGATATAAAAATTCTTGGATCGGAAGGAGAACAGCAAGGTGAATGGATGTTAATTGATCTTGGCGATATTGTTGTTCATATTATGCAGCCCGACATTAGAAATTTTTATAATTTAGAAAAGCTATGGGGTGAAGACAGTCCTGACATAGCTGCCAATGATGTTAGTTTATAAATGAATGAAGATATTTTTAATTGCAATAGGCAATCGAATGCCAAGCTGGGTGGTTGAAGCTTACGGAGAATATTCTAAGCGGATGCCAAAGGAATTTAACCTAGAGTTAATTGAACTAGCTGCAATTCGAAGAACGAAAAATGTTGATACCGATAGTATCATGAAAAAAGAGGGTAGCGCATTGCTTGCGGCAATACCTAAAAATTGTTTTGTAGTGTTACTCGACGGTGATGGTCAACAATGGAGCACTGCAGAGTTAGCGCACAACTTGGATAAATGGTCTAATAAAGGACAAAACATAGCATTGTTAGTAGGAGGTCCCGATGGTCATGATGAAAAATGTAAACAGTTTGCCAATCAAAGCTGGTCATTATCACGGTTAACATTTCCTCATCCATTTGTTCGAGTGGTGTTGGCAGAACAACTGTATCGGGCAAGTTGTATATTAAAAAACCACCCATATCATAAATAAATTGCTGCTAATCTAAGTTATTTTGAAATGTGGTATTGAGTTAATAATTAGGATCTATTTTGAAAGACGATGGTACAAATATACAGCTTTATTTAGCCTCAAAGTCACCTCGACGACAGGAGCTTTTACAACAGATTGGAGTTCGATTTAGGCAACTAAATGTTGATGTCTCTGAAGAGCGGTTGTTGCAAGAACAGCCCCAAGATTATGTTAGTCGAATTGCATTAGAAAAGGCTCGAGCAGGCAGTCGCCTTCCTGGCTTAATTAAAAATATCCCTGTTTTAGGTTCTGATACGATTGTTGTGATTGATAATACCATATTGGTTAAACCAAAAGATTTTAATGATGCAATTGAAATGCTCACACTGTTATCTGGTCGTACTCATAAAGTTTTAACCGCTATTTCAGTGATACATGATGAAGCATGGAGTTGTGTTAATGAAACAACTGTATCATTCAGGAATTTAACTGAGAATGAAATAGAATCTTATTGTTTTTCAGATGAACCTTGGGATAAGGCGGGTGCTTATGCCATTCAAGGTAAAGCTGCGATCTTTATTAAAGAAATTAAAGGCAGTTATTCTGGCGTTATGGGGCTACCAATTTTTGAAACGTCTCAGTGTTTGCAAAAGGCGGGAATAAATTTTTTAGATAGCAGTAATGAAACTAAAATGGAATCATATGAGTGATGAATTATTAATTAATATTACACCACAGGAAACGCGAGTTGCTTATGTTGAAAATGGTGTTTTACAAGAAGTGCATATTGAGCGTGGCTCAAAGCGTGGGTTAGTGGGTAATATTTATAAGGGGAAAGTGAATCGAGTTTTACCTGGGATGCAGGCAGCTTTCATCGATATTGGGTTAAGCCGAACTGCATTTTTACATGCATCAGATATATTCACAAAAACTGTAGTGTTGGATAATAATAGTGCTCCCCAAGCAGAAATACCGATTACAGAGTTATTACGAGAAGGTCAAATAGTTAAAGTTCAGGTATTAAAAGATCCTATTGGCACAAAAGGTGCCAGATTAACGACACAAATTTCTATACCGTCACGATATCTGGTCTACATGCCGATGAATGAGCATGTAGGTATATCACAAAAAATTGAAAGTGAGGTTGAAAGAGAACGTTTACGTAATATCATAAATACTCAAACTGAAACTGATCAATCCGGTGGTTATATCGTCAGAACAGTTGCACAAGGTATTAGTAGTGAACTTGTTATTGCTGATATGCTATTTCTACAAAAACTGTGGGACACTGTTTTAGAGAAAGAGAAGCAAGAACCAAAAACGAATCTGATTCACGAAGATTTTCCCTTGGTAATGAGAACAATGAGAGATTTAGTCGGGACAGATTTTGAGAAAGTTAGAATTGACTCAAATGAAACGCATTTAAAAGTGTTTAAATTCGCGAGTAAATTTATACCTAACTTGGATAAAAAAATTGAATATTATCCTGGTGAGCGACCGATATTTGATATTTATGGTATTGAAGACGAAATTCAAAAAGCCTTAGAACCAAAAGTTTCTTTAAAGTCGGGTGGTTATTTAATTATTGATCAAACTGAAGCAATGACAACCGTA
>CAYQUC010000021.1:0-48014 GCA_964420605.1 uncultured Thioalkalispiraceae bacterium | reverse complement strand
GCACAATATAATATTAATGGTGTACCGTCAGGCAGACTATCGCCATCCTCATCTTCACTATCTATAACGAAGGTGGTTGTTAGTATTAATGGTTTCGGGTTAAACAATTTTTCGCCATTCACTTCAATGGTGAAATGATATTCGATTGCTTTACTGGGTAAATCATCGGGAGCCGCTGTAGTTTCTTCTTCAAATTCGCTTGAAGATACTTCCCACGGAAGCCGAATCATACCGCCTGCTTCACGTACTGTCGTGGTTAATGTGTTAATGTCAGTTTGATCACGGTTTGCATCGTATTCTGTGATCGTTACCTTAACCGCTTCGCCACCTTTAAAGTTTAAGAAATTAAACTGTACAAACACAGACTCACCCACCGGAGTTCGATAAGTTGACCACGCTGGATTAAAGACTTCGGGCAATGGCCCTGCTTTTACTGGTGTGGCTTCTGCGCTTGCTTCATCAGTTGCTGTTTCTTGTTTGGCTGTTGTTTCAGATTCGGATTCTTCGGTGTTAGATGTAAATCCTTCATAACGCCCAATTTCACTTTGACTGAAACTCGCACTGCCGGAACCACCGCTTCCGCCGCCTCCACCTCCGCCGCCTCCACCACCGGGAACGTGGGTCATCATGCCGCCTTTGAGTGCGATGGCACTGGCATCGATGCTGACGGTTGCGCCTGAGATGTCGATCATACCGTTGGCAGCCATTTCGATTTTTGCGCCAGATTGTTTGATGCTGATGGTGCCACCACCATCGCCTTTTAAAGTGATGGCATTAGCGGCTTCAACTTCAAACTTACCGCCGGCTATTTTGAAACTCATGTCGCCGTTTTTAACTTCAAAACTGCAATTATTTTCTACCTCGACAATCATGTCGTTACCGACTTCGATTTCGATGTTTTCGGTTTCGCTATTCCAACTAATGTTTTGTCCAGCTTGTTTGACGATGTCGGTACCGGCTATTTGTTCAATCTCTTTATTTTTGGTCATCAAACGTTGTCGGTTTTCGACAAAAATTGAATGCTCGTTACCCGTTTTAAAGAACTGACTATCTTCGGATTCGACCATCATGGTTTTGGCTGCTTTGATTTCCATTTTGCCTTCTTGTGTTGCAAGGAGGACTTTATGGCCATTTTTAGTGGCATCGAGACTTAAGATATTAAGTTGTTCTTTGGTAAATAATTCTATTTTTTCAGCATCAATGGTGTCGTCCATTAATAATTCATTACCACCAAAGGTTCGGATGATGTTTTGGCTGTTGTTATTTAATGTGACGGGGCTGTGATTTTCTGGGTTTGGTACGGTACCTAAAATTATCGGACGATTGATGTCGCCGTTAATACAACTGACCAATACTTCAGTATTTTCATGCAACGGAAAATGGATGCCGTAGTCTTTACCGGTGTAGGCTTGTGCTAAACGAACCGGATGACTGGCTTCGCCCATTGGCGCGTCGCCAATGTCAAATCCGAGCCGAATACGGTAGCGGCCTTGTTCATCAAGGTAGGCATATTCACCGCCGGTGCTTTCAATAACAGCATTAAAGCTGCCTTGCACTTTTGGATGAGCGCGTAGTTGCGAGCGATACGGTACGCCAATTTTAATAAGCTGACATTTGGCAAAGAAGGTTTTGGTTTTATCACCATTGTCTTCAGTTACTTGACTATTCATCTCACTAAAATTAACAAGCTGTACTGCGCGTTGATTGGCGAGCATTTCATCAACTGACACAATTAGATAATCGCCATTACGCGTTTCAATTGGGTGATCGGTAATGCTGAGTTTAAAGCCCGGTTCTATCGCCCGACAATCAGTTTCTATGGTGTAAGTGTCACGCAAACAGTCGAGGCTTTGTTGATGTACTCGACTGAGTTGATCGCCTGCGTCTAGGGTTTGAAAATTTTCGCCATACAAATATTGATTACCATGACCGGGTACCTCGGTGGCATTACGCTGATTGTTTTCAAGTGCAGCCTCTGGGGTGCGGTAGTTATAGTCTTTTAAATAGGTATTTTCGATTTGTAGGCGACTATTTTGGTGCATGGCATAAACTGTTTCGTAACTGCGCACAGTACCACTCTGCACTATATATTCAAGTGAGGCATTGCCGGTCATCATGGGTAAATCGTCATTATTATCATAGAAGGTAATGACGGTTTTGAGTGGCTCAACTGCAAATCGATAAAAAATACCATGAAATGCAATCATGCGTTCTAAAAACGCAAGATCTGTTTCATTGTATTGCACAATAAATTCGTATTGTGGGTAATTAAATCGGGTGTTAAATTTGAATTCCGAGGCGGCAATTCCGGCCCCAAGTAACACCTCTTCTACGATCATTTTGATGTCTTTATTTAAAAACACACGATTATGACGGTAATGATTTAGTACGGTGATTGGAGATTTTATGACTAAAATATGTTCTTGACCATCAACCAATTTTCGCAAATGTTGCATGGCGCTAATTATACCGTGCACCAGTTGCTCTTCGCCGCCGCGCTTGGTGACTATTGTGGCTTTTTTACCAATTAAATCTTTACCGGCAATAATGTCCCGGCCAATTGTATTGACGTGGAATGTAAAATCGCTCGAGATCGCGAGATTCTCGCTTTCGTATTCGAGTACGGCGAAAGTATCGTCCGGTAAGCCATTTACGGTGATGAAAAATTGGCTTGTATTGGTTTTTGCACTGAATGAATCAGTAGGCAAGTCTGCAAGTGTTTGGTCCATATCCCTATCCTTAGGTGTGTCCCTAGTAAGTCTAATTACGCGTTATTTTAGCGTAACTGTCAATCTGATTACGAGCGAAATCAGCGAATTATGTGGATATAACCATGAAAAAACATTATTGTTAAATAAAATGGAGTTACTGTTGAGGTAAGATTAATATTGCCTAAAAATCAACCTTATGAGAACGTATTTTAGAAGCGATAGAATAAATCCACAAAAGGACCTTCTTTGTCAAAACGCAGACTTTCGGTAGAATCTAGTTGGTATTGTTGTTGTTCCCAACCACCCGAAACACCAAAAATATTATCGATTTGATAGGTTAACTTGGCCCGATATTCGCTAAGCTCGCGTGTTTTGTAATTGAAATAACTGCCCTCAAAACTAGCCGTCATACCGTGTAATGGTAAATCAAATAGGGCTGAGGCTGAAAACATGGGATAAGCACCGTACTGCGTACGAAAACTAGCCTGATGCTGACTTTCGATGGGGCCATAGGTTCGCTCGATGAATTTAAAATTAACCCCTAAGTCAATACTGAGCCATTGGTGTCGTGAAAAAATGCCTTGAAAGCTGTCTTCGAGCGCGTAATAAATAGTCGCGTCATATTGCTCAAGGCTAAAGGCTCGACTGGATTCTGAATTTAATTCGCTTGATGAAAAACGCGTTGCACCCTTTATGTCCAAGATTTCACTTTGAGAACGAAGTCGTTGGCTCACACCGGTTGCTTCACGATAACGGAAATTTAAACGGTATGAATCGGAACGGCTCGGGCTAATAGATGTTCCTTGCGGTATTTTTAAATCATATAACTCAGTTGCATAAACCGCGTTAGAAATAATCGACAGAACGCTCAAACTAACAACAGTTAAACAGATTTTTTTTATAATTATGTTCTGGATATACATATCGCCGTCCAATAGCCTTAATATCAATTATTAAATTCATAGATTAATATAAATCAAACATAATTATACAATCTCTATGACGCTTATGATACTGCTAATACTCGGAGTATTAAGGCTAAACTTAAAATTAAATTTACATAGGTTACTATCATAACCGTTTTGTAATCTGACTAAAGTGAACAGTACCGCTAATTTGACAATAGCTTATGAATGAAGAAACTAGTAATTGTCCTAGGCTATATAGGTAATATTCCATAACGATTGCCCACTTTGTTGTTTAAATGTAGACAATAATTTAGTTTTTTTCTGTTAAAAACTGTCAAAAAAATACATTAAATTGTCAAAATGCGAATGAGTATGGCACAAATAATGTTGTGTCGAGAGTTAAAATCAACACAGATACAATTAAAAATTTATGGATAAGCAATTTCCTCTAACGCAATGACACGTTGATCGGTATATCGATACAAGCCCTTCGTTAAATTACCCGAATTTTTTGCTTTTTCGTACGCCGCTTTCGCTTGTCTATCCTTACCGAGTGCCTCAAGTGAAATAGCCATCCCTAACCACCAAACACCGTGCTTAGTACGAAGCTTTAGTAACTTGCGATAAAGCGTGGCAGCTTTATGGTGTTGTTTGGTTTTTTGATAGAGTGCAGCAAGCAAAGCATAGTAATCCATATCAGCGGTTTGTTTTGGTGGATTTCGCAGCAGTACCGAAATTGCAGTGACATTGGCATTTTGTTCCATCAAAATTCGGGCATACAGTTTTGCAAAAATACTGTGTGCAGGCGACAGTCGTAATCCATATTGAAGTAGTGTTCGTGCTTCAACTATTCGTCCACTTTTAATATAAATACCTGCTAGCAACTCCCGCGAACGATTATGTCTTGGCATAATCATTAAAGCGTTACGCAGCTCTTCTTGTGCCTTAACGTAGTTTTTATTAACTAAATATTCAAAACCAGATTGATACTTGTTCTCAGCTTGTTGCTCTAACGGTAACTCACGACGCTTTTTATGCACAATGCCATCGCGTTCAGTTTCAACAGGCTTTGATACAATAGCAACAGGAGATTTTACTTTTATAGTATTTGCTTGAGCTTCAATAGTCTTGTTATGCTCAGTCGTTATATCATTTGTGCTTAAGGTAAAGTTGATGTCTTGCGTATTTAACGTTGGCTCACTCTCACCTGTTTGTATTGAAATACCGTCATTATTATTTATTTTAACATAAGCAAAAATTCCACTAGCTATGCTAACGGCAAACAAAACAACGTAAATTATTGTCTCAAGCTTAACTGTACGTGACAATGTTGGAATAAAACTCAATTCATCATAAGACAAATTATTTGATGATGACACCTGAGAACGCCTATTCTCTAAGTCTTGCAACATTTGATTAATGACACTCATAATTTAAAACTCCACTGTGTCTTTTTAAGACGAAACAAGGTATGAACTGGCTAAAGTAATTAATATTAATGAAATTACAGCCGCACTATTACGTATTAAATATTTAACGTTAATTAATTGTTTATTCGTCTCTTCAGTATCATTGATGGCAATGTCCACATAGGACGATTCAACCGTTCGATTGCCTTTGCCGTAGGCGACTAATAATGCTTTGTGTGACAATATATTAATTAACCGTGGTATTCCTTTGCTGGCGTTATACAGTTTTTTTAATGCTTTATCTTGAAACAGAGTTATCCCCATATATCCAGACACCCGAAGTCGATGTTGGATATATACTTCCATGCCTTTTTTATCTATAGGTTTTAAGTCATATGAAAAAACGATTCGTTGACGCAGTTGTCTAACCGAACGATGGCTTAATCGTTCATTTAATTCAGGTTGTGCAAACAAAACAACTTGTAATAATTTTGTTTTTTCAGTTTCTATGTTGGTTAATAATCTTAATGCTTCTAATGAGTCATCCGGCATTGCCTGAGCTTCGTCCAAGCACAACACAACGCGATGTCCTTTTTGTGTTAAATTAATCAATTGCTCACTAATTTTATTCATAATTAAATGCTGATGGGTGTAACGATTAATATCAATACCTAACTCTTGGGCAACCGCCAGATACAGTCCCATTGGCGTTAATAATGGGTTAGGTATATAAACAGTTAAGAATTCTTTATCCAATAAATTTAATAATTTTCGACACAATATTGTTTTTCCAATACCAACTTCACCGGTTAATTTTATAAAACCTTCGCCACTGCGTAGTGCCACCATCAAGGTATTTAAGGCATTTGAATAATGGCCATACGTAAAAAAATAATCAGTATCTGGCGATAAAGAAAAGGGTAAAGTTTTTAAACCAAAGTGTTGCAGATACATAGCGTTACCAATTACTTAGGTGATTAAAATTATTTTTTGTATTCCGTAGCCGTTTATTCCACTGTTGATTCGACTTAACTATAATTGGTTTAACTAAAATAACCAGTTCACTTTTTTTAGTGACTTTTTGAGTATGCCGGAACAGCGCACCAACCAAAGGTAGATCGCCCAGTAGCGGTACCGACGCTTCTTTGTTAATGGTAGTGTTTTGCATCAATCCGCCTATGACGACCACCTGACCATCACGCGCACGAATAATACTATCAGACTCTCGTATGGTACTTATTGCCAAGGGAATATTAAGTGCTGTTGTACCAGAAATATCTATTGATTTAATTTTATCATTAACATTACTGACAGTTGGATGAATGTGCAAAATAATGACACCATCATCACTAATTTGAGGAATAACATCTAAGGCTACACCTGAAAAAAATGGTGTAAACTCAACATTATTTTGTGTGTTATTTGTCGTTGTCGAAGCGCTGGTGTTACTCGATAAATCCGTAATAAAAAATTCATCAACACCCACTTTAATCACTGCTTTTTGATTATTAATGGTCGATATACGCGGACTCGATAAAACTTGTACATCTCCTTGGCTTTGTAACAGTTCAATGAATGCCGCAAAACCACTACCTAAATTTAATGCTAAACTAAACACTCCACCAAATGCTGAGGATGCAGTACCATTAATTTGATTCAAAGCAGAAGGATCTAAGTTTCCAATATTACCGCCAATAATACTGGTACCATTATCAAAAACACTACCACCACCGGTAACACCAAATAATACTTTATCGCTAGCAGTTTGATGCAACGCCGCCCAGTTTATTCCTGTCTGATAAGAATCGTTTAATTCAACTTCAAGTATTTTAGTTTCTAGAATAACCTGTCGTTGCACGTTCACCTGAGTTTCTTTTAAAAATTGTTCTATTACTCGTAATTCTGAGCTTAAAGCCCTAACAACCACAATTCCTGATTGAGCATTAACGACCACCGAACGATTATCTTTATTGCTTAAAATCGATTTTAATGACACTTCTAACTCTGTCCAAAAATCTGACTGATACAATGTTGATACTGAACTGCCCGATACGGATTCACGTGTGGTAGATGAACCAGACGACGAACGGGAAGATCCGCTAGAACCTGCACTCGACGTTGATGATTCAGTCACTTGACCTGAATTCACTCGCATTTTTGAATCGCCAGTACGATTGACACTAAGGTAATTTATTTTAAATATTTTAGTCCGTAATATGTTAGGAAATACTTGATAGGTATTTCCAGTTAAAGAAAAATCATAACCAAATACATCTCGTGTAACATTCATTACATCAGATACCACAACGTTTTTTAAGTCTAAGGTAATCCTACCACTGATTCCAGGATGTAAAACCATGTTCATGTCTGTCCCGTCAACCAACTCCATAAAAAATTGTTTTGCATTTACTCTGTTGACTCGAATATCAAAAGGTTGAACATCTATTTTATTGATAGTAATATTATTTAATTCAGGCATATTTAAATTAATAGCGGGAATCAATGCATTAGTAATATCATCTGTCGGCTCATCGTTTCGTATTAAGTTGTTATTATTGTCCAGACTTTCATTTAAGACTTGGTTTATTTCATCCAACAGTGGTTTTTTATTATTTTGTTTACTATCTTGGACAGCGCACGATGTAATCGGCAGCATTACCAACAGCAGGTATAACTTTAATTTTTTAACTACTATGTTCATTACAACATCAGTCCAAATAATTACTTAAAAAATATTCATTTATTTTTTAAAATTAAGCCGATCAAATAAATAAACTTTAAATTCTTTATTGTTCTTTATTAACGTGACAGTCCATGCGTCTATTGCAATTAACGTAGCACCATTAATTTTTTCTCCCGGCCGAACAAGCTTTCCATTTATAGTTGCGATTTGTCGCTCACTAGAAATCAATGTGCTACTCAGCCTCCAGGGATACTGCTGAATGTTCTTATACAATTTATTTTGCTTAAACAACACACCCGGAGGGCGTGTTGGATCGTTTAATTGATTTGCATTAACACTAACGAGTGAAAACTGAAAAACAACAAAAAACAGATAAATAACAATTTTAAGTTTACAAAGACTAAACACCGACCCAACCTTTTTTTAAGCTTAAGGTAAATACAGTTATCTCGATTATTGACTTTGGGTACTTTTCAACATTTAACTTTACAGATTCCCAATATAAATCCCACGGCATTTTTTCAATAGACTCCAAATAAGTCATTGCGTTTAAATAACTGCCAGAAAAAACAATTGTAACCGGATGTTGATAAACAACAGCCATAGAATTATCTGAATCAACACCCTGTTCAGCAACCTCGTCAGTTACACTGATATTATTTGTGGCATCATAAGATGAAGCTGGTTTGTCTCCAGAAAAATCAAACATCGATTTAGGTCGCAATTTGGTTAAACTCAATAAAGTTAAATTTGTATTACTTTTAAATATATCTTTTAACATTAAAGTCATTTTTTTAGGATTAATTAAACCTTTCATTTTTTTATTTAATTTCACATCCAAAAGCGCTATCTTTGTTTGATACTTGTTTTTTTCTTTATTTAATTTAATATTGGGATTAGTGAGTAAACGTGTTTTATAAGCCGCAATTTCTATCTTTAATGTAGCATTTTTCTGCTGTTGACTTTTAATCTGATTAGTCAACTTAACATCTATAATTGCAGCCTCATCAAATAACAAAATTTGCCAAGCTACATAAAGCACAACAAGCAATAAACCAGAGACCATTATTTTCTCTCGTTGCTCGAGTGCATCAAACTTAACGTATATTTGTTTTATCTTGTCATTCATTGTTAATATCATCAAATTTTGTGTCGACATAAAAATCAACTCGAATCGGATTTTTTTGTCTATTCACTTGAAACGATTGAAAAGTCGTGCCCTGAAAAACTTTTTCAGCCGATAGTTTATTTAAAAAATCGGGAATCATTTCTGCCCGATAAGCACTACCTGTAATTCCAATATCTTTACCACCACTGCGAATATTTAAGTTAGTCAACCACAATCCCGTTATATTTTGTTTTGCGAGACCTTTAAAAAATCCCGAAAAACCAACCGTATTACCAAACGACTGACCGCTAAGCGCATTAAGCACTAGCTGCTTCGATACCACGTCTTTTTTTAAATTGCCGACTTGTTGTTTTAATTTGTTATCGATCACCATTGATGGTGCTGATTGCTTTGCCAAGTCAAGCGTTTGCTGTAGGGTTTGCTGTTGCGATTGCAGTGTCAATAAATAACTGTGTTGGTCACGCTCGTGCTTATAGTCAAACAGTGATAGTAAACTTAATCCAACCAACAATAGTATCAAGGCTATTTGGACGTTTTTCGCACAAACGAGTTCATGCTGAATATTCGACTCGAATTGAAATAGGTTAACTTGTTGAGTTAATTGTAAGCCCATGACACTGTATATCGGCACCAATATATAAGATGTTTAGGTCATATAGTGAGCAAATACACCATCAAAATACTGATAACTGTAATAACGCTTAAATTTCGTACATTTTAAAGCTGTAATCAAGCATTAGCAGTAGTCGTGCTTAGCGTAAGGCTGCTCCGACGGCATAAAAGGTGTCCGATTGCAGTGCTTGTGGTATTGGTTCATCTGTCGAAAATAGTAGATTAAAATCCAATATTTTACTTTTAATGCCCAATTGAGTTGAAAAATAGTCTTTGATTTCAGGCACATCGTATGCAAATGGGGCAAGATATAACGCATTGATTTGTGGTTGACTGTATTGGCTTTCGTAATAGTCTAAAGAGCGTTGCACTTCTAATACCATTTTTTCTAATGATTTCAAAATTGCAGCCGAGCCTGATTCTAAAGCACCACCAGAATTTTGAACACTTGACATTAAATGCTCAAAACCCGTATCCAGTTCTCGCGACAAATACAACTCACCGAGCCGACTAATTGTTAACAGGCTACTTTGCGAATTAATCGATAATATAGCAACACCACTTTTATCTTCTGGCAGTAATGACGCATAATTTCGTTGCGCCATATCCGGAATATCAATTACGGCTAAGTCAGCACCACTTTGCTCACATAATTCAGCTATTGCGTTTATTTTATCCCGCTTAACCACCACGGTATAGATCATCGGACTGCGCTTTGACTCTTTAATATTGGGAATTTGTATAACGTCGATTACGGCATCCTCAATATTGAAGTCAATCATATCTTTGACCTTCCAACGTGCCGCGTCACTTAATTCAGATGACTCAACTTGTGGCGCTTCGATCAACAGAAGTTGTCGGTCTTGTTGTTGAATGGCTAAATTGACAGCAAATCTTTTAGCTTTAACACTCTTAGTTAAGTCTTTGTAGGCTTTTTTAATTTCACTGCTATATTGAGATTTTTCGGAATCAACTTTACTGGATGTACATAACAGTAAGCGAGGCACTTGATCAGTGACGTAGTTCACTTGTGCAATTGAAATCCCGTCACGAGTAAATTCTACACCAATTAAGGGTTTGTTGGATTGTCGCTTTTTTAGAAAATCAATCAGAATAATAACCTCATTTAAAATGCCTAACCTATTTTCTAATTAGTATAGAACGAATTTATCGGTGCGACAGACTATGACTCATCCAAATCCAAATCTTTTTGATCTTTAATAATTCTAATTTCGCGCTGAGGAAATGGAATTGAAATATTATTTTCTCGAAATATTTTATCAATGGCAAAATTTAAATCACTCATTATTACACGGCGATTATCCACATTATAGATGTAGCAACGCAATTCAAAATCAAGACTGCTATCACCAAAAGCCATAAATAAAACTTGAGGATCACCTATAACCGAATTTCCAGTAATAATTTCACTATGATTTGAGGCAACTTCAATTAATAAATCTTTAACAGTCTCAGTATTAGTACCATACGCAACGCTAATAGGTAAGCGCAGGCGACCACTTCTATCACGTAACATCCAATTAGTCACTGTACCCGATATAATTTCTGAGTTCGGCACTATTACATCAGCACGATCAAATGTTTGAATATGCGTAGAACGAATACTAATGCGTTTAACATGCCCCTCTGTTTCACCAACCACAATCCAATCACCGGTTTTAATAGGACGCTCGAATAATAAAATTAAACCGGATATAAAATTATTAACAACATTTTGTAAACCAAAACCGATACCAACGGACAATGCACCAGCAACAATCGCTAGTTTAGAAAAATCCATCCCGATAAAACTCAAGGCAAAAATAGATGCTATCAAAATACCAATATAACCACTTATAGTTGCCATTGATTCTCTAGCACTACGTGTCATGTTGGTTTTTGGTAGCCAACTTTTTTCTAAACGACGCTTAAACCAACTACTCGTCACCAATAATAATGAAAATACCACAACTGCTTCAAATATTTCTAAAGGAACTAACCGAAAGGTTCCTATGTTAATACCTTCAAATATTTTAAGTATTAATAACTCACTGTAAGTCTCAGGTATTTGCCACACTAAAATTAGTACACTAACCAAAGCAATCCACATCACTAAACTAATAATAAGGCGGACCCAAAATAAGCCTTGAATTCGTTGGTCATCACGAACACCCAACCAGTTTCTGACCCGCACTGCAGATTGAATGTTACCCTTATCCAAGCTATCCATAAATTCGGAAATTAATTTTGATACAATTGAATAGAGTCCGAGTAAAAACAGAGTTCCTATTACAACTTCAATAATATAAATTGATAAATTACGGTAACCAACCCATTCTGAAACTAAGGCGAAGATAAACACCATTGTTAGTGCCACTCTAACAATTAAGTTATTACCTAATTTATGAAAATACCCAAGCAACCAAATAATCCAAACGATATTCAAGACAAAAATGGTTCCGTATGTTCCTCGTGAAATATACAAAACAGCTTCAGGTAAATCATGAAAAAACAGCGTTGAAAAAAGTATGTAGCCAAAGAAAATAATAAACCCCAGAACCTTTAATCGATGAACTAAGTGTACCGCTTTAGTTTTAGTTTTTATCTCGTGCTTATAAATTGATAATGATGAGTTTAAAAAAAAGTGAATGATAATATTTAGTGCTAAAACAATCCCAAAACCGTTTAGCACAATAACAACAAAGGGTTTTGGTATAACATCCGCATTAGTGACATTAACAAACACCACGGTAAAGAGAACGGCAGGAAAAATCATGATATAACGTTGAGCCGTAGTAACTAAAGCACAAATTAACTGGCTCAATAATAATGGCTTTGGAGTATGCTCAAGATTCCATTTAGTAATTTTATTACTGTAAAATTTACTAATTAAACTAATAACTACTAAAAATATTATCAAAATTGAAATACTTGATAATTTTATATCTAATAAGCCACTGTGTTCAAAAACAAACGTTTTAAGTGCTTCGGTCCAAATAGAAGGGTTATCCCAATTTTCTAATATAAGTTTAAAATAACTAGGTCCTTGTGCTAACAGCTTATTGGCAAGCATGTTTTGTTTAACTAAATTAATGGCATCACTGATCTCAACCGTTCTTAGTAAGATTACATTACAACTGGCTAAAGATTTTTTTAAACTGGATTCTTTTTTAAATAAATCATTTCTTTTCTTAGTAACACTTAGCGATTCACCCGTGACTTTTTTTCCAAGCACTTCGGTTTTAAGCATAAGTTCGCTTAAATCTTTTTCTGTCGTCATTACACAAGAATTAGACCAAGCACGATAAGATTTAATTTCTAAAAAATAGGCTTCAATTTTTTTGATTCTGTGTTTTTTTCGTTTAAGTTCACGTTCGGCCTTATCCAAAACTATGTTCATTGCCGTTGGATTAAGTTCTTCAACAGCCTCTTTAGCTCCGACTGAGCCTAAACTAAATAATAAGTAAAATAAAATAAATAAATAAATTCGGTATTTCATACGTCAACTCAATAAATTCGGCATTGCATAATGCCCTATAATTCCCAAATAAATAACCAAACCGAACCAATTATTATTTAAAAATGCTTTTAAACACAAAATCTTATCTCGATCTTTTATTAAATATTGTTGATATCCAAAAAAAACACTTGCCAGAAATAATCCTGTATAGTAGAAATAATTTAAACCTAACTCACTACCTAGTAAAATAAAACCGAAGATTAATAACACTTGAGAAAACGCCAGTATAATTTTATCGGCATCACCGAACAATATAGCCGTTGATTTAACCCCAATTTTTAAATCATCATCACGATCAACCATGGCATACATGGTGTCATAGATAACAGTCCAAACCACCGTCAAAACGTAAATTAACCATGCTTCTTTTGGAATATTATTTGTTTGAGCTGCAAAAGCCATTGGTACAGAACTCGCAAAGGCCATTCCTAAAACGACTTGGGGTAAATGAGTATGGCGTTTCATAAATGGATAAATACTAGCTAATCCAAGTGCGGCAAATGATAAATATATTGTGAGCATATTAAGCTGCAGCACTAAGATAAATGCCACTAAAACCAATGCAAAAAATAATATCAGTGCTTCACGCTTACTGACTTTTCCGGAGGTTATGGGTCGGTCTTTGGTTCGTTCAACATGCAAATCAATTTCTCGATCAGCATAATCATTAATAACACAGCCAGCTGCTCGCATCAGAACAACACCCAAAATAAATATAATTAAAATCGATAAATTCGGTGTGCCTTCGGCTGCTAGCCATAGTGCCCATAATGTCGGCCATAACAATAAAAATATTCCAATCGGACGATTAAAACGCATTAAAATGAAATAATTTTTTAACTTGTCTGACATTATATTTCCAGCCTCTTTAACTTAAGTCCTGCGATATTGGCAATGTAGGATATTAGGTAAAAAAATTTCATTTACTAACAATGGCTTATGTTTTCCAATATAAAAAATTGAACGTCTCCCCCATATATCTGTCTTCGCGTTATCTTGTCCAATCATAGCAGTTGAATATAATCCATGTTGTGGGCTAATACGCGCAATTTCTATTTCACTGCGGAACATATTTGGATCAGAAAATAAAATCACTCCTAAAGATTTTGTACCCAACATACTTAAATGACGTTGTTTACCTGTTAATGTTGCTCTGGGCATTATGGTTCTGGCATACACCCAAGGTTCATTACCACAATATAAAAGCACCTCCCGAATTAATGCAAACTTCCCTGGGCTAGATTGCAATCGAAGTGATTCATTGAGCATGGGTATCGCCCACTGCTGTTTTATAACCTGGACTCTAAATTGTCCAGAACACGTATTTATAATCTGTTTCGTTAATGAACCTTTATCGTGTAACCAACATGAAAATGAACTCGGAATTTTATCGCCAATCCACTGATATTTTGGTTTCCAAACAGGTTCATCAACGTGCCGAGCTATTGCGTGCAAACTATTGTATTTTTGTATCTTCATTATTCTATCGTCATTAATGAGAATGTTTAAGCATTACCGTAACGCATAGCATTGCCCATCCAACGGTGGATAATTGGTACTATATTGGATGATTTTTCCTGCACCATTTTATTAGCCATATTTCTGATATGCGGTAACATTGCTTCATCACGTTGAATATCAGCAATTTTAAGTTGCCACAGTCCTGTTTGTTTGGTTCCTAGCACTTCACCCGGGCCACGCAACTCCAAATCTTTTTGCGCTAAATAAAAGCCATCATTTGATTCACGCATAGCCGTTAAGCGCTGGCTGCCAATTTTTGATAATGGCCCATGAAACATTAAAACACAAACACTGGCTTTCTCACCGCGCCCTACCCGACCACGCAATTGATGTAATTGCGCTAAACCAAATCGTTCGGCGTTTTCAACAATCATTAAGCTTGCATTAGGAACATCAACTCCAACTTCGATAACCGTTGTTGCAACTAACAAGTCAATTTCACCCTGCTTAAATTGCGACATGACGAGTTCTTTTTGAGCTGGTTTTAACCGACCATGAACCAAACCAATTCGAATATCCGGTAATGACTCAGCAAGTAAGCTCGCGGTATCTTCAGCAGCTTCGCATTGCAACGATTCGGACTCTTCAACTAAGGCGCAAACCCAATACACTTGACGCTTATTTTTACAGGCTTGGTGCACTCGTGAAATGACTTCAGTTCGACGTGAGTCACTCAACACCACGGTTTCTACTGGTTTACGGCCAGGTGGCAATTCATCAATCACCGAGCAATCCAAATCGGCATAACTAGTCATCGCTAGTGTTCTGGGTATTGGTGTTGCGGTCATAATTAATTGATGCGGGTAGTGATCATTATGCTTACCTTTTTCTCTTAAAGCGAGCCGTTGATGTACACCAAAACGATGTTGTTCATCGATAATAACAAAAGCTAATTTATTAAAGACAACATCATCTTGAAATAAAGCATGAGTACCAATCACGATATCAAATGTCCCGTTAGCTATAGCTTCAAGCGCTTTACGTTTTTCGGCTACTTTCATTTTTCCAGATAACCATCCAACGGATAGTCCTAGGCTTTCAAACCACAGTTTGAAATTTTGAAAATGTTGTTCTGCTAAAATTTCGGTTGGTGCCATCATCGCCACCTGAAACTTACTGTCAATGGCATGTAGTGCTGCAATGGCAGCAACAACCGTTTTTCCCGAACCCACATCACCTTGCACCAAACGTTGCATAGGAAAGTTATTGCCTATATCCAGTTCAATCTCTTTAACCACTTTCTGCTGCGCTTGAGTTAGAGTGAATGGTAACTGCTTTAAAAATTGCGATACTAGATTATTGCTTGCTTCATTTTCGTGGGATACTAATGAGTACGCTTTGAGTTGTTGGGTTTCTTCGCGAAACTGCGCCAAACTTAAATAATGTGCCAAAAGCTCTTCGTAGGACAGACGCTTTTGCGTTTGATGTACACCATCTTTTAATATTGCAACCGGTGCATCGGGGGGCGGGCGATGCACGTACAGTAATGACTCTCCTAATTTTGGCAAATTTAATTCCAATAAAGACTCTTCAGGAATAAATTCATCTAATTGGATTTTACCATTGCGTAACATTTCCATGACTTGATCATTTATATTACGAATACGAACTTGATGCAATCCATCGGTGGTTGGGTATACTGCTGTTAAATATTCATCAACGGTTGTTGTTATTGCATTACTGTTATCTGCTTCACTATTTTCATCGGTCACACGTTCGTATTCAGGGTGGATCATTTCATAGCCACCCGATCCACGACGAATTGTGCCATAACATTTTATGGTTGTTCCACGTTCAAGATTATTTTTTTGAGCTGCGCTGAAATTGAAAAATCGTAATGTTAATGATCCTGTGCCATCATGAATTCGGGATAATAACATTCGACGACGACCAAATTTAATTTCCGTTAATTGAACTTCCCCAATCACGACACATTCATCGTCTTTACGCAAACTGCCAATCGGAACAACACGTGTTCTATCTTCATAACGTAACGGTAAATGAAATAACAAATCTTGAACGCTGTGAATCGCAAGCTTGGCCAAGCGTTGTTGAACTTTTGGACCAATTCCTTTCAGGCTTAACAGCGATTCAGACTTGTCAGGCAATATCGACATTGAATTTTAGTCATTAGTATTAAAATTAATAATGTGTATAATTTTTTATACTTCTAGAACTGCATCCATCTCGACGGATGCATCTTTGGGTAACGACGCTACACCAACAGCAGCACGAGCAGGATATGGTTCGGTTAAATATTCTGCCATAATTTCATTTACAAACGGAAAATTAGCCATATCGGTTAAAAATATATTTAATTTTACGATTGAATTTAAATCACCACCGGCGGCATTGGCTACAGCATTTAAATTTTTAAATACTTGATGAATTTGAGATTTTATATCACCTGTGACCATTTCCATGGACTCTGGTATTAATGGTATTTGTCCTGACAAATACACTGTCGAACCAACTTTAACTGCTTGAGAGTATGTTCCAATGGCCTGCGGCGCGTTGTCGGTGTGAATTATTTCTTTAGCCATGAGCAATTTCTCCTGTTTTTTTAAATAGTGTCATTCTTAATTTCGTTGTTCTATCTTATCAAACTTGCGATTCGTGGTGGTTATTAATTTTATTCCTAGATAGAGTACTATTATGACCATATTTAGATAGTTGGGAATTGATTGGTAGTGAATTTAATTTTTTATAAAAATTTAAAACTAAGGGAAATGATATTCCAAATTTAGTACTGTATATAGAATCGAGAAGCCAGCAACTATCTGTTAACAACTTAAGTTAGGCCACGAAACGGAATAACCCTATCAAAACCGTGTGCAGCAAGACGCGGCACCCGAACATGCCATGGATGGTAATTTTTTGCGTGTCTTAATAGGGCTATCTCGGTTTCGTGGCCGAATTTAACTACAAATCAGACTAAATCTAAAAACTCAACAACCCTACTTTTTTGATAATGTAATATTATCGTCTCACCCGACTAATTCGATAAACTAACTTTAAGCGTCTAACATGTCGAATTACATTAGCTAAATGCTTTCTATTTTTTACTGAAATTAAAAATGAGAGTGCTGAATGAATGCCATCACGTTCGTCCATTTTCACATTTTCGATGTTTGCTTGTTTCTCAGCAACTGCTGCAGCAACTGTAGCTAAAATACCCCGTTGGTTTTTAACCATCATTTTTATTTCAACCGGGAAATTACCATCAACCTCTGCTTCCCATTGAATATCAATCCATTTTTCTGGCTTATCAACAAACTCTTGGGCATTTTTACAGTCTTGTGCATGAACAACAATGCCTCGTCCTACCGACACATACGCAATAATACTATCACCTGGTATTGGTCGACAACATCGCGCAAACTGCACCACAGTGCTTTCGGTGCCTTTAATGTATAACGGTTGTCGAGGTGCCCCGTCCTCCATTGGATCAGTTGTTATAATTTGTTCACTATCTTTACCAATAATAATTCGTGCCGCAACGAAAGCAAGTTGATTTCCTAGCCCAATTTCCTCATAAATTTTATCCATCTCGGTATAATTTAATTGCGTTAATACTTTATCAATAGTTTCAACTGACAACTTATTAACACTTTCGCCATAAACACTTAAACATTTATCCAATAAGCGCTTACCGAGATTGATGGATTCCTCAGTTTTGAGATTTTTAAGGTAATGTCGAATATTACTACGCGCTTTAACGGTATTAACAAAATCTAACCATACCGGATTTGGATTAGCGCCTGAGGCGGTGATAATTTCTATTTTTTGACCATTATAAAGCTTGGTTCTAAGCGGCATTAAAACCCGATCTATTTTGACCGCAACACATTGATTGCCAACATCGGTATGAACGGCATACGCAAAATCAACTGCCGTTGCGCCACGGGGTAGTTCTAAAATATCACCATTGGGAGTAAAAATATAAACTTCGTCTGGAAACAAATCAATTTTAACATTTTCAAGAAACTCCATTGAGTTTCCAGCAAATTTTTGCATTTCTAATAAGTTCTTTAACCACTGACGAGCACGGACTTGCGCGCTATTTCCCATGTCATTACCGCTTTTATACAACCAGTGTGCCGCAATACCGGCATTTGCAACTTTATCCATATCCTTAGTTCTAATTTGAACTTCTAGGCTGAAACCATTTGGTGAAAATAATACAGTGTGCAATGACTGGTAGCCGTTGGTTTTTGGAATCGCAATATAATCTTTGAAACGTCCGGGAACCGGTTTGTATAAATTGTGCATTACGCCCAAAACTCGATAACACATGTCTACCGAGTCGACAATAATCCTAAACGCAAAAACATCCATAACATCATTAAACGATAATGCTTTTTCATACATCTTTTGATAGATACTATACAGATGCTTCTCACGACCAACTACTTCACCCGTGATGCCTTCTTGTTTTAAACGTTCTTGAATACTGATTTCGATTTTGGTAACAATTTCTTTACGATGCCCACCGGCTTTTCGAACCGATTCTTTAATGATTCGATAACGCATAGGATACTTTGCAACAAAACCGAGCTCTTCCAGTTCGATACGAATTGTATTCATGCCTAAGCGCATTGCAATTGGTGCATAAATTTCTAACGTTTCACGGGCGATTTTGATGCGTTTTTCTGAATGCAAAGCGCCGAGCGTACGCATATTGTGGAGTCGATCGGCAAGTTTCACTAAAATAACGCGAATGTCTTGCACCATCGCTAACATCATTTTTCTAAAGTTTTCTGCTTGAGCTTCGGCTTTACTTTCGAAATGAATATTGGTGAGTTTACTAACGCCATCAACCAAGTCAGCAACTTCATCGCCAAATAGGTGGGCTATTTCATCTTTTGCGTGTTTTGTATCTTCGATAACATCGTGCAAGATCGCAGCAATAATGCTTTTATGATCCATGTGCATTTCTGCAAGAATTCTTGCGGCCGCAAGTGGGTGGTAAATGTAGGGTTCACCCGAGACACGATGTTGACCATCGTGTGCTTCGGCACCAAATAAATAAGCTCGGTAGACTTCGGTGACCTGATCATGCTCGAGGTATTTCTCAAGCATTGAACAGAGATCACTAATTAAGAAGACATCACTGCTATCCCTGTATTCGGGTGCACCCATGTCAAGACTTATGACGCTTCAGAATCACCTGCATCGCTGTCACCATTTGAAGCATCAGTATCAGCAGTTTTGGCTGTTGTTGAAGAGTCACTTTTCATAAAAGCAGAATTTAATAAATTTGCAGAAAAACCAGAATTATCAGCATCAATTTTAGTCGGCACGATATCAGCAACATTGGCTTGAGGTGCCGTATTTTGATCTTCAACTGGCTCAGCACCGCCAAGAATATCATTACTGGCTGCTAGCAAGGCTTCAACTTGACTCGCAAGCAATTCATCACTATTTAATTCCGTCGTCGCCGTATTTTCGTTATCACTCATTGGAGGTTGCCCTTCCATTAAGAATTCTTCTTCAGACTCTTCTACTTCAACTTCCGTTAAAATAGCAGCGGTTACGTGGCCTTCTGCAATTTCACGTAAAGCCATTACAGTAACTTTGTCATTTTCCCATTCTAACGCGGGTGGTTTACCGTTGGCTAATTGCCGAGCACGTTTTGATGCAACCAATACTAATTCAAATCGATTATCAACATTTTCTAAACAATCTTCTACAGTAACACGTGCCATTTTGACTCCTAGCTAGACTTATATAGGACAATATACGAATATAAGCGGTAAGTTTTATGTGTGAGTTAACCTTGCTAATAATCCGCAAAGTCAGATGTGTGCTATTTTAAGCACTAAAGCGATATTATTCCACTAGATCTGTCAATTTATTGGATAAATTCTTCATTTGTTGTGATATTCGGTATTTTTGAGATGAAATCACCAATTGCAGCTCCTGCAAAGCCAGCTCAAAACCATCATTGATAATCAAATAATCAAATTCAGAGTAATGCCGCATCTCATTCACCGCATCAGACATGCGACGCGCGATAATCTCATCGCTATCGGTGGCTCGTCCAACTAACCTGTCTTGCAGTGCCTGTTTGGACGGCGGCAATATAAAGATACCAATACAATCCGGAATGCTGATTTTAACCTGTCGTGCGCCCTGCCAGTCAATTTCGAGAATAACGTCATGGCCACTAGCGAGTTGCTGTTGTAGTGATTGTCGCGAAGTTCCGTAAAAATTATCAAATACCTCAGCATGTTCTAAAAACTCATCATTATCTATCATTTTAAGAAATTGCTCTTTTGCCGTAAAATGATAGTGCTGACCATCAACCTCACCCGGCCGTGAGGCCCGTGTAGTATGAGAGACACTCAACTGAATGTTATCGGTCTTTTCTAACAAAGCTGCAATCAAACTGGTCTTACCTGCACCCGACGGCGCAGCAATTACAAATAACGAACCCTGTGGCCGTGAGTTAGTAGCAACCAATTTAAATTCCTTTAAAAATCAAAAAGTTATATTAAATATTTCAGTTAAATAATGAACACAAAAACACAGTTTAAGAGCTTACAGGCTATTATTCAATATTTTGAACCTGTTCGCGAATTTGTTCAATTAGCACCTTGAGCTCAACCGAGTCATTGGTTGTTTCAGTATCAGCCGATTTAGAGCCTAAGGTGTTTGCCTCACGATTGAGTTCTTGCATTAAAAAATCGAGTCGACGACCAATGGCCTTATCTTCAGTTAAAACCCGTTGAACTTCCTGAATATGGGTCGATAAACGATCCATTTCTTCGTCAACATCCATCTTTTGCACCATATAAGCGACTTCTTGAGCAAATCGATTTTCATCCATTTCAAGCTGGCTGTCTTTTAGTTTGGCTAAAATTTTATTGCGAACCAACTCATTCACCTCGGGTAAACGTTGGCGGACTTTAGCGACAATTACCGTCATTTTTTCACAGCGCATAGCGATTATGTCTTGTAACTTTGAGCCCTCGCGGTGACGACTCTCTACTAATTCCGATACGGCATTTTCTAACAAAACAATGAATGCTTTTTGTAACTCATCGCTATTGGTGTCGGGTGCTTTAATAACGCCCGGCCAGCGCAATATTTCAATTGAATTTAGCATAGCGGGATTACCCACAATATTATCGATTTCCTGACAGGCGGTAATTAATTGCTTAGCTAATTCCGTATTGATAATAATGTTACTAGTTTCATTTGGTGCAGATTGAAACCGCAATGAGACATCTATTTTTCCTCGACGCAGTTGCTTTGCCACTAGTTCGCGAATCTTGGATTCAATACTGCGTAATTCTTCCGGTAAACGTAAATTCATTTCTAAAAAACGGTGATTTACTGAGCGTAATTCCAAGGTCATGCTGCCCCAATTGTCACTCACTTCTTGACGCGCAAACGCTGTCATGCTTAATACCATATTCAATCACCTGTTATGTCGTTGTTTACACTATACTAAATATAACGGTATTAATATAACACTATTGTTCAGCGTATAAAATTGATTAGCTCGGTAAATTATTTAATAACATTCAATGAAGATCATTTCATCACGTGAACAACAAAAACAGCTATGATAAACTTATTAACCACAGCACCTTTTTGTTTTTAAGATTATATTAAGTATTAAGAGATTTTCATTTGAATAAACCGTTACCAGATGGCACCAATATCGATAATTACAAGATCCTGTCAGTCCTCGGTGGTGGTGGTTTTAGTGTGGTTTATCTTGCCAATGAGCTTGGCTATAAGGATTACACCAAAAAAGTTGTCATTAAAGAATACATGCCAAATAAACTAGCATCACGCGCACCAAATTATTTGGTTAGTGCCAACTCCGATAAAAATCGCGAACGCTTCGCCCATGGACGACGCTTATTTTTTCAGGAGGCCAGTACACTTGCTACATTAAAACACCCAAATATAGTAAATGTGATCAATTTTTTTCGCGGTAACGGCACAGTTTATATGGTAATGGACTATGAAGAAGGTTCAAACCTACATGCTTATATCAAAAAACATCGAAAAAATCTGAGTGAAGAATTAATCCGCACCGTTTTCATGCCATTGATGTTGGGGTTACAGAAGATTCATTCACAAGGTTTATTGCATCTTGATATTAAGCCGGGCAATGTTCATGTTAAACAAGGAGGCAGTCCGCTGCTACTCGATTTTGGTGCAGTACATGAAATGATGAATTCACGACAAGATCAAGCCAGCCAAGTCATTACTCCGGGTTATTCACCGATTGAACAATTGGATCCGGGTGGTTATGTTGGGCCGTGGACTGATATTTATGCACTCGGTGCTACAATGCGCACCTGTATTGAAGGCAAGCAACCGATATCATCAATCAATCGCCGTGAGCGGGATACCTTAAAACCCGCCACACAAGCATTTAAAAAACTCTACACGCAAAACCTACTCGAAACCATCGATTGGGCGATGGAGGTCGATCCATTATTGCGACCACAAAATTTAGAACAAGTATTTACCAAATTAAATAGTGTAGATTGGGAGGAAGAAGAAAAATTACGCAGTAAAAATCGTTTTTTCTTCTTGTAGGATACTAAAAAAATGCAATATACGATAACCACAACAAACGAACAAGGTGATAGAAAATACAATCAAGACCGGGTAACCGTGTTGGAATTAAATGATTGTATTTTGTTAGTGCTTGCTGATGGTATTGGTGGCAAAAAAGGCGGGGATCTTGCCGCGCAAACTCTAGTCGACACGGTGACAAATATTTTTGAAACATCAACAACACCAATCGATGATCCACAACGTTACTTAACCAATATTTTACGCGTTGCACATAATGCAGTAACTGCCATGGGTAAAAATCAACAACCCAGCATTGAACCAGGAACAACTGCTGTTCTGTGTTTAATCCAATATGATAATGCTTATTGGGCTCACGTGGGCGACAGCCGTTTTTATTTATTTCGTGAAGGACTGTCATTGTATCGCACCAAAGATCATTCCTATGTTGAAGAATTATATCAACGCGGCAAAATCAGTATCGATAAGCGCCAAGGTCACCCAATGCGTGGTTACATTACGCAATGCATCGGACACATGCAGGTGATGCCAACTATCGATGTCAGTGCCGAAGTACCATTATTAAAAGGCGACATATTATTATTGTGTACCGATGGTTTATGGGAACCACTTGATGATGCCGTCATTGGTGAAGTACTCAGTGGTATGGAAATTGAACGTGCCCTAACAAAATTAACAGAACAGGCGATCCAAGCAAGTTCGCCCCATGCGGACAATACCAGTGCCATTGCATTTAGAGTCAACCAGCTCACCGATGGACTTCATGAAAAAGAAGAAATAATCGAAAAACAACAAGAAGCAAAAGAAAAAGTCTACGAGCTCGATCTTGCCATTCGAAATATTGAGGATGTTCTCGCTGAATACAAGCATGAAATCGATTAATCAATTAATCAATTAAAAATGATGACCCTATAAATCACTTGAATGTTTATTTCTCATTAATTTAAAACGTAACTTATAGTATAATAATCACCGAACACCCATCTCTCAATTAATAAATAAAGGAAATAACTATGCGTCCCAGTGGTCGTGCTTTAGATGAATTACGCAAAATTAAAATTACCCGACACTACACACGACATGCCGAAGGATCCGTGCTCATTGAATGTGGCGATACCAAAGTATTATGCACGGCATCCGTAGAGGAACGCGTACCGGGTTTTTTACGCGGTAAAAACCAAGGTTGGATAACCGCAGAATACGGCATGTTGCCACGTTCAACCGGCAGCCGAATGGGACGCGAAGCGGCTCGGGGTAAACAAGGTGGACGAACTGTTGAAATTCAGCGATTAATCGGTCGCTCATTACGCGCAGCAGTTGACCTAACCAAATTAGGTGAAAATAGTATTACGATTGATTGTGATGTAATTCAAGCCGATGGTGGCACACGAACTGCATCAATAACCGGCGCTTATGTCGCTTTGGTTGATGCGGTTAATCATTTACTCAACAAAAAAGTGATTAAAGAAAATCCTATCATTAATCACATTGCGGCAATTTCTGTTGGAATTTATAATGGCGAAGCCGTGTTAGATTTAGACTATGATGAAGATTCAAATTGTGAAACTGACATGAATGTCATTATGAATAATGATAATCATTTTATTGAAATCCAAGGCACTGCAGAAGGTGCGGCATTTAGCGAAGATGAGCTTGGAAAGTTATTGGCTGTCGCTAAAAAAGGTATTTCAGAGTTAATTGAAAAGCAAACACAGGCACTAGCTGAATAATGACAAAAATAGTTCTCGCCAGTAATAACCAAGGTAAGGTTCGTGAGATTGGCGAAATGCTT
The DNA here is from genome assembly GCA_964420605.1 of uncultured Thioalkalispiraceae bacterium. GTDB lineage: Bacteria > Pseudomonadota > Gammaproteobacteria > UBA6429 > Thiohalophilaceae > CAYQUC01. Next base: position 23,164 of record CAYQUC010000021.1, on the reverse strand, counting down.
GCGGCCCAAGGTTTAAACCTCAATATTGAGGTTTTACCCCAATCGGATTTTAATGTCTCAGAAGTTGAAGAAACCGGATTAACCTTTGTCGAAAATGCCATTTTAAAAGCGCGACATGCCGCACAAGTTACTGGCCTGCCTGCCATTGCAGATGACTCGGGTATTGAAGTGGACTATTTAAAAGGTGCCCCCGGAATTTATTCTGCACGTTACTCTGGCGTAGGAGCTAGTGATAAAGACAATGTCGACAAAATGTTATCCGCATTAAAAGATGTAGCACCCGAACATCGAACAGCACGCTTTCAATGCTTAATGGTCTACATGCGTCATGCCGATGATCCAACGCCATTTATAGCACAAGGAACTTGGGAAGGTGTTATCACCGACTTACCCTCAGGCGATAACGGCTTCGGCTATGATCCAATTTTTTATGTTCCAGAACATAACTGCACATCAGCACAACTTTCTGCGGACATCAAAAATACCTTGTCGCACCGAGGACAAGCACTCAAAACATTAATCCATTTTTTTGGCCAAGCATAAATGCTAAAACACACTAAATTTTTAACGTCATTTTTTAGTGTTTTTATTTTTTTTAGTCTTGCTTTTGGCTCGTCCTTTTTAAATTACAGCCATGCGTCCACGCAGGACGTTTTTAAAGCGTTTAAAAACCGTTTATTACAAATACGCATTATTGATAAATCAACCGATGCAAAATCAACTATTGGTAGTGGTTTTTACATTAATAGTGCCGGTTTTATAATTACCAATTATCACGTGATAGAACGTGTTATTTATCGCCCCGAACAATATCGAATTGAATTAGAAACCAGTGACGAACAAACCATTCAGGCAACACTCGTTAACGTTGATGTTATACATGACTTAGCATTACTAAAAATTGATACTAAAAATAACTCAACAGCAACACCGTACTTGAAACTACTATCGTCTGTTGCCAAAAAAGGCAAACGTATTTATTCGCTCGGCAATCCACACGATCTTGGTATGACCATCGTCGAAGGTACTTATAATGGTTTTACCGACGACACTGAACACGAGCGTATTTTATTAACCAGCTCCATTAACCCAGGAATGAGTGGTGGTCCTTCAATTACCGATACGGGTGAAATAATTGGTGTTAATGTTGCAACTGCCGGCAATCAAATAGGTTTTTTAGTTCCGGCGAAATACGTTGCCGAACTCATTAAAAAACAAGAAACAAGCAACAATTTTATAACCGATGTCACCCAACAATTGATCCGTAACCAGGATCAATACATGCAAAAAATAAATAACACGCCGATCAAGACTACACATTTAGCGCAGTTTACTGTGCCGGATAAACTATCATCCTATATAACTTGCTGGGGTGACTCATCTGACAATGATGACAGTCCCTATCAATCGAGTAGTCGAACCTGCTCTACAAAAAATAATATTTATATCAGCCGTGGATTTGAAACAGGTGAAATACACTATACTCACCACTACATTCATACCTCAAAAATGAATCGTTACCAGTTTCATGCTTTGTTACAACAATTTTTTTCTGCTCCTGAATATTCCTTTTCAGGAAGAAAAGAGGACATGACCGAGTTTCGGTGTAAAACGAATTTTGTCAAAAATAATTCTATCTTATTTAAAACTGCATTGTGTTTACGAACCTATAAAAAACTGATTGGTTTATATGATGTTATACTACATGCAATAACATTAAACAGTAATAATAATAGCTTACAAACAACTTTATCACTGTCCGGCATTAGTTATGAGAATGCCATTTCATTTACTCATTCTTATTTAGAGGAGTTTAAATGGAACAGTCCTTAAGCCTGCAAACGCCGTTCATCATTGAAATTCTAGATAGGTTTGGAAAAGTAAAACAACGCAATCGAGTTGAGCAATACCCATTTACTATCGGTCGGTCGTACGAAAATAATATCATTATTGATGATCCGTATATTTCTCCGGTACATCTCACTATCGAGCTTAATACCAGTAATGACAACAATTTATTGACGGTAAAAGATAATGATTCAGATAATGGTTTGTTTAGCATTGCGCCATTAAAACAACACGACAATTTAATTATTCACGATAATTTACGAATCCGAATTGGACACACCGATGTTCGATTTAGAAGTTTACACTATCAAGTAAAAGAAACAGCATTACAACGTAGCACACCAAGCAAACTGAGCATGTTGGCCACAAACTTTTATTCCTTCCTCTTTATTTGGATAGTTACCGGTGGCATATTATTACTCGATGAATACTTTGCTGAAACAGGTCAAGTTAATACAAAATCTACTTTCTCTGGTATTGTGGCGATGTATTTCTTATATACTGCATGGGCTGGGCTATGGTCTATTGCAAGTAAAATTATCACGCACCGATTTTATTTTACATTTCATGCAATATTAGTGAGTTTAATTATTTTTGGCTTATCCGTAATCGAAGTCATCAGCGAAAATATAGAATTTTCATTTTCATTGGTTAATTTTTCATGGTGGGTGCTAGCAGTCACCACCTTATTATTTACTATCGCTTTAATTTATGGCCACTTAAGTTTTAGTAGCACATTAAGCAAAAAGAAAATGTTTATCGCTGCTATTCTATCCGCTGGCTCAATCAACTTTGTCATCCACTTAACACAGTTTTTGGGCAAGCCTGAATACAGTAGCCAATTAGTTTATTCAAAATCAATTAAAGCGCCTGACTTTATTATGAGCAATATTCGTACTAGCAATGATTTTTTTGCCGCTGCTGTTGATTTAAAAGATCAGGTCGATCAACTCGTTTCTAAGAAATAACAATTAGACACATCGACATGATTCAATTTTCTACCCTGCCACCATTATCACTTTATATTCACTTTCCGTGGTGCGTAAAAAAATGCCCTTATTGTGATTTTAATTCACATGAGCAAAAATCTGATTTTGACGAAAATCACTATATTGACTGCCTACTAAAAGATGCTGAACAGGCATTACCCAATATTTGGGGTAGGCCCATTCATTCGATCTTTATGGGTGGCGGTACTCCAAGTTTATTTTCGCCTGAAGCGATGGACCGACTGCTATCACAATTACGATCACTATTGGCTATCCGACCTGAAATTGAAATAACCATGGAAGCCAATCCCGGTACTTTTGATTTTGGCAATAATAAAGAAAAATTTCGTGAATTTAGAGCAACCGGAATTAATCGTTTATCCATTGGCGTGCAAAGTTTTAATGATCAACATTTACAATCACTTGGTCGTATCCATGATTATAACCAAGCCATCAGCGCTATCGAAACTGCGCAACAGGCCGATTTTAATAGCATCAATCTAGACTTAATGTACGGCTTACCCGAACAAAACATAAAACATGCACTAGCTGACATTCAAACAGCGGTTGATTTGCAGCCGTCACACCTCTCGCATTATCAATTAACCATTGAACCCAATACCTATTTTTACAGTAAACCACCAACATTACCCGATGATGATGATAGTTGGGAAATGCAAAACCAGTGTCAGGCTATTTTAGCAAAATACAATTACTTACATTATGAGATATCGGCTTACTCTCAATCAAATTACCAGTGCAAACATAACCTTAATTATTGGAAGTTCGGTGATTACCTTGGCATTGGTGCTGGCGCGCACAGTAAAATCAGCAATGCCCAATACCAAAATATTAATCGAGAATGGCGTGTAAAGAATCCTCAAGACTATATTGACAAAGTCATCACCGGCACGCATATTGGTGGTTCTCAAAGACTAACCCGCAGCGATATTGGTCTAGAATTTATGATGAATGCATTGCGTTTAACCGATGGTTTTGATGTTGATGTATTTAACCGCCATACCGGCTGCCAGATTAATTTAGTCGATAAAGCCTTAAACGAAGCTGAAAAAAATAATTGGATAACGCGCGATTTTAAACGTATCCACCCCACTGAAACGGGTAAACGCTATTTAAATGATTTAATGGGCCTATTTGTTTCCGATCATGATAAATAGTCACATCGTCTCTTGCCCGTATTGTGGTGAGAATTTTGAAGCACTATTAGATTGCTCAATTGAATCACAACACTACATCGAAGATTGTTATGTCTGTTGCCAACCGATACTATTTACCGTCACAGCCGATTGTGATGGTAACTTAATACAAGTCAGCACCGCGCAAGAGAATGAATAATGGGATAATATAAAATGAAAGCACATACACACTATAATGCCATCACTGCTTATAAAACCAAAGATAACTCAATCATACGCGAATTACTCCACCCTAATACGCATACTGTATTTAAAACAAGTCTGGCCGAAGCCATTATTGACATTAACAGTGAAACGCTATTACACAAACATTTTAACACCGAAGAAATTTATCACATCACTCGCGGTAGCGGACTCATGACCTTAGCTGATGCTCAATTTGACATTAAACCGGGCGATTCAATTTGCATTGCACCCGGTACTGCCCATTGTATAAAAAATACCGGCGATGAACCATTACATCTATTGTGTATTTGCAGCCCAGCATACCATCACAACGATACCGAGTTATTATAATATTTTTAATTAGCTAAATTAAGTGCTTACGTATAATAGCAACTTAATAGCTCGGCTATGAAAGGGCTAGAGCCTAACGTTGATGCTCGCATCGATTAAAATAGACCTATAGAATCTGTCGTTTTAACTATTTTTATACCACGTTCAGGTTAATTAGCACGACGAATGGATTTTAATATCTTATTATTAATATTAATTCAGTTGAATTTTGGATAATAACAATAAGAGTATTGAGTATGCGAATTGGAATTGACTTAGGCGGTACCAAGATTGAAGGCATTGCACTAGATGATAATGGTACGGAATTATTCCGCGAGCGCGTTGCAACACCACAATATGATTATGATGCTACGGTGCTCGCAGTAGTAGAGTTGGTTACTACAATAGAACAACACGTTAGCCAGATAGCAACTGTTGGGATGGGTATTCCGGGTGCAATTTCACCTGCAACTGGATTAGTTAAAAATGCCAATTCAACCTGGCTTATCGGTCAAGCGTTACAAGTTGATTTATCAAACAAACTTAAACGTGAAGTTCGCATCACCAATGATGCTAATTGTTTTGTTATGTCCGAGGCCGTTGATGGTGCAGCGGCTGGTGCTAACTGTGTCTTTGGCGTAATCATTGGCACTGGTACGGGGGGCGGCATTGTTATTAATGGTACTATTTTAACGGGCATTAATGCGATTGGTGGTGAATGGGGACACAACCCACTCCCTTGGCCAGATGATGATGAACGGCAGGTTGCCGATTGTTATTGCGGTAAACAAGATTGTATCGAAACATTTTTATCAGGAACGGGGTTTGAACGTGACCATAAATTAGTGACCGGACAAACATTAGAATCACCCGACATTATTAAAGCCGCTACTGAAGGTAATACTGGCGCACTTGCCTCACTCGATCGATATGAACGCCGAATGGCAAAAGCACTAGCGAGTGTGATTAATATTATTGATCCCGATGTAATTGTTCTGGGCGGCGGCATGTCTAACGTAACGCGGTTGTATACTAATGTTCCTAAAATTTGGAATGAGTATGTTTTTTCTGATCACATTGCGACAAAACTCGTTGCACCAAAATTTGGAGACTCCAGTGGTGTACGAGGTGCCGCGTGGTTGTGGCCAAAAAAATAAATACTCACCAATCAGTTCGAATACTACCAGAATCCACAATACGTTGTGTGTTATAAACTGGGTTAAAAATCTTTCCGGATAAACCTTCAGCTGGAACATAATTTTGATTCAAGGTAACAATACAGTCCATTGCATAGTCAAATACCGATTGCTGGCTACCTGCCCGACATCCTGTAATTTTATTAAGATGGCTGGTAATAACATACTCATACCATAATTTTTTAACAGCACCATTGGGTGCGTCTACTCGTTTAAAAGACTCTAATTTGTACTGATTCATTGTCAAATCCTCTTCAGTTACGATTAAGTTGTCACTAGAGTAATGGCACTCTATGAAGCTAAAGTGACAATTATGTTAAGAATATATGAATGCTAAAAAAGTATGAGCCGCTGAAAATCGATTTTATCGGTTTATTGTTAATCAAAAAAAAACGGAACACTATTCCTGTTCCGTTTTTATTTTTAAGTTAATAATGTGGTTAAGTTAATAAGGACCATAGCCGACATGTATTGGTCGCATCATTTCATGATCTTCATGAGATAAAATATGACAATGCCAAACAAAACGCCCGGGTTTATCAAACGTCACTTTAATTAATGTAACCTCGCCCGGATAACAAAGCACCATGTCTTTTGGTCCTTCTTCGGTTGGAAGTACGCCAATTTTAGCGGCTCGACTATTGTCCAATATGTTATTGCCGTTAATATTATTACTGGTATTGTTTCTATTTGGATCTCTAAAGTTTGTAGTACTACCAATATTAATATTTTCCAAACGTGCACCGGTACCAATACCACCATCATGAGTAATCAACGGTTGAGGAACTAAGTCTGCTGCAAATTTAAAACGTCGATACACTTCAAAGTGGACTAAATGCAAATGAATAGGATGTGCGTCTACCGTGGCATTAAAGATTTCCCAAATTTCAGTATCACCTACATTCGGATTTTCTGTTATTGCATCACCCCAAGACAATGAACCATTGACTATGTTGCCATTGATATCCTCAACCCGTTCTGCTGTTCCGAGTAGCGGCATTAAACGTCCATATTGATCCGTACCTTCGTATAAACCTAACTTACGAACACGTACTGGCACACCGGTTATATTCTTATAACTGCCTGGATTTCCTGGTCCAAAACCAGTAAAACGATCCGCAACATTTGGATTTAATGGTGTAATAACATCAAAGGCCATGATCCGATTAGTACGGCGATTGGGGTCTAAGGTTTGAGGTGCTGGTGTTGTGCCATCAAAAGGGGCATCGCCTAATATGTTTTCAACTATAACACGATAACCTGAACGTACCGAAGCAAAATCAAACACGATATCAAGTCGCTCTCCCGGCATAAAATCAATTTCAGTAACGCTAACCGATTGACGTAATAATCCTTGATCAGTACCAACAACCATAAAAGGCAACGGTGCTGAAGCGGCAGTTAAATCAGTGGATGTTCGTGGGACTTGTCGGAACCGTAAGCGCATAAAACGACTGTCACAACCGTTTAATAACCGCATACGATAATTACGTGGTTCAACATTGGCTTTTGGCCAAAGTTTACCATTAACTACAATGTGGTCACCAAAGAATTCAGCTAAAGCTGACGGACCACCCGGAGTCGGTAGTTTTGCATTAACCGCTGGCGAGATAAAAGCATTCCATGACGGATCACCTTTAAAAGCAGGATAAAATAACTCGCCGGTATCCTTAAACATACGATCTTGAATCGCATAAGCAAGTTCATATTGCTTGGCCGGTAAATTCATTGGATTCGTGTGATTTCCGGTATCCATTGCATCACGCACAATATAAAAACCTGCCAGTCCAGCATAAACATTTAAGCGTGTTATCCCCAAGGCATGATCGTGATACCACAAAGTACCGGCTGTTTGACTGTTATCGTAGACATTACTATTACTAACCCAACGTGGCCCGCGACTCGCTGTAGTTGTACCAAAAAAATATTCCGGGTTGCCATCAGCCGGTGAATCACTATGGCCACCGTGTAAATGCGGTACTAACGGCACACCATCGGTAGCAATATTAACGGCTTCATAACCGGTTAATGAATAACACCAATGTAATGATTTATCGACCGGTAAAATATGCGGCAATGGTGAACCGAGTGTATCCGTTAAGGCATTCGACCAATTAACAGTAATCGGTTGGTTGCTTTGAACTTCAAATGTTTTGCCCGGCCAAGTAGGCTGGCTACCATTTTCACTATAACCCCATATCGTAGTTGGTAATGGATTTCCGGCTGAATTTTTTAAACCGGTCATTTGTACTGCTTGTTGTATCCCAACATTATAAATATTACCGGGTTTTGCTCGGTACTTAAAATTTGGAGCCAACGCATTAATTGCGATTTCGGTAAACATATTTTGAATGGCTGGATCAGCTAATCCAATATTTGCTGCTGCTGCATAAGCACGGTTAGATAACACACTACCGCCCACTAAACCCGCTGTTACACCCGTTGCACTGGCGGTCAAGCCAAACTTTAAAAAGTCTCGACGTTTCATAAATTTCCCTTTAATTATTACCCTAGCAAAATTGCCTCTTACCCTCGTTATCATTTAAAAATAAATGACACGCGATGCAATATATCACCCTGAACAAAACAACCTCTACTGCATAGCATGTAAATATTAGGTAGACAGCACCCTAATTATTTAACGCAAATATATAGGGCTACTGTGTAAGAATAAAAACTAAAACGGTAATTATAATAAATTGGATATTTTACAAACAGATTTACACGATTTAACCCAATAAATTAATTTTATTTTAAGAATCAAAAAATTAGTAACAGTAGTTTTAAAGGAAAAGAACAGTAGTTTTAAACTACATAAAAGACTATATATACAGTGTATTGTGGACTACAGAAATATACAAAATGATACAACTAGATTTATTAAGTGAAGTTTAACAGAGTTTTTTTTATTGTCCATTAAAATGTAAAATAATAATTTACTTTAATTTTTTATTTAAATCGTCACAATGAATTCCATTCTAAATGCATTGCAGATAGAACCGGGTAGTTTAAAATAATTAATTATTTTTTGATAAAAATTAAATCCCAAACACCATGACCTAAACGCTGTCCACGTTGTTCGAATTTTGTGATTGGGCGATAATCCGGACGTTCGGAATATTCATTATTATTGGTTTTATTTTCGAAACCTTCAGCAGCGCTCATCTCTTTCATCATGTGTTGCGCATAATGTTTCCAATCGGTTGCCATGTGAAAAAAGCCATCCGGTTTTAACTTGCGACGAAGTAACTGAATAAACACGTCTTGAACTAAACGCCGTTTATGATGCTTACGTTTATGCCATGGGTCAGGAAAAAATAAAAATGCTCCCGATAGTGATTCGTCTGGAATCATGTTGTTTAGTACATCCATAACATCAAAACAAATAACACGAACATTGCTAAATTGTTTTTTTTCAACTTGCAATAATAAATTTCCTACACCGGGTCGATGAACTTCAACACCAATATGATCATGCTCAGGATTCATCGAAGCCATGTGCACCACACTAGTACCCGTCCCAAATCCGATATCTAAAAAACACGGCGCACTTCGACCAAAAACGGTTGTTAAATCCAACTGTTCAGTTTGATGTTCGATTCCAAACTTTGGATACAACTCGTCCATAGCACGAGCTTGAGATGCGGTTAATCGGCCTTCACGGCGGACATAACTTTTGATGCGCCGTAAAAATTGACCTGCTTGATTTTTTTCTAGTGTCATTTTGAGGAATTAAGGTTGTCACGACGACACCGAGTATATTAACAATATAATTATAATATTAGTAATATGCTAGGTGCCGTTATTTCTTTAAAGCGTATCCTAATCGTCAGTACGTTGTCGAATTGTGATTTTTAAAAAAACGTACCATCAATCGGCGAGGAGGCACTGGCATATAATTTTCGTGGCACGCGGCCAGCGAGGTAGGCTTCGCGTCCGGCTTCAATTGCTTTTTTCATTGCTGAGGCCATCAACACTGGGTTTTGTGCGCCGGCAATGGCGGTGTTCATCAATACCCCATCACAACCCAGTTCCATTGCAAGTGCTGCGTCAGACGCAGTACCAACACCTGCATCAACTAAAATAGGAACATTGGCATTTTCGACAATTAATCTTATGTTGTACGGATTTCGTATGCCAAGCCCAGAGCCAATTGGAGCCGCTAACGGCATGACTGCCACACAGCCCATTTCTTCTAATTTTTTAGCAGTGATCGGATCATCGGTGGTGTACACCATGACTTTAAAATCCTCTTTAATCAGTACTTCTGCGGCTTTTAAAGTTTCGGTTATGTCGGGATACAAGGTTTTTTTATCACCCAGTACTTCGAGTTTGACTAAACTATGACCATCCAACAATTCTCGGGCTAATCGGCAGGTTCTAATTGCCTCTTCGGCGGTATAACACATCGCAGTATTGGGCAAAATAGTGTATTTATCCATTGGCACCACATCCAATAAATTGGGTTCATTGGGATCTTGACCAATATTAGTACGCCGAATCGCCACGGTTATAATTTCTGCACCACTGGCTTCGGTGGCCAATTTGGTTTCGGTTAAATCTTTGTATTTACCGGAACCAACCAGTAACCTTGACGAGTAGGAAACGCCATCAATCACTAAAGAATCATCTTGGTTATTCGTTTTTGACTGCATCTGGGTTGTTGCTGTATTCATACTGAGTTTCCTAATTCTGTTGCGCGACTCAATCGAGTCGATTTAATCTGAGTGTTAGTGAGTGCCAACTACTAACCACCACCAATAGCACGAACGATCTCGATTTTATCACCATCTGCAATAAATGTTTGAGAGTAATTACTGCGTGGCACAATCTCCTGGTTTAACTCAACCGCAACCCGCTTTCCACCAAAACCCATCTCATCCAATAATTGTTCGGCAGTATAGTCACCGTTAACTGTTTTCTTTTCTCCATTGACTATAATATCCATCATGCTTCCTTAAATATGTTAAAAATAAATATGAGCTAAACTATTGAAATATATAAAATAAACACTAGATGTTTAGTGTAATTAGCATTATCATCAGCTTAACCACAGGGATGTAATGTACTAAATCGAAGCGAAATAGTAACGTAAAATAATAAAAAAAGGCGCAAATAATCACATGGTTAGTCGAACAGAAACTGGCTCGGACATCGCTGCGGTAACGGATGGTCTCCCAGACAACAACTTTATTTCAGCTGATACCGCTGTCACTCTGGACGGATTATTCCGGGCCCGAGTTCAACTGAGCCCCAACAAAGTTGCCTATCGCCGTTATTTACGTGATGCCAAAATTTGGCAAGATTTAAGCTGGGCCAATATGGCTGAAATTGTTGCTCATTGGCAACTATCAATTGAAACCCTAGCGCTCAAAAAAGGCGACCGAATTGCTATATTATTACGCAACTGCCCGGAGTGGGTTGCGATTGAACATGCAGCCCTCGGCTTAGGACTCGTGGTTGTGCCGCTGTATGTCGATGACCGACCCGATAATGCCGCTTATATTTTACAAAATGCCGGTGTAAAATTACTCTTTATTCAAGAAGTTTCAAAATGGCAGCAAATAAAAGAAGCTGAGCCAAGCTGCATTAATCTGTTAAGCGGCATCATCGTGCTCGATGATAACCCCAGTTTTATTACTACCGATCCGGATGAAGGCTTAATCCACTATGCCAATAACTGGTTAACAAGGGAGCCGGTAGAATTAAAGCAACGCCAAGGACAGCCCGACGAACTTGCCACCATTGTCTACACCTCTGGCACCACTGGCAAACCCAAAGGCGTGATGCTGAGCCACCGTAATATTCTATTTGATGCCGAAGCGGCATTAAAAACCTTAGACTTTAAATCCGATCAATTGTTTCTGTCTTTCTTACCGCTGTCCCACATGTTTGAACGCACCGTTGGTTATTATATTCCGATGATGTGTGATGGTACCGTGGCCTATTCTCGTTCGATACAGGGTCTGGCTGAAGATATGATTAACTTAAAACCCAATGTGTTAATTGCAGTACCACGCATCTTTGAACGAATCTACGATAAAATTTATCAAAATTTAGCGAAACAGTCACCGGCTAAACGCCTGCTATTTAATCGAACAGTAGCGATTGGCTGGCATCGATTTTTAATACAACAAGGTAAGGCAAAATGGCGTCCAAGTCAGTCATTATGGCCAATGCTTGATAAACTGGTCGCCAATAAACTACGGCAGCGATTGGGTGGCGAATTGGTGCTCGCGGCTAGTGGTGGTGCGGCTCTACCGTTTCCTGTTGCAAAAGTTTTCGTCAGCATGGGACTCAATATTCTACAAGGTTATGGCATGACTGAAACCAGCCCGATTATTAGCGCCAATAAAATTATCAAAAATGATCCCCGCAGTGTTGGCATGGCACTACCCGGCATCGAACTCAGTACCGATGACAACCAACAGTTATTAGTACGCAGTCCTGCCAACATGTTAGGTTATTGGCAAAATGAATCTGCAACCAAAGAAGTAATCAATGAAGATGGTTGGTTGCAAACTGGCGATATTGTCAAAATTGAAAATGATCACATTTACATAACCGGGCGTAGCAAGGATATTTTAGTACTGTCCAATGGTGAAAAAGTACCGCCGTGTGACATGGAAGCAGCTATCACTATCCACCCCTATTTTGAACAAGCACTAATTATTGGTGAAGGTCGTTCATTTTTGTCGACCATCGTGGTGCTAAATACCGACACTATCAAATTATTAGCAAAAAAATTTAATATCGATGAAACCTCTGAACAGGACTTTCAAACCAAAAATATAAAATCACTATTGCTAAAGCAAATTGGTCAACAGCTAACTGAATTTCCAGGCTATGCCAAAATACGACGCATCACAGTATTAATCGAGCCTTGGACAATAGACAATGGCATGATGACCCCCACGCTGAAAATAAAACGCACTATCGTAATCGAACATTATGCTGCTGAAATAGAAACGATGTATCACTAATCCGCGCTATACAATAAGATTATTCACACACAGCATCGTTAAAACGCTAACACTATTTTGTGTATTTATCAGAGTAGCTTAAGTAATTCATGCTAAGTTCAGCTATATATAGGTACAATCCATTAACCAAATTTAACCTCACCTTTATTGACATAGAGTCCATTCAACCGGATAGTATGTCTTAAAAATAAAGCGCTAATATTACTTAACTGCTGAAAATATCATGAAAAAACTCATTAAAATAATTAGTATCGCCATTGGCCTTATACTCATAAGCCTCATCATTGGCCCCTTTATTGTCGCCATGGTGGTCAATCCGAATGACTATAAAGACGACATAAGTGAGCTGGTTGAGGCACAAACCGGCCGAACCTTAACCATTAATGGTGATATTAGTTATTCAGTGTATCCCTGGCTTGGTTTACGCTTGGGTGAATTGCAACTCAGCAACAGCGCCGTTAAAGGGTTTTCAAAAAAGACCTTTGCCAAAATAAAGTCGGCCGATGTGCGCATGAAAATAATGCCGTTGTTTAGTAACAAAATGGAAGTCGATAAAATTATGCTAACTGGGCTTAATTTAAATCTTGAAAAAAATAAACACGGTATTGGTAATTGGCAAGACCTAATGGCTCAAACAGATGCCAAGAAACAGCTGGCACCGGCAACAACAAAATCCGCGCCAGTTGATACAGCCCAAGATTCAAATATTAAAATGCTGTTACCTGCAATTGCGGGGCTAGAGTTAATCAATGCCAATGTCAATTGGCTTGACAAACAAAGTGGACAACAATACCAATTGCGTGATTTTAATTTCACCACCGGTGTTATCGCAAACAATACGCCAACAAATATCGATGTTAATTTTTCATTTAAAGCCAATCAGCCCGAACTATCCGGCAGTACTAATTTGACGGCAAAAATACTGTTTAATATTGAAAAACAAAGTATTACCATTAGCAGTTTAAAACTAAAACAGGCTATTACACAAAAAATGCAACAGCCTAATAATTTAAAGTTAGAGTTAAGCTCTGACGTTATAAAAGCCGATATGACAACGCAAATGGCTTCGATAAGCAATTTGAAAATTACAGTCCTAGGGGTTGAATTAAAAACCTCGCTGAACGCCAAAAACATATTAAAAGATATCAAGGTTAACGGTAAACTATCGATTAATGAAATTAACCCCAGCAGCATATTACAGACGCTTAATATTCAATTACCAAAAATGGCCGATAGCACTGTATTTCAACAAGCCAAACTTGACATCAGGTTTAAAGCCGGATTAAATAAAGTAACACTATCTAAAGTCACGATGTTATTTGATGATACCAAATTATCCGGAAATATCACCTTGAGAAATTTTACAAAACCAAAATTACGATACAAATTACATCTCGATGAAATAAATGTCGATAGGTATTTAACCCCACAAGTAACGCCTCAAAAAACGAATACTAAACTTAAAAAACAAACAACACCTGTGGCTAACTCGCCAGAATTGCCACTGCCTATTCCAATTGAATTATTACGTAGCTTGAACATAAAAGGCACCTTAACAATAGGCAAAGCCGTCGTGTCTAAATTACGAACTCACGATATAAAATTAAAGTTACTGGCTCGAAAAGGTATTGTACGCTTGTATCCAATATCAGCAAAAATGTATAAAGGACGATATAAAGGTGACATCAAATTAAACGTTCAGAAAAAAATGCCGGTGGTCACTTTGAACGAAAAAATTACTGGGGTTTCATTTAATCCCATGGTCACCGATTTTATGGGTGAAGACTATCTATCCGGATACGGTTCAGGCAGTGCTAAATTAACCACCAAGGGCCTAACAATATCGGCATTCACTAAAAATTTAAATGGTAACGTATCATTTAATATTAAAAATGCACAATTAAAATATTTAAAACCAACAAGCATGTTAAGCAATGAAATAAAATCTCAAATTAGCAAATATAATAAAAAGCCGTATAAAAAGAAAAAAGATAAAGATACCCCAGATGTATTCAAAGTCATGAAGGGTTCTTTTCAAATTAAAAATGGCATTGCACATAACCGTGATTTTGTGACTAAATCACGTGATGTCAATATAACTGGAAAAGGTTATGTGGATTTAGTTAAACGGTTTGTTAACTATAAAGTCAATTTCTTATTACAGAAACCAAAAACCAATGACAAAGAAATAAATGCTTATTTAAAACGATCGCCAATTACAAACGTAATAAAAGGTCCGTTTACTAATTTGAGCTATAATAATTTCAATACCGAGCCACTCATTAGTAATTATATTAAAGAAAAAATTCAGAAAAAAGTAAATATTGAAAAGAAGAAACTAAATAAAAAGGTAAAAGCCGTTGAACGAAGCGTCAAACGACAAGTAGAAAATGAGGTTAAAAAGAAGTTGGGCGAGTTATTTAAGTAACATGAATGTTAATAACACACTATTATCGGTTTTTTTCGTATTTCTGTTTGTTAACAGTGCAACTGCAGCAGAGGTAATAACCTCATTTGTCGACGAGGATGACGATCATTATATTATTCGTGTCGACATGCGTGTTAATGCCGAATTGGCCGATGTGTATAAACACTTAATGGACTTAAAAAATATTCACAAACTCAATGATACCATTATAAGTAGTATTGTCCGTTATTCAAAAGGTAAAATTCACGAAGTTGAAGTCAGCACTAGCGGCTGTGTATTATTTTTTTGCAGCAATCAGGTTCAATATCAAAAAGTAAACGAGTTGGGTAATGGTTATATCATGATTCACCTAGACCCGAAAAAAAGTGATTTTACCTCCGGCCAAATATTGTGGCAGGTTATTGCAGAAAAAAATAAAACGCGAGTCGTCTTCTCAGCCGACTTTGAACCCGATTTTTGGGTGCCACCGTTAATTGGCCCGTGGATTCTGACCGATATCTTTTTAAAAGAAAGCCTGCAAACAATCACTCAACTTGAAAAGTTAGCGCAAGCCAGTAAATTTACGCGTGAATTAAAAAAACAACAGTAAACATGCACTGAGCAACACCAAGACTTAACGAACAGCTACAATCGACTCACACAATACACCCTCCTTACATTAGCGTACAATGGTGCTATGAAAGAAACAGCATTCAGTAAGGTTATTCTAACGTGGTATAAAAAAAACGGTCGGTTTGATTTGCCGTGGCAACAACAGCGATCGTTATACTCCGTTTGGGTTTCTGAAATCATGTTACAACAAACCCAAGTCAGTACCGTGATTCCGTATTTTGAAAAGTTCATTGCCGCCTTCCCAGACATCAAGCAACTCGCACAAGCCAAACAAGATGAAGTACTGCACCACTGGACCGGCCTAGGCTATTATGCACGCGCACGTAATTTACACAAAACAGCGCAGTTGATTATCGAACAACATCAAGGTGAATTTCCAACACAGTTTGATGACGTTCTGGCACTGCCCGGTATTGGCCGCTCAACGGCAGGAGCCATTCTAGCGCAGACCTTAAATCAATCACACGCAATTCTTGACGGCAATGTCAAACGAGTTTTAGCCCGTTTTCACGTTGTGCCTGGTTGGTATGGCAACAAACACGTCGCTGATAAACTATGGCAGTTATCACAAGCCGCAACCCCCAACAAAAATTGCGCAAATTATACCCAAGCCATAATGGACCTTGGTGCAACCTTGTGCACTCGAAGCAAACCCGCCTGTGAACGCTGCCCACTGCAAAACAACTGCAAAGCCTTTGCGCAAGGTAACCCAACCCAATACCCCGGTAAAAAACCAAAAAAAGATTATCCAATAAAATCCACCACCATGATGATACTCGAACAAGATGGTGCAATACTGCTCTACCAACGCCCTCCGAGCGGAATTTGGGGCAGTTTGTGGAGTTTTCCTGAATGCCCAAGCGAAGCCGATAGCACGGACTGGTGCCAGCAAAATCTTGGTCTCGTAATTTCGAGCCCTAAAACATTGCCCAAAATTCATCACAAATTTAGCCACTACCAACTAGATATCACACCACAATTAGCCCAAATACCCCCTCAAAATCAATCCAGCGTAGTGATGGAAACCACTCCCCATGTCTGGTATAACACACGCCAACCGGAAGCAATTGGCTTACCTGCACCGGTCAAAGCGCTTATCGACACGCTTTTTAATAAGCTGTAACACTTAATTGGAGTAAACACATGTCCCGAATGGTCGAATGTATATTATTAAAAAAACAAGCAGAAGGACTAGAGCGCAGCCCCTATCCAGGTGATCTAGGCCAGCGCATTTTTGACACTGTATCAAAAGAAGCTTGGAAGCAGTGGCTAGCACAACAAACCATGCTAATGAATGAAAAACGCCTCAGCCCAATGAATCCGGATGATAGAAAGTTTCTGGAATCCGAAATGGAAAAATTCTTTTTTGGCGAAGGTTCAGCCAAAGTCGACGGCTATACTGCCCCCACAAATTAACCCTAAACCCTTGACTTGTGAGCGCTTGACCTGTCTAATACGCGCCTCAGATAATTTTATTCTCTGAGATTGTGGTTTTTAGTTTAATACTTAACTATTTGATATTGTTGATGTTTATCAAAACCCCACAAAATACCAAAAATATAATGGCCGGATAGCTCAGTCGGTAGAGCAGTGGACTGAAAATCCTCGTGTGGGTGGTTCGATTCCACCTCCGGCCACCATCCAAGCAATTGATTTTAAAGAATATTGATGTGGTCTAATGAATTTGGACACCGAAATGGGATAAACTCCCCCTAAGAAAAAAGGTGAAAAAATGTCAAAAAAAAGACCAAGCTACACAATAGAATTTGAACAAGCTGTAGTGGTCTAATACCTCTCGTGCATACGAAATCGACTCCGCGTCACTTATTGATATCTAAACTACCCTTAATTCTTATCAAACTGAATGTCGGCAGTATATCCCAAGGCACCAATAAATCCTTGTAAAATGGTTTTACCTTCAGCTTTTGCCTTACCTTTAATATCTTTAGATTCTGCCGCTTTAACTAGTATCGCTCGACTTTGCTTAAAAGCTTTTTCAAAATCCTTATCGTTTAGCTTATGGAATGGATTAGGATCTGAAAGAGTTTTATAGGTAATGCCATTGGGTGGAATATCCACGCTCAAAATCAAAATTGCCGATTTCGGAACCACTAAAGTGATTATTTTTTTTTGTTCATTTACTTTGATTACAGCATCTTTAAGGTTAACACCTGCAGAAATAACACCTTTCATGATGACCAAGATCTCCGCTGGTAGCCACTCCATACCAACCGGAGGCTTTTTGAAAAAGTTGACTTCTGTCATGTGGTATTCGATTGTAGCAAGCTTGGCTACCTTGCGAATTTCATCGACATTCACGACCGGTGACGGGTCATCGGGTTTATTGGAGAAGGTGTAGTAGGCAACAGTACCTCCAAGTATCATACTTAATAAAACAATCACTACTGTTTTCATTAGTGCATCTCCTTTGTGAAATAAAACTGGACACCCATACATTACCAAATATCAAAGTTGACATCACTACTAATGAGTTCGTATTCTTTAATTAATTTTAAGAACAAAACCGCAAAGGATTGCGATATGACTCTACCTCGAAAAACGTTAATTTCACTTAACACTACACCCTACTATCACTGTGTTTCACAGTTGCGCCCGCCGAGCATTCCTGTGAGGTAAAGATAATCATTCAGGCAACAACTATGAACACCGACATCAATGGATTGAAGACAAAATATTGGAGCTGGGTCAAATATTTTCAATTGACGTTTGTAATTACGCCATCATGCACAACCACTATCATGTGATATTGCATATCAATTCATATGACGCGGAGACTTGGACAACAGAAGAAGTTATCAACCGTTGGCATCGACTCTATAAAGGAACAGTACTAACTCAACGTTTTAGTGATGGTATGGCCATGAGTAAAGCTGAATTAGCCGTTGTTGACACTATCATTACTCAATGGCGCTCACGGTTAATGAACATAAGTTGGTTCATGAGGATTCTAAATAAGGCGTTGCACGTGAAGCCAATCAAGAAGATAAGTTCCGTCAGGAATCAATTAGGGTATCCCAAGTTCTCAATATACCTCTTGACACATGTTTATCTAGCTTTAGGTGTGAACATGGAAGATCACAAAGAGTTATTAGACATGTGGATTTCAGAAAATGAAGAAGCTAAGTTTTGGCTTAGTGTTCTTACCGAACTTCAACATCGTGGTGTTAGGGTGCCTGTGTTGGTGGCTTTAAAGGCTTTCCTGATGCGATACAAACGGTCTATCCACGTGCTCAGATTCAATTGTGTATTGTTCACATAGTTTGAAATTCAGTGCGCTATGTCTCGTGGAAAGATTATAAAGTCGTAACAAAAGATCTTAAAAAAATATATCAATCCACTACTGAAGATGAAGCATTAAATGAACTTGAACAGCTTGAATCACGTTGGGGTGAACAATACCCACAAATTAGTCGTAGTTGGCGTGCGCATTGGCATAATTTAAATACGTTATTTAATGATCCCACTGACATTCGTAAAGCCATTTACACAACCAATGCCATTGAATCACTTAATAGTGTTGTTCGAAAATTTATTAAAAAGCGAAAACTCTTTCCAACTGATGATGCTGCCAAAAAAGTGGTCTACCTAGCAATACAAGAAGCTTTAAAAAGATAGACTATGCCAATTCATAATTGGAAATCCGGAATATTCGGGGTCAAAGTAAAATTAGATACAACCAAGTTCAATAACGAGTTATAAACATAATAGTTTTTACACTGACCCCAATTATATTACCACTGATGACTTGAAGCTAAATCCCAATCGTGCCGCCAACTTTCAGGAAACTCAGTGTCGGAAACTAAACATCGATTGGCTATACAACTATAAAGTTCAGCATAAGTTTTTATAACAGTGCCATTCACGCGACGATTAATATCTGAAGGCTGAAGCTCATCAAGACAAGTTAAGCCAGTTGCAGAGACTAACTCCATTAAGTTTTCAACTATCGACTCATGATATTTTGCTACTCTTTCAGACTTGTCATTAATATCTAACGCTTTATAACGGTCTGGATTTTGAGTTGCGATACCGGTGGGACAGGTATCTTCATTGCAGTGTCGTGATTGGATACAACCTAAAGCAAACATCATCGCGCGTGCTGAGTTAATGGTGTCAGCTCCCAATGCGATTAAACGCAACATATGAAATGCAGACATAACCTTACCCGAAGCAATTATGCGTATTGTGTCGCGCAAACCAATACCAAGCAATGCGTTATTAACAAAAATGAGCCCATCACGTAATGGTGTACCTACTGAGTTTGTTAGCTCCACAGGAGCCGCGCCGGTGCCACCTTCACCACCATCTACCGTAATAAAGTCTGGTGTTATTCCAGTTTCAATCATCGCTTTGCAGATGGCCAAAAATTCAGATTTTTTGCCAATGCACAGTTTGAAACCAACAGGCTTGCCACCCGACAGTTCACGTAATCGAGCAACAAATTGAAGCAATTCAATCGGAGAGGAAAAAGCAGAATGTCCGGGTGGTGAAATGACATCATGCCCCATTGGTACATGGCGAATATCGGCAATTTCCTGCGTTAACTTAATCGCGGGTAATATTCCACCATGACCGGGTTTTGCACCTTGCGATAGTTTAATTTCTATCATTTTAACAACATTAGTATTGGCTTTTTCTGAAAATAAAACTTCATCAAAAACGCCATTAGAATCACGACAACCAAAGTATCCAGTACCAATTTGCCAAATCAGATCACCACCATGTTTGAGATGATAAGGACTAAGACCACCTTCTCCTGTATTGTGTGCAAAGTCCCCCATTTTTGCGCCTTTGTTTAATGCCATAATGGCATTTTGACTCAAAGCACCAAAACTCATGGCCGATATATTCAACGGTGATGCGTCATAGGGTTGTTTACAGTTTGCAACACCAAAACGAATTCTTGGATGTTTATTAGTGACGACCTTCGGTGCAAGAGAATGATTAACCCACTCATAACCATTTCGGTAAACATCAAATATAGTACCAAAAGGTCGTGTATCACGATTGCCTTTTGCGCGTTGATACACTAATGATCGAAATTCACGATTTACTGGTTGACCATTAGTATCAGACTCAACAAAATATTGCTGAATCTCAGGTCGGATTGACTCAAAAAGATAACGAAAACGTCCAATTACTGGATAAAGCCGTAAAATAGTATGTTTTCGTTGCGTCATGTCATGCAGACCAAGGACAAATAATGGTAGAAAAATAATAAATAACCAATAAGCACTAGACCAAAACTGCGCTACTAGCAAAATTAGCAATATTAGTGCTATTGAAAGCAGTATAAATTTTTTACGTACTGTCATATTGAACATCCTAAGTGGCAATAAAAACCATTGCCCTGACAATCAGATTATGACGTTGTACAATTAATTTTTATTATTAATGATATTACCGCTAAGTATAAATAATAAAGACTAAGTACGTCTAATTTATATCAAAAATGACTTATATTTCGTAATGGTATTGATGTTTTTTTACTGACTCGATTTAATAGCTTTTGGTTAGTTTAAACACGAACCATGCCGATTCAAATTTTAAGTCCAAATCTATCGAGATTTGAAAAGAAATTATTAATAGCTGGCAGTCAATTTTAAATTAAACAGATGTTCCAGAAATTATATTGAGATAAAGCATAATACCAATAGGGCGGCTTAGTTCGAGCAAATAATATTACAGTTACTGAACGAACATCTAAAACTGATAATAAAAACCAGTATTTGAATAACCATGCTCGTGAGATACAGAGTATCTCACAAACGAAATATTGGACAATAGCTTATAAAAGGCAAAAACTAATGTACTAACTAATTGGATCCAGGCTTTATAATCATGATTGTTTTAAAACTGCCATCGGCTTGTTCCACTTGTTTAAATTCACCATCGGCATTTGGTAGTGCTAGAACTAGTTTATCCAGCTCATCATTAGCCTCCGTTAAATTAACTGCGGCTAATTCTACACGACACGAACCACCACGACACTCAAGATTACTGGCACTGAGTTGTTTTTCTTCAAATATTGAATTTAGCTTGCTTTCTTCATTACTACGCCAAGCTTCATCAACAGGTTCATCATAAAAATAACTTTCTTTTTGAGCAAATTTTTGATTACCTTCAACTACCTGTTCTGCTATTTCTTGAGCAGTAGGTGGTGCTGTTGCAACATTTTTAGTAGATGTTTGACTATTTAACGATTCAGTTGAGGTCATTGCATTTTGCTTACTCTGCTTACTAATTTTAATTAGCTCTTGTATGGAATTAAGCATTGTTTGCTGTGTTGATGTAATTTGACTTAGGTTATTCTCAACATCAGTTAATCGAGAATTAGTTTGAGTTAGATCACTAGTGCTATTTATTTCAGTAGAAACTACTGGTGCGGATGCACCCACACCAATAGTGTCAGATTGTCGATTCAACGACATCACCATAATGCCGATGCCAAGTACTACCACAACTGAAATGCTTGCGCGCTTAAAATTATTCATTCCGATTTATTCCTTGTCTAGTTCGGTCATTATTGCTTTTTGATTAAATTAAAAACACAAATATTAGTAATTAATTGTGTAATCAACTATTTGTACATTTTCACCACGAACAGTCGTAGGGAAATTACAACGTAAATAGCTATAACCAAAAGAAGCAGTTGCTTCAGAACCAAAATTTAAAACTTGAACACCAGAAGCAGAACCTGATGACGATCTTGATGCAAATGAACCTAAACCACCAACAAGGTTACGATTAAACATTGTGCAGCTTATATCACCGGCAACACTTGTATCAAATACATACGCAACTACACTAGAGTACGTAGAGCTTATGCCAGTACCAGTTTCACGTTTGAATGAACAGTTAAATGTTGAACCATTGGTGTTAGCATTAAACAATGTTCGACCTGCATGGCGTAAGTTATCTGAGTCACGAGCACGATCACCTTGACACGATGTACCTGGATATTTTTCAAATGCAGCTGAAGCTGAGTTGATTCCCATAGTCATTACTGCAGCACTTAATACCATTGAAACAAGATACGATTTTTTCATTGTATTTCTCCTAAATTAAATATAGAAATGACTTTCGGCCTTTGTAAATTAATTTGCAAGACACGTGCACTTCCATGTTTCGTACATTTAAATAAATTAAGAAATTAAAAATTACAAAATATTTCAAGATTGAAATAAATTAAAATTAAAAACTCTTAACATTGCTGTTGATATACACCAACAGCTCGACTATATCCTAAGAGTTTTTTTTAGTCAAAATAGAAACCCAACGTATCTTATATAAAAAATAATTTTATTTAGTGTTACTTTACAAAAAAATAATTTTAAAACACAGTAATGAGATTTTATTTATTTTTTAAACAATC
>CAYQUC010000020.1:0-48479 GCA_964420605.1 uncultured Thioalkalispiraceae bacterium | reverse complement strand
AATCGAATTCGCTAAAGAGCATAATGAATTTGCTCGTGCATTCGAATCATTCCCAAGTGATGCAGATGCATTGTATCCAGGTTGGAGAGACAAACTAGGCGTTCATAAATAAGTAAACGCTTTAGTTAAAAAAAGCCCCTGTCCTGTTTCATGGCAGGGGTTTTTTTTTCAATGCTTATTCTAAAGTTAATTTTAGTTTCACAAATAATTTTAGAATAATTATTACCACACAGGATTAAACTCATGAGTAATCAAGATCACAACATTGATGTAGAACAATATAAGATCAGCGAAGAACCTTATTATGAAGCAATGGCTGATGAAGTCACATTATATGAAGCGGCCTATGCTGCACGTCTGCCTGTCATTGTTAAAGGCCCAACCGGTTGTGGTAAGTCACGTTTTATTGAGCACATGGCCTATAAATTAAATAAGCCCTTAATTACCGTAGCCTGTAATGAAGACATGACTGCATCCGATTTAGTGGGTCGTTATTTATTAGATGCCAATGGCACACGCTGGTTAGATGGGCCATTAACAACCGCTGCACGTATTGGCGCAATTTGTTATCTGGATGAAATTGTTGAAGCACGCCAAGATACTACCGTGGTTATTCACCCATTAACCGATCACCGCCGCCAATTACCACTGGATAAAAAAGGCGAACTCATTAAGGCCCATCCTGATTTCCAATTGGTTATTTCATATAACCCTGGTTATCAAAGCATGATGAAAGATCTCAAACAATCAACCAAACAACGTTTCACCGGTTTGGATTTTGATTATCCCGATTCAAAAGTTGAAACCGCCATTGTCACAAAAGAATCAGGCATTGCAGCAGAGCTTGCAACAAAGTTAGTAAAAATTGCACACACTGCACGTAACTTAAAAGGTCATGGTCTGGATGAAGGAATTTCAACACGTTTATTAGTTTATGCCGCAACACTCATGAACAACGGCATCGAAGCAAAAGCGGCTTGTCGAATGGCATTAGTAACACCAATTACAGATGATAAAGATATTAGAGAAACCCTAGTTCATTCAATTGATAGTATTTTTGCATAATCTTTAGCACAATTTAATCGCTAAAATAGACAGAAAAAAAATGACAACTGAAACTGAATATTCCGACTATCGAAAAAAACTTAAATGTAGTTTTGAGCAAATAGATGATTGCTTTGATGACTACATGAAAGATATCTTACGTCGTTTAAGTAATGAAGGTGTAGAAGATTACTTAAAAGGTGCATCAATGGTATGCATGATTGGCCGAGGCTTTGAACCCGTGTTGGTCTATCTCGAAGAGATGCCTGGCATGGCACACAAGTTGGGCGAAGAAATGCTAAAAATGGTTTCGCAAGCCGTTTGGGATATGTCTCGCACTCCCAATGGTAATTCTATTCCACCTTTTATGCAGTGCTTGCCTGAAGCAGCGCGCCGCTTGGGTAGCCGCGAGCAAATGAAAAATTTTATCGAAATCATTTTTGAAATGATGCACTCAACAACCAGTTCCATTCACGGACATCACACCACCTTTCCGAGTCCCGGTTTACCGGACTTATTGCAACAAATACCCTACTTGCTTAGCCAACTGTCACTTGAAGGTTTAAAAAACTGGATGGAGTACGGTGCGCGAAATTATAACGATCACCCCGAACGGCAACGTGATTATTTTACCTTGCAATCGGCTGATGCAAAAGCCATGTTACAGCGAGAACGACATGGCACCTTGTACATGGATCACGAACGACAAATCGATTACTACCTACGCAGCATGTGGCAGCTCGAAGAATATGTCGTGCCCTACTCACTGGGCTTCGATGAATTACGCAAACCACAACCATATTACGATCAACTCGGTATGCGAGTACCCGATGTATTTGATGAACTAAATGGTGTCTCCGGTATGAACAGATACCGTATTGTACTGGCGCACATGGCAGCCCACAAACGTTGGTCAACCAGACAAATTGCAGATAATCTTTCGCCTTTCCAACGCGTAGCTGTCGAAATATTTGAAGATTCGCGCATTGAAACATTAATGCTTAGAGATTACCCCGGCTTAAAAAAATACCTGCTCGCATTACACCCTATACCAGTTGAAGGCAGTTGTGATAATAAAACAACATCGTGTATTCGTCATCGCCTCGCGATGCTCTCGCGCGCAATTCTTGATGAGAATCACGGTTACCAACATCCAGTGGTGCTTGAGTTTGTCGAAAAATTTCATGACAGCTTAAAAAACGATACGGAATCGGATACCAAAGCAATGTTAATGTTGGCCATTTCGTTTACGGCAAAAACACGTATACAAAGCGATCAACTTCCAAAGATTCATTTTGATAATACCGAAGTCGATTACCGAGATGATAATCGTCACTTATGGGTTTTTATTGAAGAAGATGATGAGCCAGAAGACATTCAAGCAAAACCACAAGAAGCAGACGAACAAGTTCCCGATGGCTTACCGCCACGCCATTATCAAGAATGGGATTACAATACCAACAGCTACAAACCAGACTGGGTCACGTTATATGAATCACTCCACCCACCCGGTAATGCTGCCGATATTGATAAAATTTTAGATAAACATTCAGCGCTTGCAAATTACTTAAAACGAATTTTAGATTTATTAAAACCACAGAATTTCGTTCGAGTTCGATATCAGGAAGAAGGCAGCGAACTGGATTTAGATGTTGCGATACGTTCAATCATTGATTTTAAAAGTGGCGCACAACCCGACCCTCGTATCAACATGAGCCATAAACACGATGGTCGTGATTTTGCTGTGTTATTATTAATGGATTTATCGGCATCATTACACGAAATCCCCGATGGTTGCAGCCAGTCCATTTTGGAACTCAGCCGCGAAGCAGTCACCTTACTTGGTTGGTCAATCGAACAACTCGGCGATAAATTTGCCATTGCTGGTTTTCATTCAGACACCCGCCATAATGTTCGTTATCACCACCTAAAAGGGTTTACCGAACACTGGAATGATGAAGTAAAATCTCGTTTAGCCGCAATTGAAGCCGGGTATTCAACTCGAATGGGAGCGGCTATTCGTCATGCCTCACATTATCTTGAAGGCCAAAAAGCCGATAAAAAATTATTATTAATTTTAACCGATGGCGAACCTGCAGATATTGATGTTAATGATGAAAAATTATTGATAAATGATACTCATAAAGCAGTGGATGAACTATCGTCTAAAGGCATCTACACTCATTGTATTAGCCTCGATAAAAAAGCCGATGACTATATAGGTGATATTTTTGGTAACAACGGATACACCGTTATCGATAATGTTGAAAAGTTACCCGAAAAATTGCCTAAACTATTTATGTCATTAACAGCCTAATATAGCAATGAAAAATATTATTACAGCGTCGATAGCATTTTCATTTAAAGGACAGAACCTCAACCCGTCTATCACAATTGAACTTGACTCCTATCTTGCTAATGGCTGCAACTTTCCCAACGTCTGCCAACTTATAGCCAAACACAATAATTTTGATCTTTATTCTTATGAATATGAAATGATGCAAGCTCAAGAAATTACGTACAGTAATGCCCAAGGTTTAATTTCTGAATTTATTTCAGATGGCGTGTTAGATATGTCAGCATTTGAAACTGCTTGGAACGAAAATAATGCACTTAAAAAATTATTAATCATCGCCGAACAACATATGAATATCACGGATTTAAACCAACATCGAGAACTAAAAAAAGCCTTACTCGAAGCTTATGCACTTGGTAAAAAAGAAGCTGAATTAAATAATAGTACAAAGCAAACTACCGTGGATTTATTTTAATTTATTATGCCTTACTTAGGATTATCTACTCTTAAACGTTTTCATAATAGTCGAGACTAATAGCATCACTAACATTGCGTGAAATTTATTTTTTAAAAATTGCTCAGGCCCTTGATGTTGATGAAAACTTTCAAGTGCGGCTTTATGAGGGACGCACACTGACCAGAAAAAATAGCATTTACCGTTATTGTCTTAACAACCTCACTGCTAAACACATCTCTAATGCCGGGAATTTCAGATAATAATTTTAAAACAGGCCGGAATGTCAGTTTCGTTAACGACATAATCAGACTCTCAATAAGTTTCGCGGCATACTTTTACACCAGTATTATAAGTCTTTGCCATGTGTTATTTATCGGTTAATTTCTAGATAGCGCGCTCTCTTATTTAAAAACTAGAGATTTTGTATCTACCAAAAACACTCTACAATCAAATAATGACATTCAGTAAGGTGTTTTGTGTAAGTTCAAATGAAATATATCGGGTAAGATGTATCTATAAAATTTAGTTTTTGTTATAGCTTCCATATACATTTGTATGTGGGTAAATCCATATAAGTGCCGTTGGTACATTTCGCATTTAAAAGGTCGAAAATTATCCTTAGTTTCGCGTACTTTTTTAGATTGTATTGTAGAGAAAAGTCATCGAATAAACTATTAACCTAGATGAAATAATGTTTGAATACCACTAAAAGAAGTCAGATTTTAACCATCTGCGAATAAAATTACTTTACTGAACTAAATAAATTAATCATCTACTTTTTTAATTCATCTACGATAATTAACGAATTATCTTTAAACTGTTTAGGTGAGAATACGGTAAATGATTTTTTAAACCTATGACTGTATTTAGTATGATCAGGTATATTAATAAATGATCCAGCCGAAAGTTCATATGAAATCTCTTCAAAAAAATGTTCATCCCTCATCCCTTTTTATTAAATTCCATCCATAACACTATCAAAAATTATCTATATCTGGCAGCACACGCTGTAAATTAATAAAATCCGTATCGCCACCGAGGGCATTTCCCAAACTCAGTTCTTAAGGGTTAAATTCGGACTTCTATTTTTTAGTGTCTCCCCATAGAAAATGACTTTAGCTACTGGATACAGCAACAAAAAAATGCAACAATAAAAATTAACAGGCAATCATTTTTCATAAAAATTTTTATAATACAATGAGAAATATTCATAACTGGCATAATAAAACCGCCGAACAGTCATTATCTGAATTGGGAACTACGCGCCTAGGTTTGAGCGAAACCGACGCGAACCAAAGACTAGGCAGCTATGGGCTCAATAAATTATCTGAGCCAATACCTCGCAATGTACTAGTACGATTTTTTCGTCACCTGCATAACATCCTTATATATGTTCTTCTAAGTGCAGCCGTTATTACAGCACTACTTGGTCATGTGGTCGACACAGTTGTAATCATTACGGTAGTAATTATTAATGCTTTTATTGGTTTCTTACAAGAAGGTAAAGCAGAAAAAGCAATGGATGCTATTCGCCACATGCTTGCATTACGTGCCTTTGTCGTTCGTGATGGTAAACGCCAAACCATAAAAGCCGAGCAATTGGTTCCCGGTGACATTGTGTTACTCGAAGCAGGTGACAAACTACCTGCTGATTTACGTTTTTTAAAAACCCACCGCCTGCAGATCCAAGAATCAATACTTACCGGAGAGTCTATGGCCGTAGATAAACACTCCAAACCGGTTGTAGCAGACGCAGCACTTGGTGATCGTTTTTGTATTGGTTATAGCGGCACCACCGTAACCACCGGACAAGGTATGGGAGTAGTCATTGCCACAGGTTCACAAACAGAAATTGGACGTATAAGTGGTTTACTCTCGGGCGTTCAAACTCTAACAACGCCGTTAGTACTACAAATGGCCGTATTCGCCCGATGGCTTACTTCATTTATTCTTGGCATCTCGACATTACTGTTACTCTTTGGCTTTTTTGTACTGCAACATGACTTTGCCGATTTATTTATCGCGGTCGTCGGGATATTGGTGGCGGCTATTCCCGAAGGTTTACCTGCGGTATTAAGCATTACATTAGCCGTAGGTGTGCAGGCTATGGCACGACGTAATGCTATTATTCGACGACTTCCTGCGATTGAAACGCTAGGTTCAGTTTCAGTTATTTGTTCAGACAAAACGGGTACTCTCACACGAAATGAAATGATCGTTGATACGGTTATCACAAATCTTGAGCAGTTTAATATCCTTGGTCTTGGTTACGAACCCATCGGCGATATAGTTATGAATCGTCATGTTACCTCTGCGACAAACCATCCAATATTACATGAATTGGGACGCGTCGCTGCTCTTTGCAATGATGCAGAACTTATTCAAAAAGACGGTGTATGGAGTGGTCATGGCGATCCAATGGAAATTGCCTTATTAACTTTTTCCAGCAAAACCAGACTGGCTGATACCGAGACACTGGTCCAATGGTCACGCACTGATGTTATCCCTTTCGAGAGCAGCCACAAATACATGGCAACACTTAACCATGATCATGAAAATCATGCATTCATTTTTATAAAAGGTGCGCCGGAGACAATACTTGCTATGTGTCAGGCACAGCGCAGCAACGGTACTAATACCGAACCGCTCAATACTGCGTACTGGAATGAGCAAGCCACTGCAATTGCAACTAAAGGTCAGCGAGTCCTTGCCTTCGCCACTAAACCTGTAAATCCAGAACATACTGTGCTTGAACAGATTGATATAAAAGATTCACTGATATTCTTGGGGTTGGTTGGTTTCATTGACCCACCACGGCAAGAAGCGATTGAAGCAATAGCTAGATGCCATCATGCCGGCATTGATGTAAAAATGATCACCGGTGATCATGCTATCACGGCAATTGCAATTGGTAAGCAACTTGGATTAAAAAATACTAATAATGTATTAACCGGTACTGATTTGGACAAAATAGAAGATTCCGAATTAGAATCAATCGTATCCAAAACAGGAATTTTTGCTCGCACAAGTCCGGAACATAAATTACGCCTAGTTATGGCATTACAAACAAATGGAATGACCGTAGCGATGACCGGTGATGGTGTCAATGATGCACCCGCTCTTAAACGCGCCGATGTTGGCATTGCCATGGGAAAAAACGGCAGCGAAGCAGCGAAAGAGGCATCAGAAATTATATTGGCTGACGACAATTTTGCTTCCATCGTCACTGCCGTGCGTGAAGGCAGAACAGTATACGACAACATCAAAAAAGTTATCAGTTGGACATTGCCAACCAATGCCGGTGAGGCCATGACGATTATCCTTGCTTTAATCCTCGGCTTAAATCTGCCGATCACACCGATCCAAATATTGTGGGTCAACATGATAACCGCGGTGACACTTGGTATTGCACTGGCGTTTGAACCGACAGAAGAAAACACCATGCGACGACCGCCCAGAGATCGAAACGAAGCCCTATTAAATATTGGTCTTTTGTGGCATATTATTTTAGTAGCCAGTCTGTTTTTAGCTGGAGTGTTTAGTATTTATGAATATGCTATTTCACAAGGCTATTCAGAAAACTTAGCTCGCACCATTACAATGAATACGCTAGTTGTGCTGGAAATATTTCATCTTTTCTTCATTCGAAATATGTATGGTTCATCTTTAACATGGAAAGCAATATCCGGTACTCGTGTAATATGGATTTCAATCATTGCAGTAACCATCGGACAGTTCACCATTACCTATGTACCCTGGCTACAACACGTATTTGAAACAGAAGCCATTAGCTTATTCGATGGCTTATTAATTATATCTGTCGGCGGAATAATGTTTTGTATAATTGAAATAGAAAAACAAATACGATTAAGGCTACTAAAAATAAAATCAATCAGTCATACATTATAGTTGACAACACCTCAACAAGCTCCATATTCTAAATCTCATTTTTAAATACCAATTTGCTAGTAATTGGTATAAGGTTTATCTTAAGTTATTTAGTTAGTAATTGGATAACAATCAATTTAGTGCAGTTATACAATTGAAATAATGAGTAACAAAGTGCAGATCCACAAAATACAAATATAATGTCTGGTTATTAAATAACATAATCGATATTTCAATCGAATAGTATACGAGGTTTTAAATGGTCGATGATTTTAAAGGAGACGAATCTTGGCGGATGTTTCGCATAATAAGCGAATTTACCGAAGGTTTTGATAAATTAGCCGATATTGGTTTTGCCATTTCAATTTTTGGATCAGCTCGATTATCATCAGACAATCCTTTTTATCAACAAGCCTATCAAATTGCAAATCGATTAGCCAATGAGAATTTTTCGATTATCACCGGTGGCGGTCCCGGCGTGATGGAAGCTGCGAATAAAGGTGCTACTGAAGCAAACAAAAATTCAATTGGTTTAAATATTCAACTACCTAAAGAGCAACAGCCAAACAACTATCAAACACTGTCTCTCGACTTTCGATATTTCTTTGCCCGAAAAGTAATGTTTGTAAAATACTCCATGGGTTATGTTTGTATGCCCGGCGGCCTTGGAACACTCGATGAATTATTTGAAGCACTAACCTTAATGCAAACTGCAAAAATATTTCCCCTGCCTATCATTCTAGTTGGAACAAATTATTGGGAAGGTTTACTAGAATGGATTAAAACCACTGTCTGCCAACACGATTTAATTGACAAAGAAAACCTGGATTTAATTTCAATCACCGATGATATCGATGAAGTTGTTAACATCATGGTACAACACCGACAATGGAAACAATCCGTTATTAGTGATACATGAGTATAGAATAGTGCTAACTGAATAATAATCAAAACATCTGTATTTAAATGCATTGGCTATTATTTTAGATAACATTACTCTATTTTAAATTATCCTTAGGTTATTAAGTTATCAACGCCCGTTAAATCCGTATAAGTCAACACTAATTGATCTGACAAATTAAACCGCTTAGGAATTACATTATAAACCTTAAATCAGTGGTGACATTTTTAACAGTATCTATTTAGCATAACCAGCCAAACTCGTGCTGTATTTTTTTATAAATTCGGCGTTACAAAATATCGATAAAATTTATCTATTTTATTAACTATTATTTGAGCATTACTATTGAGAAAAACAAAACTATTACCAAGTTATAACCTTGTCGCTATTTTCAACCGCTGTTATTATTTCATCATAATTTTTATTGTTACACATATCTATAATGCTTACATCAGAATTTTTTTTATGTTGCTCAATCATTTTTGTTAGCGTTGAATTCGATTTTCTTTTCAAGATATACAATACTTTCATTAATGTTCTCCTTATTTAATACACAACAACATGGTTAAAATCCAACAGTTTATCGTGTAGCTCAGATGTTGAAATAACTGTTGTTTGTTTATTTTCTACGACATTACTATAAAGTGGCAACTCCATTTCTTGTGCTATTTCTAACATCATTTCAACTTCATCTGAGGTTTCAATGTTGGTATCAAGAAAAAATATTTCAACGCTATCATCAAGTACCGTTAAGCCAGAACTCATCCGTATCGCTTCTTCTTGTCGGTCTGTTATTACAACTGCAATCTTGCTCATTTAAACAATCCTTCTTAATCAAATGTTGATAACGCGATCCGTACTATTGTACATCATCGCATTTTGTAATTGACTGCCTTCTTCAATTCCCTCGGGAATCATGTCGGCTGTAATCGCTCTTAAATGACAACTTCGATCACACAAACTCATACTAACATTATCTGATTTAGTTAAAGCAACGAAATCCGAATCTTGACTATAATAAACCCCATCATCCATCATAAACACGGTCACGGTGTGCCCCTTTTTAACTGCTGAGTTGATTAATCCAAGGACATCGTTTTTATATCCCTTGGTAATCAGTAATAAACCTAATTTCATTATTAATCCTGTATTTTGTGATTTATGCTATCTAACGCAAAGTATAGAAGTATTTAATCAATATATCATTATTAATTTACGTTAATATTTGAACAATAAAAACTCAGAAATAATTTACGCTACAGCTTGATTAAATCTATACTTGAATTTATATAATGTAATATAAGTAACTAAAACAATCTCTAACTTAAAATATATTTTATATTTTTTAAAATAACATTACAAATAAAAAAATTAGTTAAAATTATATTTACTGTAGAATCTTGATATAACTGAAATTGTTGCACAAGATCAAAATGACAATAAAGAGACAACAGTGAAATTGGATGCTTATTCATAACTGAGGATTATTATTGAAAGTACTTAGTAATGTCATTCGTTTATACAAACGGCATAAAATATAATTTAGTATAATATGTTAGAGTACTCTAATGCACACACAAAATACCTCAAGCCTGATAAATTTTTTAAAAAAGAAACATCATTTTAATGACAATTTTTCTGCAGATCTCGTCAGTCAATTTAAAATTGAAAAACTTGATAAACAAACAACCATACTCCACGCTGGCGAACGTTGGAATAAAATATATTTCATTGAACAGGGTTTACTACGACTCTATTATTGCACTGAAAATGGTAAAGAATTTAACAAAGGTTTCTTTGCTGAAAATAGTCTTGTTTGGCCAATTGCACCATCGGCGCGACATTCTAAAAGTTTATTTAGCATCGACTGTGTAGAAAACAGCCGTGTACTTTGGATGCCTTTTTGCGAGTTTCAAGACCAATTAAAACAACATAATATTTGGCCTTCATTTGCCTTACCTTACGCTGAAAATTTAGCTGATCAAAAATTTTTGCGAGAACATCAGTTTCTGGTAAACGATGCTAAAAGCCGATACCTCCATTTAAAGCAAGAATTAGGAGATATTTTTGAGCGTCTGCCCGACTATCATATTGCATCGTATATGGGAATTACAGCTATTGCGTTATCCAGAATAAAATCCCAAATAACATGAGAAACTCTCCAGAAATTTTCTTATTTTCTAAATATTAACCTAGGTTAACGACGACTAAAACTAGCTTGTGTAATATTCGTTTTATTAAATAACGAGTAATCAACCATGTTTAATTTTAGCAACCAACATTTTGTTATTACCGGCGGTAACTCCGGTATAGGGCTCAGTATTGCAAATACGCTGCATGAATATGGTGCTGATATCACTATCATTAGTCGACAAGAACTCAACAATAATGTCAATTCGTTTAAGCACATTCAAGCCGATCTAAATGATCCTACTGCTATCGATAGTATACAGAATTCAATTAAGTTATTAGGGCAAAAAATTAATGGCCTAATTAATAATGCGGCAATTGCAGAGTTCGTCCCATTTGAGCAGTGTACAGAACAAATGTTGATGCAACACATTCGTACCAATTTAATAAGCCCATTCCAGTTAATACAAACGCTACTACCGTTCTTTTCAGAAAAATCGAGTGTGTTAAATATTAGCTCCTATTTTTCACATAAAATGTTAGCTGATAGAAACACTACAATGTATTCATTAACTAAAGGTGGTCTGGACTCTCTTACCCGATCACTTGCCTCTGAACTAGGCCCACGAGGCATTAGAGTAAATGCTATCGCTCCCGGCACCACCAATACTGACATGTTTAAACGTAATTTGAGTGCCTTAAATGAAAAACAACAGCAGGATTTTTATCAAGCAATATCCACTCGTTATCCACTCAGACGGTTGGGTGAACCTGAAGATATTGCCCACATGGCGCTATTTTTATGTTCACCACTCTCTAGTTGGGTAACCGGCAGTATTTTCGCAGTTGATGGCGGTTTAACAACACAATAGGAGTAAACATGAGCCAAAATAGTATAAACATAGTTAACCTAACAGCCATCAACGATGACGTTGGTTTGCTACAACAAGCTTTAATCGAACTTTCTGAAAAAACTGAAAGTGAACCAGGCTGCATTAGTTTTAAATTTTACCATTATAAAAATAATATTAATAATATAATACTAATTGAAAACTTTAAGAATCATACGGCTATGCAGCAACATCTTAAAGCTAAACATACATTGGATTTTTTTAATAAAAATTTAATTAGCGTTGATACGATAGAACCCATCAACGCTTATTAATAAATAACAGGAAATTATTATGGTTGAAAGAAAAAATAGTGATAAATTACCAGCACCTGTTGGACCCTATGTTCACGCTACGATACATAATGGCGTACTCTATACATCGGGTATGACAGCGTATGGTACAACAGCGAGCAACGGCACTATCAACGAACAGACTCAAGAGATATTTCGCGAGTTAGACATACTATTGCAAGCAGAAAATAGCAGTCTGAAAAACATTATCAAGGTAACTATTTTCGTCACTGATTTATCCTTAATTATTGAACTACGTAGCATATTATTTGAAATCTATGGCAAAAATATTCCAGCAAGCTCAATAGTAGAAGTAGCTAACTTATTTACAGATTCAGTGAAAATAGAGATTGAGGTTATTGCTGCTATAGAATATTTCAATTAAGGGCTAATCAAGAGAAAACTTCAAGGAGTCTGACCCCTTGAAGTCGCCTTTAACGTTGACTATACTATATCTTCAGTTGTTTTTTTAGATTTTGCTTTTGTTTTAGAAGTTACTTTAGTAATTGCTTGTCCTTCAAATACCCAATCAGGAACACCTCGAGAAGACAAGGTATTATACGAGTGTTCAGCATAATGTTTGGCTGCGTTAGTGTTACCTTTATCCATCAAGAATCGAACACTGTTATCCATTAATTTTTTATACGCTATATGACCTAATGTTTGTGCGACGGTATCGGAATCTGTTAATAGAGCTGAATCTAATATAGCTTGAGCTTCGTCAACATTGGCTATTGCAGTATTAATTATAATGTCTCCGTCTTTATCAGCCAAAGTTTTATAATCGCGAGTCTGCGGTATCGCTAAAGCAACTCGAGCATGTTTAGCGGCTTGACTGTTTGGCAAACGCTCGATTAAATCGTGCAGAACATCATTTCCAGCGTTTAATTCTTTGCTGCCATTCATCGTTAAAATTCGAGCAACATCTTCGGTAAAAATGTCTTGAGCACAACATTCTGCGTCAAACGAGTTTGCGGGTAATACCCGTAAGCTAATTGGATTTGAAATAACATCAGCTCCATCAACATTCAATAACATCTGGACGCTGTATTGTCCGGGTTCGGATATATCCCAACCATTAAGTCCGACCGATGCGAATAAAGATTCATAAATCGATTCACCAGGATACAATACCCGCTTTTGTGACTGACGAAGATAGCGTACAAACGGGGTCCATTCGCGTGCGGGTTTACCGTTTTGTTTTATAACAACTGTTATATTATGACTTGATGTCAGTATATTTTCATCGAGTAATAACGGCCCTGCCGAGCTATTCGTGAGTTTCATTTCAAGAATGACTGGTTCTAAAAAATCGTATTGGGCTGTTGGTCGATTAGCTCTTAATAGTAAATTTAATTGATTAGGCTCGATGGCTGATGCTTGCTCAAAACCGTGGTTATCGAACCAGTCAGCATTGCCCATTTGCACAAAGCGATTTGGTGCGTGACGCATAAAAAGCAGCTCACTATCGCTAAAACGATTTTCAAAATCGGCAAAAAATGCGGTTTGACCACCGGCTACAAAATACGGATAGTTCATAAAGCTTCGAGCTTCTCGTTCATTTGCGATGGGTGACCAACCTGTACCCATTTCCTTTTGCCATGAATGAGCTAGATTAAAACCGTGTCCCATTTCGTGACAGGCCGTCCAAAAGCGCATTCGTGATACCCAATCGATAGGTGCAGCATCTCCTGCTGGCGCTTGGGAAATAAATGCATTTTCAAATACAGCTGTACCTTGGCGATGATTAGGACCAATATCGTCGAACATAATGCCACCCAAATTTGTTCCCCAATCATGTAAATTTGCAAATAGTACCCACATTGCCCATTGCGGCCGGTCAGCATAACGAGACCAATAACTTTGCATCGCGTCATGCATTTCAGTATTACTCCACGTGCTATTGGCACCTGCAGCATCAATTGGGATTGAACCGTTTCCTGCAGAGGTTTTAACATCAAAACCGGCACGTTGGAAGACAGTGTTTATAGTCAGATTTTCACACGGCAAACTCGGTGGACGATTTGGATGAGCGCAGGTATTAATGCTGGTTACAGCATCATTGACTGCAACATCGGATACTCTGTCAAACTCCAGTTCAACTGCATGAAAATAACGCGACTGATAGCGGTACATTCTGAAACGTGTTGTGGCACCCCCACCTGAAAATGTTACTCGAATAAAGCGTCGTTGCATAAAACGGTTACGACGGATGCTAATATCAATAGTCGTATATGGAAATGCTAGTGCATTACCATCTTTATACCAGATTGTGCCACTAAAACGATTTTGCCCTTGAGCGGTTAATCGCGCTATCCAATTTATTTGCGTTTTTAAACCGATGGCGACAGTGCCACTAGCTTCCATTTGAGGGTAGTGTCCATCGATATCCAATCTAAATTCTTCTTTGCTACCGCGCATTCGGTTAACGTACAACCCACTGGCATTAAGTTTGTTTGGAATTCTATCCATTTCAGCTAAGAGAGAATTATCTAATTCAGCACTAGCGCCATCTAAACCACGACCATGTTCTGCTTCAATTCCTACTATTAATTGTTCGTCTTCAAAATCGTTATCATTCATTACTTATCTCCTTATAATTAATAAAATTAACCACATCACTTGGCTATAACTTTGGAGTGTGAGCACATTACTATCTGGAATGCTTAAAATATCGGCTGATGCATTTGAATCCGCCGAGTTTATAACTGTTTTTACTGCTTATTAACTAACAGTTACAACACTCTTGCGTGTTACTGAGATAACATTCAGAGGTATTCTAGATTTAGTATTGTCTAATATGTATCGGGTGGATTGTTAACGGGAGAAGAGTACTGTTATCGTCGCCACAGGATACTAGGTATTATGAATACATTACGCTCCTTGTAGTTTTAGTATGCTGATTTAATGGCAGTTAATTATTATATCTTTACTTAATTGATTTTTTATCCTTGTCAATTAAATAAGCCCAAAGTACTGAGCTTATTTAATTAGTTTAAAACTACTGACAGTTTATACGCATCAAACTTGAAAATTTAGAAGATTTAACGCCTTGCGTCTCAACGTCAATTTTACACGTTGGCGGTAAAGAATTAAGCACTGATTCACATGCACTACCAACATAATTACCTAATGAAAGAACAGGCCCTTGTGCAATTGTCACAACCAAGTTAGCTGGATTTGCTTGATTACTACAAGCAAGATAATTTGTTGTTCCACCGTATGTCACTGCTGCAAATGCATCACGCCATCCTGCCGATGTAGTTGCTAAAACTAAGCTAGCTGTTGCTAAAGCCATAATAACAAATCGTCCTTTATTACTTCGAATCATATCGATCTCCTTTTCTATTTAAATTATTTTTTAACATATTTCGATGAAACTATATCGATAGTTTTCTAAGGAAGCAAGATAATTTATTTATTTTTTTTAATGTTTAATTGCACTTTGCTGTTTCTGTATTTTAGTTAAGAAAAAAATAACACCTAACAATAAAAACAATATTACCGGTACCCATAACCGTAATAGCGTTAACTCATACACTGCAGCGGTACAAAATGCAATCAACGCACAAAAAGCAGCCAGACCAAAAACCATTAACTCCGTTTCATTTATAGAGTAAGTCATTTTATTTTTTAGCGACCAATTAAAATTACTCACTTTCCAGGCAGCCTGTAAACCAAAGCCCAACAACAGTGACAATGAAATGAATCCCAACAAACCTTGCTCCGCTAGTGTTTCAAAATAAAGGTTGTGTACCCATGGTGTTAATGAATCACCACCATAGGCCGGATAATATAAAACGAACGTATGAGGACCTAGACCTAAAAATGGTTGATCCAAAAACATTTGCCAAGCTGCAACCAAAAGCGGAACTCGACCAGCCGACAAACCTGAGAATTTTACGGCCAACGGAAAACCCATTACGGCATCGACACCAACTAGTACAAAGACAAAGAGAGCCAAAATCATTAGGCTACGCTTTGTCCAGAAGCGCCATGTAAAAATTGCAAGAGCTAGCGCCATAGCAACTACTGCACCACGGCTTTGCAAAATAACAATAGCGACACAACTAAAAAATATTGAAGCAACAGTAACCAAGCGAATTAAACTATTTTGTTTTGTTTTAATTAACGCCAATGACAGTGGTGCCGTAATGGCAAATAAAATTGAGTCATTAGGAACAACCATGATAGGACTCGAAAATATTTTCACCCAAATAAATTGGTTTACAGTGGAATTTAATATACTCGTAATAATTAATCCGATTGAAATCACTAAAGTCAATACTGACAAACTTAAATAAATCAAACTCACTTGTGACAACTTTGTAAAATAATTCGCTATCAAATAATAAATAAAAATTGCGGGTAAAATCGGCAAACTATAGTGCAAACTGGTTTTTAAATGCCCTGAAAATACGATGCCGATTAACAATGCAGCTAAAAAAAATACAACTGAATAATGTATACTCGTGTTCGACTTGGTTACGGTTGCAGTGGCCGTGAATGTGACAATGATTCCAAGTACAGCCAATATAACTAATGGCAAATCCAATCGCCATTGCAACGCAAAACCTAAAACATAGATTGACACAGCAATTGCAGCTAGTGGGAATTTCTCAATGGTTTGGTGCATTTTGTTAATTATCAATTTACATCCCTTTTAAATTGTATTATATAAAAAATAAAAACTAAAACTAATAGCTTTTAATAAAATTGAAACGATTGGCAGCTTATAATAGCCCGCTAGAATGATCAATAATTTACATAATATGTTTGCCCTAAAAAAATCCAAGCCGAAAAATCGTAGCGACAATACAAGCCATAATCGAATGTATTTATTGTGTTTGTTAAATGAATAACA
The DNA here is from genome assembly GCA_964420605.1 of uncultured Thioalkalispiraceae bacterium. GTDB lineage: Bacteria > Pseudomonadota > Gammaproteobacteria > UBA6429 > Thiohalophilaceae > CAYQUC01. The sequence continues at coordinate 31,716 of CAYQUC010000020.1, read as the reverse complement.
TACTAATAACATGCAAAATAACCCAGCTTTAAGGTAACAAAACTGATTAATTTAACACTTACAACTACCTGTATTCATTTAAATTATTATTGTTAACTTAAAAAAATGACTAAAAATTTGGCAGAGTACACAAAAATGATGATTGTCATCAATATGTCACGTTCAGCCCTTATTATCTCAAACACATTAAGTCTTTGTTCATACGTGTACGTCCATGTGTTTGCATCCCATCAATTAGTACGTTAGATAATCGAGAAATATTTATGAGTCAATTAATCTTTCAGAGAGGATTAGTCCTCACTGTTCTGCTACTCCTACAGCAAATTACCAGTATCCATGCCGAAGTGTTATTTCGTATGCATGGCTCAAACACCGTTGGTGCAGCACTTGCCCCTGCATTAGTAAAAGCATTTTTACGCGATGAACTTGCTGCAATTAATGTACGTTATAAGCCATCTAGAAAAGACCAAGAAGGTTCAGTGGTAGGCGAATTACCTGGCGGTAAACACGTGACGATCGAAATTCAAGCACATGGTTCCAGTACTGGATTTAGGAGTATGCAAGCGGGATTGGCCGATATTGCAATGTCATCACGTCCAATCAAAGATAAAGAATTCCAGAGCTTGCGAAACGAAGGCAAGTTAGAATCTCAAGGTAGTGAACACGTAATAGGTCTCGATGGAATTGCGGTCATTGTTGCAAGCGTTAATACCGTTAAAAAACTCAGCATTGCCCAACTCGCCAGTATTTACTCTGGCCAAATCCGTAATTGGAGTTCAGTGGGTGGCCGCCCCGCTCCTATCAGAGTCTATGCTCGTGACAATAACTCAGGAACCTATGATACTTTCAGGTCATTAGTGCTCGGTAAAAAATATAAACTCATTGATAATGCCATTCGCTTTGAATCCAACGCTAATCTTTCTGACGAAGTTTCTAATAACCCAGGGGCTATTGGTTTCGTTGGTCTACCCTATGTGCGTGAATCACGAGCCTTGATTATATCAGCGGGAGAAGGTGCTCGAGCGCCAACTGAATTTAACGTAGCCACCGAGGATTATGCTTTATCTCGACGGTTATTCATGTACGCCTCAACAACTGATAGCCAACCGGAAATAAATAAATTTATGGATTATATTGCAACCAAGAGAGGTCAAGATATTGTCAAAGAAATTGGTTTTATTTCACAAAACTTAGAGGCAATGGATATTGAAGCCAGTGAACATTATCCAAAAGAATATCGTAATTTTGTTAAAAAAGCTCGTCGCCTATCGGTAAATTTTCGGTTTCGTAAAACCAGTTTAGAACCCGACAGCCGTGCAATAAAAGATCTAGCACGGGTTGCGAATTACATTAAAAAACACAAAGTAAAAAAAGTGATGTTATTTGGCTTTTCAGAAGATGCCCATATTCCAATCTATAATATAGCACTGTCTGAGTCACGTGCAGATTTTATTGAAAGCGCACTGCATAAGCTGGGCGTTATCGTACACCATATACGCGGTTATGGTGCAGTTGATTCGGTTGCTGAAAATTCTGCCAAAAATAAAAACCGCAGAGTCGAGATTTGGGTACGCTGATAGTTAGTTTGGGTAAGCATAAATCAAAGCAAAATCAAAGGGTCAGACTCCTTGATAAAAAATAAGCACCAAAACTATTAAGAGATTGAATATAGGATGTTCATATGTCCCTATCCAGATTTTTTTTCGTTAGAACTGTATAAGCACATTAACATTAATCTAAATTTTTCTTAAATCGAATTGACGCTAACACTAAACCCGTTAAAGTGAACAATGCTAACCAATAAACATCAAATGTCATGTCAAACATTTGTACGTCACGCAATACCACCCCTCGAATTAAGCGCATAAAATGTGTTGCAGGTAATATTTCTGCGATATACTGTGCAGCTTTGGGCATACCCTCATACGGAAACATAAAACCCGATAATAATATTGAGGGCAGTAATACAAAAATTGTCATTTGCATTGATTGCAGTTGATTTTTTGCAATGGTGGATATAATTAAACCTAGGGTTAGGCTTGCTGTTATAAACAAAAACGTCACACCAGCCAACTGCACAAGACTGCCGTTAATCGGTACATTAAAGACAACATGACCCAAGCCCATAATAATAAAAACTTGTATCGCACCAATAAAAAGATACGGAATAATTTTCCCTATCATTAATTCAATTGGGCGCACCGGAGTGGTTATTAACATTTCCATATTGCCACGTTCGCGTTCTCGCACAATTGCAGCCGAAGTAAACATTATCATGGTCATTGTTAATATTATGCCAATAAGTCCTGGCACAATATTCACCGCAGTACGTTGCTCGGGATTGTAATACAAGGCAACTTCAAACGTGGGAGTTATACGGTTAACCGGTTTATTTAATAATTCGGCAAGTGGCATGTTGCGTAAACTGCGTATCGCGCTAGCAATAATATTATCGGAACCATCCGCTATCCACTGCGCAACCGGTCGACTGGTTTCACCTTTTGTAGAGGCTGGTGTACCAAAACCAATGCTCCTATGACGCACTAATCGTTTACTAACATCGTGAGGGATGATTAACACTGCCCGTATCTCAGCTCGCGCAATTGCTGCGACCGCTTGTTTTTCTGTAGCATAGTGTTGAGTAAACTGTACAACTTGCGTGGCTGCGATGGTTTGAATTAATACCCGACTTAAACCAGTTTGACTATAATCAACAACACCAACGGGGATATCGCGGATATTAGTATTAATTGCATAGCCAAATAACATCAGTTGTATTAGTGGGATCATGACGATCATGCCAAAAGTCATTTTATCTCGCCGTAACTGAATTAATTCTTTACTAAAAATGGCTTGAATTCGTAACAATGCATTCATCGTCGCCCCTCACCGGTGCTGGTAACAAATACATCTTCTAAACTTGGTCTAACTAACAACAAAGCATTCTTTGCTGTAATGCCAGTTTTTTCTGACAAAAAACTCAATGGATCAGAAATACTATCATTAATCAAAACCCGTAACCGCGTTCCAAGTTGTGCTGCGGTGATAACATCATTAGTATTTAGTAATTGTTGTTTTAATTGCCTTAAATTAGGTGCTGCTATCTCAACAACGTGCGCTCCGATTTTCTGCATTAATTGTTCTGGCGTGCCATCAGCACGTTTAATACCATTTTCTAAAATTGCCAGTTTATGACAGCGCTCGGCTTCATCCATGTAGTGTGTTGACACTAAAATAGTTGTACCTTGATCACTTAGATCAAATAATTTTTCCCAAAAATCACGACGATTTTCAGGATCAACCGCCGACGTTGGCTCATCCAAAAATAGCAAAGCAGGTTTGTGCAGTGTTGCGGCAGCTAATGCCAAACGTTGTTTTTGCCCACCGCTCATACTGCCCGTTAACTGATTGGTCTTTTGTGTTAGCTCATAAACACTTAATAACTCATCGATACGTTTTCGTTGCGCTGTAGCTGATAAACAATAAATTCTTGCTATAAACTGCAAATTTTCTTTTACAGTTAAATCATCGTAAAGAGAAAATTTTTGAGTCATGTAACCAATATGTAACCGTAGTTTTTCAGCCTCTTGCGGTAATTTATAACCCAATACCTCAATTTCACCCGAACTTGGTTTTAACAACCCCGTTAACAATCGAATCGCCGTGGTTTTACCACAGCCATTTGGACCTAAAAAACCGTAGATTTGTTGTGCATCAACCTCAAAATCTAGCGCATCAATGGCTTTTAAATCACCAAAGTATCGGTTCACTTTCGATACTTTAATGGCGAGTTCACTCATTGGGTAACTCAACTTGTGCTGGTACACCGTTGGGTAAATGCGCAGCCTCATCCGGTAACTGAATTTCAGCTAAATACATTAAGCGTGATCGCTCTTCCTGATTAAGCGCATAGTAAGGAGTAAATGCCGGTTCAGTAGCAATCCAACGTAACCGCCCTTTAAATACAGCCTCCAAACCATCAATGTGGATCGATAAGACATCCCCCACTTTCATCTTAACTCGATACGGTTCAGGAACGTACACGCGCGCAAATGGTGCTTTGCCTGCCAATAGCACCGCTACCGGACTGCCACTTGTCACGCGTTCACCCAAGTTCCATGGCAATGAATCCAAAACACCATCGCGGGTTGCAACAATAGTTAAGTTAGCTAGTTTTTTAACTTCACTTGCCAATACTGCTTTAGCTACAGCAATACGAGCCTCCGCAATACGCAAGTCTTCCTCTCTTGCGCCATTGGTTAAAACCAATAACTTTTCGCGTGCACTCTTTACAACAGCAATATTAGCATCACGAGCCGCAAGTGATTGATCCAAAGTGGCCTTGCTGGCTAAATCACGTTTCGCTAGATCCTTTGCTCGGGTATAATTAGCCTCACTTTCAACTAGCTTTGCTTTGCTGCCTGCCAATATTGCACGAGCATCTGCAATTTCTTCCTTTCGTGCCCCACTTTGCAATTTCTCAAAACTCGCTTCAACTTCAGTAAGTTCAGCCTTCGCTTTAGTGACTCTGGCATTCTGCAGTGTATCATCCAATTTAACCAATACCGTGCCTTTATCCACTATCGCTCCCTGAGATACAGGTAACGCAACAACGACTTCATTGCTAGTGGCTACATGAGCAATTCGATCGCGCTCTAAAGTACCCAAAGCACTATTATCAACGTTGTTACTACATGCGGATAAGAAAACCAGAACAATACTAATGAAATAACGCATAACTGTATTCCTTATGGGTGTATTAACATGTATAGCAGTATAAGGGAACTTTTATTAAATTAAAACAATATTAAAATTTCATGGAGTCTGACCCCTTGATTTAGTATTACAAAAATTACACCATTTCAATTAATTCAATTTTATAACCATCTGGATCCTCGACAAAAGCGATTATTTCATTTAAACCATCGATTGTGCATGGTTCTAATGCGATATTACCACCGTTAGATTTTATGTTTTCACATTCTTGGTAGCAATCGTCAACTTGTATTGCGATATGACCGTATCCGTCTCCTAGATCATACTGTGTAACGCCGTAGTTATACGTCAACTCGATAGTTGATGAGTCATCTTGAGTTCCAAAGCCCATAAAGGCCAATGTAAATTTATCTTTTGGCTGATCAAACGTACTTAATAAGGACATCTTCATCACATTGGTATAAAAATCAATTGAACGCTGTAAATCGCCAACTCTGATCATGGTATAAAGAATTTTTTTCATCTGATTATCTCGGTTATGTTACAACACCGCTAAATTATAGCGGTGTTGTAAGATTAAAATTACTTACAAATTTCGCCACTGTAGCGTATTAAGCCGGTAAGGTTGGCTAAATCAACCAAACCGAAACTTTTGAATTCACCTTTGTAGCCTTTCAGAACTCCTGATGTTGAAGATTCTTGCACATGGTAGCTAATTTCGATCATGTAACGATCTTTCTTACCCAGTACTTTAGTTAATATTGCAACATCATTGGTCTGCATGAAGCCTCCTTTTTCAGTCATAAAATAATGCGTCATATCCATCACAAGGCCCGTATCTGTTTTGCGCTGTGATGTTATGGTGCCAGATGCAACAGCAACGCTTCCTGTCAGGGGAGCCACAATAGTAATAGTACCATCGGCTTGCGGTACAAAATTGGGCATTCCCACTCCACCGATCGGCATACAGCTTTCTTTAGCGTGAATATTTGCAAGGCTTAGTCCTGCGAAGAGCAGTGAAACCACTATTTTGTAACTGTATTTCTTAAACATATCAATATCCTTTAATTAATTTAATCGAATTTATCTAATTGAAGCTAAGTTTGCTTTTATGGTTGCAATTATTGCTAGTCAATAATATAACGACCACTATATTACAATATATAACGTTCGTTATATTGTCAATAGTGAACTATAATTAAATAGCGATCGTTATTAAATTATTACTAAGGAGTGGATTTATGAGCGCAAAAATCGATAAAAAACAAGAAACCCGTAAAAAAATGCTTGCTGCAGCCAGTCGAAATTTTCGTGAATTTGGCTTCTCAGGAGTCGGTGTTGATGGTTTAGCAAAAGCAGCCGATGTCACTTCGGGTGCTTTTTATGCCCACTTTGGTTCTAAAGCAGCCGCTTTTGATGCTGCATTAATTGTGGGGCTCGATGAAGTCATCGACGGCATACACGGTTTTCAAAGTAAACACGGTAGCAACTGGATGGTTGAATTTATCGATTATTATTTAGGGCGGTCACACCGCAGCAAATTATCAAATGTTTGTGCAATGGCGACATTAACGCCTGAAGTTATTCGCTCAGAAACAAAAGTTCACGGCATTTACGAAAAAAAAATGTCTGCCATTGTTGATCTGCTCGCGCGTGGTTTGAATGCGACTACGGATGAAAGTGCACGCACCAAAGCATGGGCTGTTTTGACAATGTTAATAGGTGGTTTAAACGTAACACTTGCTATGAAAAATACCAAAGCTGCTGATGAAGTTGCAGCAGCCACCAAGACTGCTGCACTTAAAATTGCAGGACGTACCCGATGTGTCAGTTAGTTATGACGATTTAGACAACCAAAACCACCATACAATTATTGCTATTAACAGCAGACCCGTTATATTTATAATCAGAAAATTCATGTTATCGTCCTCGAGGTTTAAATAATCGCAAGCGATTGGCATTGGTTACAACCGTTACTGATGACATTGCCATTGCTGCACCGGCTATCATTGGGTTGAGTAATATACCAAACAATGGAAATAATATGCCTGCGGCTACGGGAATGCCTACGGTATTATAGATGAAGGCCCCAAACAAGTTTTGTTTAATATTACGTACAGTGGCTTTTGAAATTTCAATTGCATCAACCACTCCGTGTAATGAACCACGCATTAATGTAATGTCGGCACTTTCAATCGCAACGTCGGTACCGGTTCCAATGGCAAAACCAACGTCGGCGCGTGCTAGTGCCGGTGCATCATTAATACCATCACCAACCATACCAACTCGTTCACCATTTAATTGTAGTTTCGCGACTGTATCTGATTTATCTTGTGGTAATACCTCGGCAAGCACTTCGCTGATGCCCACTTGCTGCGCAACGGCTTGGGCGGTAACTTTATTATCACCGGTTAATAATACCACCTTCAAACCTAAATCAAGCATACGTTGAATAGCTTCTTTAGAGTCCAACTTAATCGCATCGGCTACACTGATTATTCCTGCCGAAGTACCATCGACTGCGAGAAACATCGGGGTTTGTGCTTGCTGCGTAAGTTTAAATGCATCATCTTCGAGTGATGAAATATCAATATTTTGATTTTTCATTAATTTTTTATTACCAAAAAATATTTTTTTATTGTCTATAACACCAGTAACGCCTTGCCCTGCAATTGCAGAAAATTGTGTAACGTCTAACAACAACATGGCTTTATCCGTTGCATGAGTGACAATGGCTTCAGCTAATGGATGCTCGGAACTTTGCTCCAGACTTGCCGCCCACTGTAATAGTGAGTCTTCGTTCCAATTATTACTGCACTTAATTGCAGTCACGGTTGGTTTACCTTCAGTGACTGTTCCAGTTTTATCCAATATTATGGTATTTAATTTTCCGGCAGTTTGTAGCGCATCACCGTTTCTAATTAACGTGCCGGACTCAGCCGCTTTACCGACACCAGCCATAATTGAAATTGGCGTAGCTAAACCCAGAGCACAGGGACAGGCGATAATTAATACTGTCATTGTCGTTACAATGGCAAAGGCAATAACTTCATCACCGCTGCCAAAATTTATCCACATCAAAAAAGTAAATACTGAAAATATTAATACACTCGGAACAAATACAGATGAGACTCGATCCACCAACCTTCCAATCGCAGGTTTTGATGCTTGTGCCGCACGAACCATTTCAATTATATGCGATAGTGCCGTATCTTTTCCAATTCGTTTTGCTTGAAATAAAAAGCCGCCCATCTTGTTAATTGAACCAGCCACAACTTCATCGCCAACTTTTTTTTGTACTGGAATGGGTTCACCAGTTAACATTGATTCATCAACACTTGATGCACCCTCAATGATGACACCATCAACAGCAATACGTTCACCGGGTCGAACCCGCAGTGTTTCATCTAAGCCAACTTTATCAATCGCAATATCCTGTTCAACGCCATCACGAATCACTCGCGCTGTTTTTGCTTGTAAGCCAATTAAACGTTTAATGGCTTCCGAGGTTTTACCACGCGCGCGCATTTCTAGTGCGCCACCAACATTAATTAATGCAATCACAATAGCGGCTGTTTCAAAATAGGCGTGTTGTGCCATTGCGGGTACTAAATCTGGGTTCGCGGTAATGACCATCGAGTAAAGCCAGGCAGTACCGGTACCCAGGGCAATTAACGTGTCCATATTGGCATTGTGATTTTTAGTGGATTTCCAAGCGCCACTGAAAAAATGACCTCCGGAATACACTAATACTACTGCAGTAATAAGACCAATAACAAACCAAAATAATTGACCGCTACCATTTTCAAACCCCGGCAATAAACCTGCCATGCTTAAAATGAAGAGCGGTACACCGACCATCGCGGCAAACCCTGCTTTATTTAATAGCTTGCGATAATACGCCATTTCAGCGGCTTCTTTTTCTGCTGGATCATCATTCTCTGATAATTCAGCTGCATCGTATCCAGCGGCACTTAGCGCAGTCACTAAAGACTCAATTGTGGCACTACCTTTTATCAATGCAGTATGTTCCGCAAAATTGACACTCGATTGGGTTACACCAGCAACACTTTTTAGTGCGCTTTCTACCGATGCAACACAACCTGCACAGCTCATTCCTGAAATTGATAAGTGTGTAGTTGTGTTCATATTATTAACTCCTAAAAATTAAATTTTTGTTGCTTCAAATCCAGCTGATTTAATAACTTTAAGCACTCTCGCCTGTGTAATATTTGCTTCAACCAAAGCACTTTTGGTTTCTAAATTGATTTCAGACTTGTGGATACCCGGTGCTTTATCTAATGCTAATTTAATTATTGCGACACAATCATTGCATTTAATTGCGGGTATTGATAATTGATATATTTTAGTCATGATATTCGCAATGTTTAATGTGGGTGGTCTAACACAATTAAACTATTTTCATGCACCAGCATTAAATTTTTGAAAATTCGTTGATACAAGGATTCTTGTGTTGCAGTACAACAGGTCGCATATTGATAACTGGTATCACGAGCAACCACTCCATTTGTTTCGATACATTTATGGGTATTTTGAATATCAATCTCAACCAAATTTGTGGTTAAAATATCCAGCATAGATTGAGCACTCGTCATATTGAGGTAACGCCCAAGTACACAACCAGTATGAAATAATCGCCTTAGGGCATTCTTACAATCGTGTAATACACTAATGAATTCATTCCATTTTTCTGTATTTTGTGTAGCCATGCAGTCTCCATAGTCTCTAGCGTAAAGCAGGCGGTGCTTTATGTTACATAAACTATACAAAAAAATGGTTTAAATAGCGTTATAAAATTTTTGAAATATGTTGCAGAATTTACACTTTATCAAGGGCTTGGCGGTGTTTATCGTTGCGTAATTGCTTAAATTGGGAGGTTGTCATACCGGTTATCTTTTTAAACTGGCGGCTTAAGTGCGCAACACTGCTATAGCCCAAGCGATACGAAATCTCGGTTAAGGTAAGTTCATCATAAACCAGCAATTCTTTGGTTTTTTCAATTTTCTGATTGATGAAATATTGTTCAATTGTCACACCTTCAACCGTGGAAAATAAATTACTCAAGTGCGTGTAATCGTGATGCAATTTGGACACTAAATAATCTGACAGTTTGAATTTTTCAGACAAACTTCCCAACCTACTGTCGTGTTGTATCAGTTCAATGATGTATTTTTTAATGTTTTCTATTAATTTGGTTTTTTTATCATTAATTAATTCAAAACCAAGCGGTTCGATTTTTTCTCGAAGCTGTTCTAATTGCTCAGTACTAATCACCATCTCACCAAAATCAACCTCGCCCATGTGAACCGCGATTGCATTCAGGTTTAACTCGTTTAATACATTTTGAACAACCAGTATACAACGATCACATACCATATTTTTAATTACTATTTTCATACTTGATACTGCAAAAATTATTGCGGTAAATGCCCTACCTTAACAAATATTAAACATCCTTCAATTGAAAATGGATTGTGCGTACTCATGTGCGGACTACGAATCCAGGTTCCTGTGGGATAATTACCATGCTCGTCAGAAAAAACACCATCGAGCACTAATATTTCTTCACCACCCATATGACTATGGGGTTGAAAATATTCATCTTTTGGCCAATGAACCAACGCACTATGTTCACCAAGGTGATCGTGCAATGCAACTACACTAAGACCTCCAATTCCGTCACGCCATTGTCGTTCATCGGGACGGATAATAATGGTTTGATTATCCTCAGCATGAAAATGATCTAATTTTACAAAAATAACACAACCGTCTGTACTATGAGGGGTATGATGCGAACCCGGTGGATGCCGTAAATACGTGCCTGCTGGGTAATCTCCATTTTCATCAGAAAAAACACCTTCTAATACAATAACTTCTTCACCCATGGGGTGCTTATGTGCAGCAAATTCCGCGCCAGCTTCAAACCGCACCAGACCAGTTACACGACCGGACTCGGTATCTTCACGTTCAAATTGTTTGCGAAAGACTCCCGAACTTGGCGCAGCAAGCCAATTGAACTCTAAGGGATTTATAATCAGTTGTTGTGTAAAATCAAGATTAAGTGATTGTTCGTTCATATCATTATCCTGCGAGGGTTAAGCTAAATTCAGTACTATTATTAGCATATTAACCACAAACTTACTATCAGGGATATTTGAACGTTACGTAAGGTATTTCTTCTTAATTATTAAGCTGAGATATAATACTGTCAATGCTGGTGATATCCAACCCTAATAAATTTAGTTTCCAATAAAAGTGAACTATGATTAGTCTATGGCTCTTCAATTGGCTCTGATATATCACCTCAGCTAAGTGGTAACATCGCAAACCACAATGCAAAGTTATCCCACCACTCACTTCGTGTCCAAGTTAAATTGAGCCATTGAAAGAATACAAAAATAGCTAACATAATAGGAAAAACTTCTCTTCCTCGCTGTTGTCGATATTCGGCAATGATCAGTATAACTAAAATTAAATCGATCAGCGAAAAGGTATAAACTTGATAACTAAACGGAATGTCTGGTAAGTTTATCGGTAACCGAGCTACAGCGGGATCTATCAAGGTTAATGAGGTCGCAATCATATAACGTGCATGTCGAGCAGGCGTTTTTCGGTTAATCATAGCAAGGACATAGGCGATGACAAAAATAACAAGTAATGATAACTGTAAAAATAAAATATAAAGTCGGTTATAGGTAACACCATAATCGCCTAATACGATTTGGCTATGAGCTAATAAAATTAATGAAATAATTACTAACGGAACCAGAACAAATGAAAAGCGTCCAAGCAAGCGATGCCATGAATTGTGTTTAAAGCGAATTAATAATGCTTGTGTTATTAACAGTGTAATCCATAGCACCATAGTCGCTGCATGAAAATGGATATAGCCATCAATCGAATTAAATTTCACACCATCAAAAAACTTTGAAAAATACGATTGCCAAAAACCAATAAGGGCAACAAAAAATAAGCCTATAAAATAAAATGCACTATTCTTATACATCAATTAACCCTTAAAACATAATGACAATTATGTCATTCGACAGAACTACGCTGTTTTAGTTCCGCTGTTAACTTCGTCATATCATTAAAGTTTTTAACCCGCAATACGACTTTATTATTGTTTAGCATTATGAGTGTTGGGAATTGGTTAACACCATATTTAAGAAACACTTCATTACTAGTATCAATTGCCAAGGGATATGAAACATTATATTTTTTCGTATATTTTTCTAATTCTTTTTCAGCTGTCCACAAACGTGATACGACACCTATCCAGTTATAGTTTGGGAATTTCTTGTACAAATAATTTACAGAATTTTGTGCGGTTACACATTGTTTACTACTATCCGGACGTGTTTCTTTCAAATACCAATCACACCATGTAGCAACAAAAAATAATATCGTATTATCATCTGCGATATTGTTTAAAATTGATGATGATTTATTTTTGGTGCTAGTAACTTTAGATGAATCTATCTGAGTAATAACTTTATTTTTTGATAATAACGCCAATTTATTATCTAATTCACTTGAGGCATCAAATCCTTTATGAATTACCCTACCGTTTTTATCAATTAAAATATGATAAGGCGTACCTATCAAACCAAAAGCTTGAGCCAATGCACCCGAACGGTCAATTGCAATTGGCATCGTAAGACCGAATTTTTTCTGGGTTTCTTTGACTCGTTTAATACTGTCATTAATACCAATATTAATCGCGATAACTTTTATTTTTTCACCGTACTGGTGTTGTACTTGTTGAAAATGTGGCATTTGTTGACGACATGGCCGACACCATGTTGCCCAAAATTTTAAATAAACGGGTTCTTTTCCTTTATAATCACTAAGCGTCACGATTTCGCCACGGAGAGTTGTTATTGGTAGTGACTCGATTTCAGCTTCGGCTGAATTAACAGCTACAGTATTCATAAGTCCTAACAAAAATCCTAGAAAAATAGGGTATCTCATATTTTTTCTCCGTATTAATAATGTTTAAACAAAATAAAATCAAGATAAAGAATATTAAATAGGGACAAAATTCGTCCCTACTAAAACCAATAAATATTTAATATTTTACTGACAAGCGGCCATTACTCTCGCTGGCCCACCCGTACCTGCAACATGTTTTAACGCACCCACCATTAAATAACAATCATCATTTTCTTTTCTAACTTGAGCAAGTTCCGTCAAATTTGCAAGACTTTCAACAATTAAAATGTCACGTTGATATAACCGAACATGAGCAGGCCATGCGTTTGTCCAATTATTATCAAGACCTTTTGCACCCTGACCAGAATCAGTACTAAAGCTATCAGCAGCTATACCCGATATTTTTACTGATTTGCTATCCATAATTTCAATTAACTTATCGATTGCCTCTGCAGTAAATCCTGGATGGTTTAAGGCGTTAACATACAGTGATTTATCCCAGTCATCCGTGTTACTCATAAAGTAAAATTGTTCCCATCCAACACGCGCGATAACCCAAACGCCTTCTTCAATTTGATCGGCAACCTTTTCTATATCAGCAGCTCGCACTGTTGCTTGAGATGAATCAGAAAAATTTGTTATGGCAATATCGGGGCTCGGTATACCACCATTTTTAGCCAGTTCCTGTTTTACTCTATGAGATACATCAATGAATACTATTTTCCCAGTAAGTTGTTTGGTCGTTAATTGATGTGCCGCTTTACGACGTGAATTAGGATTGGAGCCCGCTTCAAGACTCTGTGCATTGTTAACATAATGATTAGTGCTGTTAAAATGAGTACCATTGTGTTCTTCTATTAAAATTGAGCGTGAAAAAAAATACCCCTGATTGGTTGCCCATTTATCGCCAGGATACAATATTGCTTGTTGATAGAAACCAGCTTCCAATTTGCTACTAGCAATTGGTTTTGATAAATCGGTTAGCGGTTTAGTCGGATCGGCTGGATTGGCTTTCACTTCAAACGTGGGTATTTCATGTGTTAAGTCAACAAAAGTCATTTCATCAGCCACCGACGTTCCGTGCAATAAGCTGCTTATAATTAGAGTCAGCAAAATCTTGCTTTTGGTCATGTTAATTCCTTATTTAATTGATGAGATTTAAACCTTAACCAATCCAGAAATTATTATTATTTAATTTGGCTGACTTATTTATTATATTTTTATGATATTTGTCTAAATGATGCCTTGAGTTAGCGATTAATATGATAATTTAGCACTTGAGGATACTGCTTACTCTTTGTTATTAGCTTTTGTCCAAAGAGAGGAAACAGTGACAAATACTATCTACGAGTTCAACGGTTTTTACTATATACCCGATAAGCGCGAGCTCATTAAAGACTCTAAATCATTGGCCTTACGTCGCAAAGTTGCCGCAGTATTAGACATGTTACTTGAAAACCGCCATCGAATTGTGGGTCGTGAAGAGCTGTTAAATTCCATTTGGCGTGAAGGGGTAATGCGTGAAAATTCGCTACTGCAATGTATTAGGGAACTGCGACAATTACTAAATGATAATGCTCAAGCACCACACTACATAAAAACCTATCACACTAAAGGCTACCAATGGATTGGGCAAGATACTTGTACAAAACAAATCGATCAACTCGACGATACTAAAAAATTACCTAATCAATTAAAAATTAGCTCTAATAAGTTAAACAATAAATTTATTGGGGTTAAATATCTTAAACAAAAACTGATATCACCAAGAGGTATTTTTCTCAGTCTTTTGCTACTAACAAGTGTAGTTAGTAGTGTGTATTTCTTAAATACAAATAATATAAAACAAACCAATTCCACCACCCTTGTTATTATGCCTTTTAAGAATCATACCGGTGATACCACGTTACAGTGGCTACAATTGGGATTAACGGATATGGTTATAACCGCATTAACACAATCATCACAATTAAAAATAATTCCATTACACATTGTTCAACAGGCTGTAGCTCAACAGTCACCCTCTAATAACGAGAATGAACTGCTAGTAACTCTCAACGCTGATTATTTAATTCAATCCAATATCACTAAGACTAATTTGCAAAACTATCAATTTAACTACCAAATTTTTAACCTTAATGGTCCATTGACATCACATAGCATATCAAGCTCAGACATTATTTCGGCCATTCCTGATATAGTTCAGAAGTTTAATAATGAATTTAGTCGTAATGTAATAACAAAAAATAGTCCATTACCAGCATTATTAACGCTATCGAAAAATAATCAGGCCAACCAAGATTACGCCAATGGCATACACCTACTTAAAACCAAAGGTGCACTTTCGGCTAAACCTCATTTTGAAGCCGCAATTAAACATGATCCAAATTTCTTGTGGGCAAAGGGACAGCTCGCATTAATATCAAGCCAACTAGGTGACTGGAAATTAGCTAAAAATCAATTTCAAAATATGTTAGAAACAAATGAAATCAATCACGATCTTACCCTTAAAACATATTTGCAACTCAGTTTGGCTAAGGTATTTATTGAACAATCATTATTCACTCAAGCTGAAACACTCTTACAAGATATACTGACGCGCAGCAAACAACGCAATGATAGTTATAATGCAGTAAGTGCATTGTGGGAGCTAAGCAGGATAGCTGAATATCGATCTCAATGGCATATTCAAAATAAGTTAGCACAACAAGCCATGGCTCTTAGTTATAGTTTTAATTCTAATGACTTACGAATTAAAGCGGATAACCTGTATTACTTAGGCAGCCCCTCAAATAGCAGGTTGGAGTTTGACACTAGCATTGACATGCAGAAAAATCGTGAACGTTTAGAAAAAGCACTAAACTATTATAAACAACTCAACGATGTAAGTAGTCAAGCCAGAACATTATTATCACTTGGTGAAAACTATACATTTACGTTTGATCAAAGAATCAATTATCTCGAACAGGCTGAAATGTTATACAGTAAATTAAATAATAAAATGCAATTACTGAACACCTTGTCCTACACCGGATATTTGTACATCCAGTATCACCGCGGCGGAAAAGCACTTTTTCCAATACAACGTTCTTACCAAATAGCAAAAACCATCGGTGCTGTTAATGCTGAATTACTCAACCATTTCTTACTCGCTTTTTCGGCGATGGATCAAGGCATTCGTCCAACTGCAAATACCGACAAAATACAATATCTAAATATTGCCGAACAACAATTCATCAACTTACTCAAAGACCCAAGGCTTACTAACAATTCACAACTGTACGCCGATGCCAGTTTATTGTTAGGTTGGACAGTGTCAGAACAAAGAAACCATAAAAATGCGATTAACTACATTAAACAGGCTCATCGTATCTACCAACAACTCAAATTAACTACTTCAACAGAATATAGCATTATGTCCTTAGTCAAAGAACATATCGCAATGAAAAATTGGTCGCTAGCACTAAAATTTGAGAACACACCTAACCAAAACAAACGAACGCGTCAGTATTTTTCGCGAAGTTACTACGAATTAAAGCAATACAACAAGGCACTAAAATTAGCCGAGCTCAACAAATCACTGAATAAGTCTACATGGTTGGCCCGGGATGAAGCCCAATTGAGACGTTATCGAGCCGTTAATAAAAATCAACACTATTTAAAGCTTCCTCCAGAACCGAGCGCACATACAAACTATTGTGAAACATTACCTGAAAGCTCTTAATAACCCCATAGGAAACGCTCTGATTCACTACTGAGTTACAAACTAAGACATCGTTAGAAAAAAGTAACGAGTCTTAGGATTGGGGATTGGAACTCATTTTATAAGTATTCTTTTCAAGTGCACTATTAGTAGATTAGTGATTATCACTTAATTTCATATAGCCAAAAAAACGTTTTGCAGTTAAGTTTTCTGGATCTAGAATTAATAATTTACTGTAAAGTTCACGAGCTTCATCAAAACGATGACTTTGCTCACTGACGATAGCATCCTGTTCTATAAAGGCAATATCACCGGGATAAAGTGCGCGCATTTTTTTTAAAATAATTTGAGCTAAATCAAATTTTTTCTGTAACCGTAATGCAATAATTAACCGTAAATTGGCATAATAATTATTATTATCTTTACGTAAAACTTTATGCGCTATTAAATTGACACCATCATAATGTTGTTGCGCCAGTAACGGTAATAGCTCACCAATTAATGGTTCAATGGCGTTCGGTGCGAGTTTATTTGCAATTTGATAGTGCTTTAAACTATTTGCATAGTGCCCTGATAAATAATACAACCAGCCCATTCTTAAATTAATGGTATAAGCTTGCTTTTTTCCAGCATCGACTGAAACTAACGCACGAATAGCATCATTATAGTTTTGGCTCTGCTCATACTGTAATGAGCGTTTAAACGCATCACGAACCGGTGAATCTTTCGCATATGCTGGTAAGCTAAATAATGTTACAACACATATGATAATAATTGAATTTTTCATCAGCAATCTCCTATGCAGTGACGAATATTAATTTAATTGATCGTTTTTAAATTTCTATATTACTTTTTATAATAATAATTATTATTATTTTTTATTACTGACTAACTTGCTAAAACTCATAATTGATACCCGCTAGAACAGAGGTAACAGTATAATATTGTGGTGATACATTTGCTTTACGTCGGGTTGTTTGAATCCCCAATTTTACAGACAAACTCTTACTTAGATTAAATGTAGTTCGAAATCTCGCTTCGGAATTGTATAAATCATTACGGTTATACACCACAAATCCACTGGCAGTAACCGCTGAGCGTCTAATTCCGTACCAGCCACCAATTTCAACACCCCAGAATGAGTTAACCTGTAAATGTGCTTTAAAATCAATTGAATAATATTGAATCGCTTTTTGAGTTGATCTAAATGCAATTACATCACCTTCAACTTGCAAATATAATGTACCGGGTATCCCAGAACCCCAGTAGTATTTACCGTAACGTGTTGCAAATTGCCATACATCGGTCTCATCACGATAGCGGGTATAATACAATGAATTTCCAAATACATTTTTTTCAAAATTGAGAACTTCAAATATAACCGTTGATTTTCCTCTAGACTCTAGATCTTCTGAAATAGCATCGTGCACCCCTAACCGCACCAGGGTTTTATTGACGGTGTAACGAAGTACGGCTGTTTTATCCTCTTGCTTTAGAAGATGACCATCAAAATGAACAATGTCGGTATCCTCATAACCTAGCTCCAAATATTTGGTCGAAATATAAACGCCATTACTGGCACTACTCAAGCGATCACTATCAACATTATAATAACTTGGTGCATGATAGAAAAAAATTCCAGCCGATGCCGGCGAGATTACTAACATTAAACACGATACATAAAAAATCTTTTTTAATACACTCACTATAGTATTTCCTGTAGTTCCATCCGTCTTTGGCCAAGACGAATCAATTCAAATCCAAGTTGCGGATGAAGCCGAACTTCTATTTTACGTTCATCATTCGTCTTATTGTTTATATTTAGATAGCCTTGAACAACACCCTCACATTTCCAACTTGCATGATATTCAAGACGGCCAATACGATAGTTAATCGCACGGGCTAAGTTAATAAGATGTCGATGCCAATCACTCACCGCTGCTGCAACAGGTAATTGATCTTTCCAACTCATTTTTGCACGATACAATAACGGTAATCGAGGTAAAGCTGAAAAGAATAGCGATAACCACGGATCATTGCCTTCTAACCGGTAAAAGAAAAAACTGTGTTTATTTTTATTAAAAAATAATTTACCGTTATCCGAACCAAAATAGGTTTCACCATTACTATCCATACAGACTTTTAATATCAACTTTGTTTGTTTATCGGATTCATCAAAAGTAGTGTATTCAAACTGTTGTTCAAGTATAAAGGCAGTTTTATATTCTAAACTACGCTCAGCATAGAGTGGTTCAACGGTAGCACCTTCATCGGGAAGATCCATTGCAACAAAATGATCTTTTTCAAGATAGCCTTGAAAAATAAAGGGTAACGTTGGTGCACCTATATGAATTGCAGTTTGAGCTTGGATGTGAATATGCGGTTGAGGTGAGTAACCCGAGTTACCACACAGGCCTAATTTTGTTCCAACTTCAACCCACTCACCTTCTCTAACTACGATAGAATTTTTGGCAAAATGTGACAACTCGGCAAACCAACCTTGGGTGGTATCAATAATGACGAGGTTACCCCAGTTATTTTGAGTATCAACATCGCCAGGAATATTATCCGGTAGATTATTAATTACCTTAATAACATGACCGGCACACGGTGAATTAACCGGTTTATTAAATGCATAATAATCTTCTATAAAATTCCCTTGATTTTGAAATGTAGAACCATCTCTTTCAATAACAAAATCATAAGCGTGTTGCAATTGACCTTGATGTGTCCACCTGCCATTAAAACCTTGCCACACTGTCCAGCTTCCAGAAAAAGGTAATGTTAGTCGTTGTGGGCAACCATGAAATCGATTGAGATTACACAGGTAATCGTCCAAAGTATCTTCTGGTGTTTTACGAATAGCATGTGCCACCATCGGAAAATTAACCAGTTTTAAAACATAAAGAAAAGTAAGGGTGATTACAATAAACGGCATGGTAAACACCGGTATCCCTTGACTCGACCAAAAAATTTGTACCGCATCTAATAGTACAGTCGATATTGCGACGGCGATGGCAGCAATAATATAACTGCGCGGCAATGACACTAGATAGATACTACCCAAGGACATTGAAATTAAAATAAAATTGAAATTATTTATGTTTAGAAAAGCCGATTCCATTGCCCCATCTAATAATCCTGACAGTATTGCACCTAAATAAAAGCCCATCACCGCCAACATAAATAAAATTCGGGATACTGATATTATAACTATGGCAAGTAGCGCCCCGGCGTAAATATTTGGAGAAAATAAAATAGCACCCAAGGACACAAAAAAACCTTCGAGCCAATACGGCAGAATTAGCGCTGTCGAATTTAAGGCACTGTAACCACCCACTACATATAAGTTGCTGTAATTATACGATGCTAAATAAGCTATCGAACTGATAATAACAAAGGGTAAGCTTAAAGCAGGTAATTTTAAATAAAAATCAAATAAATGTTCCAGCATAACACTCAATAAGTAACTGAATATTCCTGCTGTGATAATAAAAAATAAACTTAGAGGGCTTAATACAAATAAGTATCCTATTGATAAACCTACTAACAATGCATTATAAGTATAAAAGCCAGTGTTTAAAAACGTTCTGCTCATACCGATAAAACGCGCAAAGGCGTAGGCTGCTGCGACCGATACAATCCCTGCTATACCAACATTCGGATTGATAAATGTAATAACGGCCATCAGCACGCCGGCTGTACTACTCTGCAGAAAAAAGATTTCCGAATAGCTATAAAATAACGCTCTAAATCTTTCTATTTGAGCTTTAGGTGAAATTAGTTTCATAGCAATTCGATTCAATATTAAGATGAATCGATACGAATTTAGTATCGTAACGATTCACCCTACTATTAATTTAATCCTTTTAAAGGTAATATTTACTCAAATAATTACTGTTTAGTTAGCGATTTTAAATGTGCAGGAACTTTTTCTCGCTTCAGTAAATCGGATAAATCTTCTTTTTCACGAATTGTTTCTGCCACACCAGCTTCATTAATTAATACTACCGCTGGTCGGTATTCAATAAACTGCATCCACTGAGTAACACTATAAGCACCAACAGGTGATAAAATTAAACGCGTGCCACGAGGTAACGGTGGTAACAAAATTCCCTCGTCGATAACATCAATGTTCATACACAGCGGGCCATTAAGAACAGAAGGCTCACCTAAACCGTGAACTTCACGATCCAGTTCAATATTAAATTTATACCAGGTTGCGGTATACAAAAGATTCACTCCGGCATCCATAACATAACTTTTTCGACCATCAACCATACGTTTTGAGGCAGTAGCAGTGGTAATCAAATAACCAGCTTCATCGATCATTGAACGACCATTTTCGATGTAGAGTGTTGGGTATTCCCCCGGACGTAAGGCGTTAGTTAACCCTTCAACTACTTTTTCGGCATACAACTCAATACTCGGTACACTAATCTCTGGTGGTAAAAATACACCTTTAAGATGACTGCGTGATGGCATACCACCACCAATATCAAAATATTCAATTTTAAATTTCAATTGATCTTCAATTAAATAACCAAACTCAACCATTTTTTCAATTTGGTTTTTATAAGCTTCTGGATTTAAAATAAAAGTACCGATATGGCAATGTAAGCCAACCAATTGCAGTTTGCCGCCCATTGCAATTCGACGTACCGCATCCATAGCTTGGCCTGATTCCAGATTAAAACCAAACCGACTCCAAACTGGTTGGATACCGGCATCCAGGTTTAAACGAATACCAACCTTAATTTTCTTACCTAATGTATCAGCGACTTGCTCTAAATCTTCAATTTCATCAAAGTGATCAATATGAATTTTTGCATTTTCTTCTGCAGCCTTAGTTAAGATTGCAATGGATTTATTCGGTCCATTAAATATTATATCGCTACCAGGTACACCAAGATTACGCGCTTTATCATATTCCATTTCTGAAACAACTTCGGCGATACTACCTTCTTGATGAAAAATAGCATTAATGGCATTCAGATAATTGGTTTTGTACGACCAGCCAAAAATCACGTTCGGATAACGCGTTTTAAATGCCTCTTTAGCGCGACGAACTGTACTACGGATAGTGCTTTCTGAAAATACAAAACAAGGTGAGCCAAATTCTTCTACTAAAGAGTTTATGCTCACACCATCAATGCTGGTACGTACTTTACGTGCATAATGTGGTGATGTTCCAAATTTATTCATTGTGCCGTCATTTAATTTTGTAATTTGCGGCTTGATGTAATCGACTGTACTGCTCATGCGGATTCTCCTAATGTCACCATATTTTGAAATTGTTCCAGGTCACAAATTTGTTCACCGGTATAGCGTATAAATAATTTTCCTGCGGGGTAACCTTCAACTTTAGTCACTTTCTCACCCAACGCGTGTTGTACTAACATGCGTGGTAGATTGATACCCACTCCAGTCGCAAAATAAACCCAGGCAGGGAAACGTGGATTTATTTCAATCAAATTAATGGTATCACCATCAATCATACATTCAATTTCAAACGGGCCCTGCCAGTTAGTTGCGGCCACAAATTCTTTGGTTCTTTCCAATAAGGCATCATGCAATACCGTAACACCGGTCCACACTTTACCAAGTTGAGTCGTACTCATTTTTTTCATTGCCATTAAACCAGAGGTACCGCCTTTACCGTCTCCAATTCCGATAACACTCATCTCATCGCCCTTCACCATCTGCTGCACAATAACCGGGTAACCCCATTCGGCAACAATTTTGCTAAAGTAGCCCATGGCTTCTTCCATGTTGTAAGCAGCATAAGCATGATAAAGCGCGCCCTTAATCATCACTGGAATACCAATTTCATTAAGCGCTTTGCCTAACTCGTCGTAACTCAACACTGTTGCTTGCTTTGGTCCAGTAAATCCAGTTTGATTGGCAATTATGTCTAATTGATCTTTATTACGTAACTTGAATTGCTCATCAGTCGGTAAAAAAGTGGCAATACCGTGACTTGCAAGCTTTTCACGACTTTTAATGTAAAATGGTAATTCACTGTCGAGTGTTGGAATAACGACATCTAAGCCGAACTGTTCTTTTATGTATAACAGACGTTGTACTAATGCTTCATGTCCTGCACCTGGATAAGGAATTAAGAACGACCTGTCCACGATGCCTTCCATATAGATACCAGGTTCCATCGCATCGTAAGCCATACCTGCAATTTTAATGTCGATATCGGTTTGTTCTATTAAACTACGCGCAATGCCCATTCCAGGAGCAGGGTTATCACAAGCATTGATACCTGTTACACCAACAAAGAGTGGTTTCATTATTATCTCCCGTTTTACATTAATTTAGTGAAACGCAGTTGATCCACAAAATCACGTACATCATTATGCGCATCGTGTAGTTTGATTCCGAAATTATCCACTAAGGCTTCAGCAGTTTGTTCTGTTGACATGCCTTTAGCGAGAAAATGGATAATCATTCCACCACTGGAATTAACTGTAAAACTTTCACCTGTTTGTGGATCAAAAACAAAGCCTTCTTCATTGATTGCTAAACGTGATAATCGCGCAATCGGTAAATCCGTAGTGCTATTCATCGTGCTACTCATGACTAATCCTTTTTTCTAGAAAATTAATACTATTTCTAACAATAATAAAATGATGGGGGGAGTTGTAAAATGAGAGTTAAAATCACATTGTTACAATAATGCTTAAGTTATTGATATTAAGATAACGTTATTTCATAATTATCTATTTACCAAGCTCATCCAGCTCATGGTTTTTTCATATATATATATATATGAAAAAACACCTACATAGCAAAAGCATTGATGTATCTCAATTTGGAATTCTTGAGAACTAATATTAGAGTATACTAAATCATAAAAACCATAACATTAGATATTTATAGTTTTGTGATAAATATACTCTTTTTTGATTTTTTTCGACGTTATCCAAACTCAATTTTGTGACGTGATATTTTTCAGAAACAATACTATCGATTTAATCGTGCCGAGCAATTATAGCTGGCCATACTAAGTTGCATGTTGCATTTCAGATGTTGCACTTTGCACTTTACCCAAAACTAAATTATTATACTGTGTCTAAATAATTCAACAACCTAAAAACCGACTTAAACCTTGCGCTGACATGACGTAACGACAGCGCAATAATTTATCCAGATAAACTGGAATAACTAGCATTGGCATTACTTTATAAGGAAATTTACCATGATTAAAGCATTTGCAGCGAATGAGCCTAAAGCCGAACTAATACCATTTGAATACGAGCCTGGCACACTAAAATCCAACGAAGTCGAAATTGACATTCATTTTTGTGGTATCTGTCACAGCGATTTGAGTATGATAGATAATGAGTGGGGGTTTACGCAATATCCAATTGTTGCTGGACACGAGGTTGTCGGAACAATATCAAAACTTGGCAGCGACGTGACACATTTAAAAATGAATCAAGTTGTTGGTCTTGGATGGCATTCTGGCTACTGTGATGATTGTAACGATTGTAATGCTGGAGATCATAATTTTTGTAACTCAGCCCAAGCTACCATTATTGGGCACCACGGTGGATTTGCAGATAAAATCTATGCCGCCGCAAATAGCGTTATCCCAATTCCCGATGGCATGGATTTGGAATCAGCTGGACCATTATTTTGTGGCGGCGTGACTGTTTTTAATCCATTAATACAATTCGATATTAAACCCCATCATAAAGTTGCTGTTATCGGCATTGGTGGCTTGGGTCATATGGCCTTACAATTTTTTAATGCCTGGGGTTGTGAAGTCACCGCATTTACTTCGAGTGTAGACAAAAAGAAACACGCTTTAGAAATGGGCGCACACGATACATTGAACTCACGTGATGCCGTTGAAATAGCCGGTGCTGCAGGACGTTTTGATTTTATTATCTCGACTGTTAACGTTAAATTGGATTGGAACTTGTATTTAAGCACGTTAAATTCACGAGGACGATTGCATTTTGTTGGCGCAACAATGGAACCACTTGATATTAATGTGTTTTCACTAATTGGTGGCCAACATTCAGTATCAGGCTCACCTATTGGCAGTCCTGATACGATTACTAAAATGTTGGCGTTTGCGAATCAGCATAATGTAAAACCCATTATAGAAAAATTCAGTTTTGATAATATCAATGAGGCCATCGCACGCTTACGCTCTGGTGATGTACATTACAGAATTGTGTTATGTAAATGACCTAGTAGTCAATATTCCTAATCCCCTAAACACTGACCGCCCTATTTAAACTACATACGCTTATTCTAGATAGTTGGGATTAGGAACCATAATAATTCAGGTGATTAACTTAAAACCACTTAGTTTTTCTTAGCTGTAAAATACAACCATAGAAAACCCGATACGCCGGCTATCACTGATGCCACCAAAACGCCGGTTTTAGCCATAAGCAATTCATCAGCATGTTGTGCAAAACCCAGTTCAGCAACGAATATCGACATTGTAAACCCAATGCCTCCCATCAAGCCAACACCGATGATGTGTTTAAAGTTTAATCCTTTTGGTAATGAAGTTATTTTCATCTTAACTGCAATCCATGCAAATCCTGCGATACCAAGTAATTTTCCGAGCACTAAACCGGCCACAATTCCCATTGTCACCGGATGTGCAATTGTTGCAGTGATATCTGAAAAATTGATTGGAATACCCGCATTCGCTAACGAAAAAATGGGAATAACTATATAGGCTGTTGGTAAATGTAATTTATTTTCCAACAATTGTGCTGGTGCTTGCACCAATTGCACGCCATTACCAAGCGCTTTAACTCGAGCACGTAACTCACCATTTTTGACGATATTAGGCTCACGTTCAAAAGAAGCTTTAATGTCTACGACCATTGCATTAATGTACGATAAAAAACGCTTTGGATCATATTTTGGTCGCAACGGAATGGTAAATGCCAAAAATATTCCAGCTAATGTTGCGTGAATGCCACTCAATAACATAGCGACCCACAGGATAATGCCTAGTAAAATATAAGGTAAAGGTCGACGAATGCCTCCTAAATTTAACGCAATTAACAAGAACAACATGATGCCGACCAAGGCTAATGCGTATAAATTAATTGTGTCAGTATAGAATAACGCAATGACAGTCACCGCCCCTAGATCATCGACAATAGCTAATGCCACTAAAAAAGTTAGCAAATTCGTTGGTACTCGTTTTCCGAGTAAGGCCAATGCACCTAAAGCAAACGCAATGTCGGTTGCCATTGGAATTCCCCAGCCCTTAAATGCAAAACCATCTGGGTTAAAAAACATGTAAATGACAACCGGAACAATCATGCCACCGAAAGCAGCAACAATTGGGAACATGGCTTGTTTTAAATCGGCAAGTTCTCCAACCAGAATTTCACGTTTTAATTCTAAACCGACTACAAAAAAGAATAAGGCCATTAAGCCATCATTTATCCAATGATGGATTGACTTGGATAATTCAAATCCGGGAATACCAATTGTGAACGTTGTCTTTAAAAAATGGTGATATGCTTCACTCCACTGGCTATTTGCCAAATACAACGCGATAATCGCGCATAACATCAATAACACGCCACTGGTGGTCTGACGGTGAATAAATTCGTCTAAGGGACTTAGTAAACTATCAAAGGCTTTTTCCCAAGGAGCAAGATGCTCTTCGCCATTTATTTTTTTCATGTAGTATCTCTATTTTATCGTTTTCAACTTTACCGCTCGATTTAAACAACATTAGTTGTGCTTAAATAGTTAAGAACAGATATTTATCTCTATAATATTGAGGATATTATATCTGATTTCAATACTAAGCAATGAAGTTTTAATGTAAAAAACAGCAATCAAGCAGAACTAGTTCGTTATAAAAGACTTAATAAATTCACTGAATAACATCCGTAAAAACTCACGCAATTAACACTCATAAATGCACTATAACGTATAAAAATGAGCAAAAATGTCACCTTCAGCTAGTATTAAATAAGAGTCAAATTTGACTCAAATCCGTCACGATATACGATTTTCACCACCACTCAATGAGTAGAACTAACTAAGTTCAATGAAAAAAACAATATCGCTTAATACAAAAGCAACAATTGGATTAATCATAATAAGCGCTCTTAGCATTATTTCTCTTACCACAATATTTAAAGCTGTAGTCCATGAAGAAATTGAGTTAATAGAGCAACACCTCATCAAAAGTGAAGGCAATACTATGGTAGCAAAAATTGCTAGTCACTTATCCTCAATAGAGCGTCTCGTGCACAATATGGCGCAGCTTGCTGCTCAATTACCCAAAGATAAAGAAACATATCATAGTATTTTCCCCAAGCTATTGGGTGATGATGATATTACCGCTCATATTGCTGGTGGCGGAATTTGGCCTGAACCCTATACCTTTGATAAAAAAATAGATCGTCACAGTTTTTTTTGGGGACGAGGGAAAAATGGTTTTTTGAAATTTTATGATGATTACAATAAGCCGAACGGAAAAGGCTACAAAAACGAAGAATGGTACGTCCCTGCACAATATTTAAGTGATGATGGTACGTATTGGTCGCGTTCATACATGGATCCCTTCTCATACGAAGCAATGGTGACGGCAACTGCACCCTACAAAAATAATAACGGTGTATTCTCTGGGGTTGCAACCGTTGATATAAAATTAAGTGGTTTAAATAAATTATTTAAAAACCATACTAAACTCAATAATGGATATATCATGGCGATTGATCGAAATGACGTTTTATTATCATTTCCTGAAAATGATAAGTTTAAACCCTATGAACTTAAGAACAACAAGCCTACTGGCAGGTACTTCACATTAAAACATTTTGTAGCTTTACATCCTGACTTTTCTCCTTATTTAAATCATTTAAAATTTAAACGTAATGCGTTATCTCAAGATAATTTAAATAATGACAACATAAAAAAACTATCGTCTAAAATTGAACGAGAAAGCTATCAAATAAATACAGTAGAATCGCTTAAAATTGCTTCGGATATAAACTATCAAACACTACTTACTGATGGAAATGATACCGAATTATTATATTTAAATTTCGATCCAATACTAAAATCAAATGCAATAGCATCAATTCATTATCTCGCAAAATATCACTGGTACCTCGTTATTGTAACGCCACGTTCGAAAACGCAACAAATTATACAAGACGCGGTACAAACTATATTAATTTGGACCTTATTAATAATGCTACTCATATTTATACTAATTTATTTAATTTTTAATAAAATTATTATGCAACCGTTAAAGATAATGGGACAGTCCTTAGTTAAAAACATGAATGCAAAAAACCATACTCCCATGCCAGTTTTGAATAATGATGAAATTGGCCACTTAGCTACTCTATTTAATCAATACAGTAGCGCGATAGAACAATCTCGAATAGATGCAGATAAAGCCAATAACGCAAAGTCAGAGTTTTTGTCTAGAATGAGTCACGAGCTACGCACCCCATTAAATGCAATTATCGGTTTTTCACAAATTTTAGATATGGAAGATAATCTTGATGATGAACACCAAGATTATATAAAAGAAATACATAAAGCCGGCAATCACTTACTATTACTCGTAAACGATTTAATTGATATTTCTAGAATCGAGAATAACATTGCATTTCTTAATATTCAGCCAAACCATTTAGGCACACTTCTTCACGATACTATTAAATTAATTGAACCTATTAAAAATAAATTTAAAATAAGCATTGAATTTAATATCGATAATTGTTTTGATTATTCAGTGAGTGTTGACAATAAAGCACTAAAACAAGTTTTCATCAACATTATAACGAACGCCATTAAATACAACACAAAAAATGGAAAAATATCAATTACCTGCATAAATGAAAACTCCAATATCTGTGTCATTATTGCAGATACAGGTCAGGGTATTCCTGCCGATAAAATTGAAACAATCTTTGAGCCATTTAGTCGATTAGGAAAAGAATACTCTGATATAGAAGGAACGGGTATTGGATTATATGTTACCAAAAAATTACTCGACGATATGCAAGCGAGTATTTATGTAACGAGTGAATTAAACATCGGCAGCACATTTACTATTAAACTTCCAATATCAATCATTGACGCTCAAGATAATATTGAGCAAACAACAGAAGACGACGAACCACAAAATAACACATCCAATGATATTAAAATTCTGATTGTAGAAGACAATATTTCAAACCAAAAAATTATTAAACAGCAAGTTAAACACTTTGGTTTCACTTCTGATTTAGCTGCAAATGGCGAAGAAGCGATGAAGTTATTAAATAAAAACAAATATAATTTGGTTTTAACTGATTGTACCATGCCAATTATGGATGGTTATGAACTGACTAAATTAATACGAATACACTCAAACCCCAATATATCGACATTACCCATTATCGCAATAACTGCAAACGTTATGCCCAACATCAAACAGCAATGCCTAGATGCGGGGATGAATGACTATATTTCCAAACCCATCGATATAAAACAATTAAAAGAAAAAATTGAACAGCAACTTCAATAGTCAATTACAGATAAAGATAGGGCTTTATACCTGTTTCTGATATCATGTGCGTTCTTAACACTGCCTACAAAGACGACAATTTCCGTGACTACAACTTCATTTTCAACACTACCCTTAAGCCCTGAACTATTAGCCAGCATTAAATCGCTCGACTATAAATCAATGACTGCGATTCAAGCTCAAAGTTTACCTGTAATAATCGATGGAAAAGATTTATTAGCACAAGCAAAAACTGGCAGCGGTAAAACAGCAGCGTTTGGTATTGGTTTATTAAATACCATTAACACTCAGGATTACTCAACCCAAGCATTAATATTATGCCCAACCCGAGAACTAGCCGATCAAGTTAGTAAAGAAGTTCGCTCACTCGCGCGAACAATACCCAATACTAAAATACTCACCTTATGTGGTGGTACAGCATTTGGGCCACAACTAGCATCGCTTGAACACCAACCACATATTGTCGTTGGCACTCCCGGTAGAATATTAAAACATTTGGAAAAAGCTTCGTTAAAATTAGCTACGTTAAAAACCCTAGTATTAGATGAAGCAGATAGAATGCTCGACATGGGATTCCATGATGACATCATGCGTATTATTGATTTAACACCCCATAAAAGACAAACCTTATTATTTTCAGCTACCTATCCAGATGAAATAAAAAACATCAGCAATGCCATACAACAAAATCCAGTAGATGTTCGAATTGAAGCATTACACGACAATTCTAAAATAAAACAGATTTTTTACGAAATACAAAAAGGTGAGCGAAGCAAAATCTTAGTCGCACTGTTACAGCATTACCGACCTGAATCAACCGTAGTCTTTTGTAACCGCAAACAACAATGTCAAGAGCTTGCTGATGAATTATGGCAACAAGGATTTCATGCACTGGCCTTACACGGAGATTTAGAACAAAAAGATCGAAGCCAAGTATTGGTTCAATTTTCAAATAAAAGTAGTT
Source organism: uncultured Thioalkalispiraceae bacterium (assembly GCA_964420605.1). GTDB lineage: Bacteria > Pseudomonadota > Gammaproteobacteria > UBA6429 > Thiohalophilaceae > CAYQUC01. The sequence goes on along the minus strand of CAYQUC010000020.1, from coordinate 1,842 downwards.
CTATCTTAATCGCTACCGATGTTGCCTCTCGGGGTCTCGATATTAAAGATTTAACAGCCGTTATTAATTTTGAGCTATCACCCGACCCCGAAATTTACATTCACCGAATTGGCCGTACAGGCAGAGCAAATAATGACGGCTTGGCCTTGAGTCTATTTATGGCCTCTGAGGTTAAAAAAGTAAACCTTATCGAAGAGTACCAAAAAACCTCGGTACGAATTGATACTATATCAAGCCTTAAAACTCGCGAGAACTTTAAATTAAGCCCGACCATGGTAACACTGTGTATTAATGGTGGCAGAAAAGATAAAGTCCGTGCTGGTGATATCCTCGGCGCATTAACGGCAACAACAACTATTCCAGGTAAACAGATTGGAAAAATTGATATATTTGATCACATTGCATTTGTTGCATTAGAACGCCAAATAGCAAAGCAAGCCTTAAAAATATTAACCGAGGGTAAAATTAAAGGCCGTAAATTTCGAGTTCGAAAATTACGTTAGCCACAGACTTATTAACAATGCGCTTGAAAAGGGTACTTATAAAATGAGTTCCAACTTAGCATCCCGGCTTGGAAATCGGAGTAGCCTGGTCTACCTCCATGCGGCAGACGGTCTTAGTTTGGCTACTCCGACTCCCAATCCTAACATCATTATTTTTTCTAACGATGCCTTAGTGGTATTCTTTTTAAGTAACTCAATAGTATATGTCTCAAAAGAATATTGAAACAGATGTCATTATTATCGGCGCTAGTGCCTCGGGGTTAATGTCTGCCATTGAAGCCGGCAAACGAGGTCGCAAGGTTATAATTTTGGATCATGCCAATAAAGCCGGTAAAAAAATTCTAATGTCGGGTGGTGGTCGATGTAATTTCACTAACTACGATGTCAGCGCAGACAATTTTATTTCACACAATCCACATTTTTGTAAATCAGCATTAAGCCGCTACAGCCAATGGGATTTTATTGCATTAGTCAATGACTACCACATTGCATACCATGAACGCGATCATGGCCAGTTGTTTTGTAATGATACCGCCAAAGATATTCTTGACATGCTGCTAACTGAGTGTCAAAAATACAATGTCGAGATTCGATTAAAATGCAACATTGACGAAATTAATAACATCCAATCTAAACCCAGTTTATTCTCTATACTAACCTCGATTGGACATTTCAACTGCCAATCATTGATCATCGCATCGGGTGGTTTATCAATACCAAAAATGTGTGCTAGTCCTATTGGCTATAAAGTGGCTGAAAAATTTAACCATAAAATTTGGCCAACCCGCGCTGGTTTAGTGCCATTTACACTACAACCCAGTGATAAACAGTCCTTATCTGAACTCTCGGGTATTGCGGTTGAAAGTATTGTAAGCAATGAACGAAGTGAATTCAGAGAAAATATTTTATTCACCCATCGTGGTTTGAGTGGCCCGGTTATTTTACAAATATCCTCGTATTGGTTAGCAGGTGAAGCGCTCAACGTTAATTTACTACCTGATCTAGAGTTAGTTGAGTACTTAAAAGAAAAACAAAATAAGCACCCAAAAACAAAACTAAAGACTATACTCAATGAATTATTACCGAAACGACTAGTTTCCGCGTTGCTAAAACCTGTTGATTTAGACTGTTTTATGCATTCATTATCATTTGCACGTTTCACTGATATTGCAACTCAATTACAGCAATGGCAAATTAAGCCCAATGGTACTGAAGGTTATCGTACAGCTGAAGTGACCTTAGGTGGCGTTGATTGTAATGAGATTTCATCGAAAACCATGGAGTCTACTAAAATTTCTGGTCTATATTTTGTTGGTGAAATTGTTGATGTAACCGGATG
>CAYQUC010000019.1:0-48848 GCA_964420605.1 uncultured Thioalkalispiraceae bacterium | reverse complement strand
TGTTGTATGATCACGACGGTACAGCCTACCTTGATGCACTTGCTGGAATTGCAGGCTGCGGACTAGGCCATTCACATCCCCAAATAACCAGCGCTATTTGTGATCAAGCTGCCACATTAATGCACACATCAAATATTTATGGTGTTGAACATCAAACGATACTGGCTGACCAATTGTGTGAAAAATCCGGTATGGATAAAGTGTTTTTCAGTAACTCCGGTGCCGAAGCAAATGAAGCTGCTATTAAAATTGCACGGTTGTTCGGTAACACCCAAAATATTGAAACCCCAACCATAATTGTTATGGAAACCAGTTTCCATGGACGAACACTTGCAACACTAACGGCCACCGGAAATCGAAAAATTCAAGCCGGCTTTGAACCACTGGTACAAGGCTTTGTGCGTGCTCCCTATAATGATTTAGATGCAATAAAAAATATTGCCGACAACAATAAGAATGTTGTCGCCATACTCGTTGAACCTATTCAAGGAGAAGGCGGTATTAGGATTCCAGATGCTGAATATTTGCCAGGAATCCGAAAAATTTGTGATGATAATAATTGGTTAATGATGCTTGATGAGATTCAAACCGGTATGTGCCGAACCGGTAAATGGTTTGCGTTTCAACACACTGATGCTAAACCTGATGTCATGACTTTAGCTAAAGCCTTAGGCAATGGTATGCCAATTGGTGCCTGTCTTGCTGCTGGTACAGCGGCACAAGTATTGCAACCTGGAAACCACGGCTCAACCTTTGGTGGCAATCCACTGGCTTGTCGTGTCGCTACCGAAGTTATTAATGTATTAAACAAAGAAAAACTCGATGAACGTGCCGCCCAACTTGGTGACATGATGTTTACAAAGTTCAAAGACAATTTATCTGAAGTAGATGGTGTAACCGAGATACGAAGTGCAGGCATGATGTTAGCTATCCAACTTGATCGACCCTGTGCAGAATTAGTGAAATTGGCTTTAGAACAACAATTATTGATCAATGTTACCGCCGAATCCGTGATTCGTATACTGCCGCCACTGATTATCACTGATGAGCAGGCAACTACAATAGTAGAAAAAATCACTAATTTAGTAATCCAATTTCTAGCGAAATCTTAGCTATACAACTAATATCAAAGTCATGATCAGAATCGATCAAAAAGGAACATGATATGACCGTTAAACATTTTTTATCATTATTGGATCTCAGTAAGCATGATGCTCAAAAAATAATAACTCGCGCGATTGAGTTAAAAAAAATGCATCAAAAAGGTGAAATTTACGAACCATTAAAAAATAAAGTGTTAGGAATGATTTTTGATAAGTCATCAACTCGTACTCGTATTTCGTTTGAAGCCGGTATGGCACAATTTGGTGGGCACGCAATATTTTTATCACCCAAAGATACCCAACTCGGTCGTGGCGAACCAATTGAAGATTCCGCAAAAGTCATGTCAAAAATGGTTGATGCTATTATGATTAGAACATTCGAGCATGATTCAGTCACTTTATTTGCAAAACATTCCAGTGTTCCCGTCATTAATGGTTTAACAGATTTGGTACACCCTTGCCAATTATTGGCCGATGTTCAAACCTATGTCGAACACCGTGGAAGCATTGAAGGTAAAACAGTTGCCTATATTGGTGATGGCAATAATATGTGTCACTCTTATATAAATGCCTCTAAAATATTTAATTTTAAATTAAGGATTGCAACGCCGAAAAATTATGAACCAAATAACGACATAGTAAAAAATGCAGGCAACTCCATTTATTTAACCAATGATCCAAAAGATGCAGTAAAAAATGCCGATCTCGTTGTTACCGATGTTTGGGCAAGCATGGGACAAGAATCAGAGCAAATAAAACGCGTTAAAGATTTTGCAGGTTATTGTGTTGATGTAAAATTAATGAGCATCGCAAATTCTGATGCATTATTCATGCACTGTCTACCGGCGCATCGAGGTGAAGAAGTTTCTGCTGAAATAATTGACCATCCATCCAGTGTTGTTTGGGACGAAGCAGGCAATCGCTTACATGCTCAAAAAGCATTACTATTATATTTATTTGATAAATAAACCCTCTATTATTACAATTAATACCAAGGACCTGTTGATGCAGGTCCACTCCCCCCCCCATCTTTTGTAAAAATCGGTTCTAACCACGCATTACATTTAATCTAAATAAAAATATCACTCTATTGTCATATTTTTCAATTATAAATAAGTTTTTTATATTAAAAGGCTTAATTATGAACTCAAATTTAAAATACAATTGCGATATTAATTTACAATTAAACCAAGGTAAGTTTTCCATATCAATAGCAAATGATACAAAAACTATCGATGAATGTTTACGCCTACGACACGATGTATTTTCAACTTAAATGGGCGCGAAACTTAACAGTCTGGAACATGGCCTTGATAAAGATCGTTTTGACAACCACTGTAAACACCTCGCCATAATCGAAAAATCTACTGATAAATTAGTTGCGACAACCCGGCTGTTATTTTGTTCAGACCTCAAAAAAACCGGTAATTTTTATTCAGAAACCGAATTTGAAATCAGTAATAACTTAAATGGCTCCATCATGGAAGTCGGTCGAACCTGTATCCACAAAAATTTTAGACGTGGCGTTGTTTTAACAAAATTATGGCATGGCATCGCGCTAATAATGTCACTAACAAAAGCTAACTATCTAATTGGCTGTGCTAGTATTCCGCTTAATAGCGGCGAGCTTTATTTTAATAGCTTAATGCATTATATTCACTCGAATCATTACTCCGATTCAAAATACAGCATTAATCCTTCCATGTATCTTGGTTGGACATTATTACTTTAGCTAGCTCAATACCATCGTCGTTTGTTTCAAAAGATGAATTAAAAAAATGGCCTATTATAGGATCATTAGCCGGCAATACCGGTACAATTTTTATTAGTAGAAATAATCGACATGAATTAAACGCCACAATAAATTTAATAACAACGTCTATAAAAAATGGGGAATCTGTCATTTTATTTCCCGAAGGAACAACCACTAATGGTAATACTATAAAAAGATTTAAAAGTGCGCTATTTCAATCAGCGATTAATTCAAACTGTAATATTCAACCAATAACAATTCAATATAGACGAAACCATCAACTCGGTTCTATAGCGCCTTATATTGATAACAATAATTTTATTTTTCATATTATTAAAATAATGTATCAATCCAAAACAAGGGTTAACTTAAATATTAATAAAGAAATTATATCCAAAGATAAAAAACGTCAAACGTTAACATCCTTAACTCAATCGACGATTAAATCTACTCTATTTTTGGATACGATTTACTAACAGTGCACTTGAGAAGGATAAGTATAAAATGAATTCCAACTTAGCGTCCCGGCTTGGAAATCGGAGTAGCCAAACTAAGACTCGCAAAAGATGCCATCCATGGCCGCTCGACTGCCGCTTCCATGCGGCAGACGGTCTTAGTTTGGCTACTCCAATTCCCAATCCTAACATCATTATTTTTTCTAACGATGCCTTAGTGGTATTCTTTTTAAGTAACTCAGTAGTAAATGAACACAAACACTAATCAAAAAAAATTTCGTTTTACTGCATTTATCCTTGATCATGAATGGTACTCTGTAATCATTGGATTTCTTGTCGAAATTTTAATGATTAGTATTTACTTATGGATATCCGGCGGCATTATTTATTTACTATATCATTTATACACTAATGCTCTCATTGATTGGTCACACGGTGCCGAAGCAATGATAAAACAAGTTGTAATAATGCTAGCCGCTCTTGAGTTAATAAGAACGTTACAATCTTATTTAGTACTTGGTCGTGTTAAAGTAACATTTATACTCGATGCAGCTTTAGTGGTTCTTATTGGTGAATTAATCAGTTTGTGGTACGACGAATACCAAGCAACTGAGGTCATTATCAATATTTCTGTCATTTCAATATTAACTGTGCTACGAATCATAACGACTAAATACTCCCCTAATATTCAGGATGAACCTTAATTTTTTTCTGGACTATTTCATTAAATTTAAATTTCAAATTTTTGTAATATACATCAGATATTCTACCCAGACTGCAATTATTACTAAAACCTCGTTGTCCGTTAAGCATGGAGGCTGGCTGTGCCCACAGGGATGTGGGTCATTTTAGTAACCTTGTTTGTTACAAAAGGCATGTTATAAACATTATAAATGCCACAAAAAATATACTAAAAGTGATAGGATAGTATAGTAATTACTGCTATAACTATTTTATGAAATATTTACTTAACACCGTATTACTTTTAGTATTAACGACGCTTTCAATAAATGCCTTTCCTAACGCACTAAATAATGGTTTTAAGGCCTTTCAGAACAAAAATTACGAACAAGCCTATAAAATTTGGAAGCCACTAGCCGATGCAGGCAATGCCGATGCACAATATAATATTGCTTTATTATTAAGAAGCGGCAAAGGTGTAAAAAAAAATCATAGAGAAGCATTATACTCATTTCTACGAGCAGCCAAACAGGGCCACGCTGAAGCCCAGTACAATGCAGGTATGATGTTTCGACTGGCACAAGGTATTTCACAATCCAATAAAGATGCGGTTATATGGTGGGAACGTGCAGCGGAACAGGGTCTAACGAGTGCTCAACATAATCTAGCCGTGATGTATGGCTACGGTATTGGAACGGCTGTTCAAAATGAAAAAGCCGTAAAATTATGGCGAACTGCTGCAAAAAAAGGTCATAAAGAAGCACAGCGGGCATTATTCGTCGGATACACCAAAGGTTATTTTGGCTTAGAGAAAAATGCAAAACTTGCTGAAAAATACCGCCCAAATAGCAAAAAATAGTGATTTGACACTAAATTAGTCAAAACAAACATTAGCATCACGGTTATAAGCCACTATTTAAAGCGAAATACAGTAATAGCCTGTTTCATAAGGCACTATTTTGATATCATTTAGACAAGTATGACTAAATTATTAGATCTCAACACAATATCCTGTAAATACCTCACGCATACAGTCGTTACAAACCTCTCATTCCATATCAATGAAGGTGACATGATATGCCTGGTTGGTCCAAGCGGTTGTGGCAAAACCACAGTGCTTCGCGCAATTGCAGGCTTTGAACCCATCACTGACGGTGAAATATTACTACACGGCAATGTAATATCACGCCCTGGATACGAACTTGCACCTGAGAAACGTAAAATTGGTATGGTGTTTCAGGATTACGCATTATTTCCACACATGAATATAACCAACAATATTTGTTTTGGTTTGCGAAAACAATCCAAACAGCAAAAATCGGTCATAACCAATAAAATGCTCTCGATTGTTGGTCTTGAAGGATTGGGCAATCGTTATCCTCATGAGTTATCAGGTGGTCAACAACAACGTGTCGCCCTTGCCCGTGCTCTTGCACCAATGCCCGATATGATACTCATGGATGAACCATTCTCTAATCTTGATGTGGAAATGCGTGAGTCATTAAGTCAGGAAATTAGAAGCATACTAAAAGAACAAGGCGTTACAGGCATAATGGTCACTCATGATCAACATGAAGCTTTTGCCATGGCCGATGTTATTGGTGTTATGAAAGATGGCGAAATTCAACAATGGGATTCCGCGTATAATTTATATCATGAGCCAACAAATCCGTTTGTTGCAGACTTCATTGGTCAAGGTGTAATGCTTGAAGGAACTTTATTGTCACCCAATAAAATCGAAACAGAAATTGGTATAGTTCAAGGCGATCGAGCTTATAATTGGGAAAGAGGCAGTAAATTAAAATTACTGTTACGCCCTGATGATGTTATTTCAGATCAAAATGGATCGTTAGTGGGTGAAATAACCCAACGCGCATTTAAAGGTGCAGAGATAATGTACACCATCCGCTTATCAACCGGAACTGAAGTAATGTCTTTATTCCCAAGTCATCATGACCATTTTGTAGGTGACAAAGTTCGGTTAAGTTTAGCAGCGGATCACATGATTGCCTTTCCAATTGAAAATAAGAAATAAATTATTTCATTACATCAAATAATAATCATCGTCATCATCTAAACCACTTGAATCAGAATTACCACGATACCATTCGACATAGGCAAACTGAGCTTCAGTCAAGTTTTTAAAATAGGATATGTGTTGACCTAATTGTGTTTCTATTACAGCAGTACCATCGTTCATTTCTTTTATTATCATTTTCATTTTAGTCTCCTATAAATAAGAGCTAATAATAAAAAAGTTATGTGATCATTATATTGACGTTGTATTAATGTTTTATGACAATTTTTTAAATATCAAAAAAAACACCCTGTTAAAAACAGGGTGTAAAGACACAAAATTTAATATTAAAATATGCAGTTAAAATTTATATACCATGCCTAATGACACGGCTTTAGGATTACCACCATTAACTGTTTTAACTTCATCACCATGACCACCGTCTACAGCTTGAAATTTAGCACCACTGTCATTAGATGTTGAACCATAAGCAAAATATAATGATGCCTTTTTATCTAACTTATGAAAAACACCTAATGCAACTTTAGTTGCACTAGTATCAACAACATTTTTAGCACTGTTTACTTTAATATATTGAGCACGAATGTCAGTATTTTTACTTATTTTGTATACCGCATTAAATCCCATTGCATCACGTTTCCATTCTTCAACAGTATCAGAATTAATAGATTCATAAATCAATCCAACTTTTATAGCGCTATTAATCTTGTATTTAGCGGCAACACGTAAGGCACTACCATTATCCATTTTACTATGTTGTTTCCATTGTTCATTAGCAATGGCTAAGCCAATTGGCCCTGCTTTATAAACAAGAGCAATACTAGTAACACTTTTATCAGTATTATCATACTTACCATCATTACCAGCTTCAGGATCAACAGCGTGCATGGCTTGTATTTTTAAACTTTTAGTTTTAAATTCATACATCATTGCATTTTTAGCTCGCTCATTAAGCTGATTACCGCTTTTATAACCTGCACCAAGCATAGCTCTACGTTCGCCAACCGAATCACCAAACACACCCCACTTAGATGCGACTGTTTTAAATGGTGTATCATGATGGCCCACAATAAATTTACCGTAGCTGCCTTTTAGTCCAGCATAAGTATTCCGTGTTGCTAACTCTTTACCAGTTTCATCAATAGTAACTTCTTGTTCATATTGAAAAATAAACTTCATATTACCAGCGGGTAATTCACCCTTAAAACCTAAACGTGAAGAGTTACTTGAAAGACTCAAGCCATCATTAGTAGTGGAAGTTTTATCATCCGCATCAACACCGTCAATTGACAAATGTGCTTTACCATAAATTTCTAATTTTTTTCCTGCTACTTCAATAGCACTAGCTTGTTCTATGACACCCAAACTTAAAGCACAACAAACTGCGATCGTTTTGTAATTCATATTTACCTCGAATAATTTTCTTTAATTGTAATTAGACTTTAATTAACCCAGGCGAATTATTACGAGATAACATGACAGCTTCATGAAAAAAATATGAAACTTTTATGACGTTGAGAAAATGTTTTATTTTTTAATGAGATAGAAACTAATTTAGTATTAAATTAGTTTTTAGGTTGAAATAAATTTTGTATTTATTAATTTAACTAATCTTCTTTTTGTAATTCAGCCATGGCTTTTTCTAGACTGGTGTGTCGAACGTCCTTACCATTAACCAAATAGATCACATACTCACAAATATTACACGATCGATCACCAATGCGTTCCAATGCACGAGCTGACCACATTACGTCCAATATGTGCGGTATGGAGCGAGGATCTTCCATCATAAAGGTCATTAGTTCGCGTAATATCCCTTCATATTCTCGATCTGCTTTACTATCGGACTTTGCCACTCGAACTGCAGCTTCGGTATCCATTCGAGCAAATGCATCTAACGCGCCGTGAAACATTTCTGTGACGAGTTTTCCTAAATGTAGAATACTGCTGAGTAATTTCTCATGACCTTTTTGTTCTGAGAAATGAACAGCCATTCGAGCAACACGCTCAGCTTCATCCCCAATGCGTTCTAAATCAGTAATGGTTTTAATTACAGCAATGACTAACCGTAGATCACTGGCTGCAGGCTGTCGACGTGCCAGAATTTGCGTACACTCTTCGTCAATAGAGACTTCTAAAGCGTTTACCTTATAATCATTGGTAATAACTTCCTTAGCCAATGTCGAATTCATTTCAGAAAGAGATATTAAGGCATCTTTTAATTGTTGTTCAACCAAGCCACCCATATTTAATACTCGAGCCCTAATATCTTCAAGTTCCTCATTGAATTTTTTGGAGATATGTTGGTTTAAATTCAGATTTTCCATAAATTATTCTCTTTTAAATTCGACATAATAATATAACAGTTTACTCTAATATTATTACCGTTTATCCGTAGCGACCCGTAATATAGTCTTCTGTTTGTTTTTTCGCTGGGTTGGTAAATAATTCGTTGGTACTCGAAAACTCGACCATTTCACCCATATACATAAAAGCAGTATAGTCTGATACCCTAGCTGCCTGTTGCATGTTGTGCGTCACAATAACTATAGTGTAGTCACTTTTTAAACTACTGATAAGTTCTTCAATTTTTAATGTTGATATTGGGTCCAAAGCAGATGCAGGTTCATCGAGTAATAATACTTTAGGCTCAACCGCAATTGCACGGGCAATAACTAACCGTTGTTGTTGTCCACCAGACATACCAAGGGCATTATCTTCCAAACGGTCCTTTACTTCATCCCACAACGCAGCATTTCTAAGTGACTTTTCAACAATTTCTTCTAGCTTTCTTTTGTCATTGATACCCTGTATTCGTAAACCGTAAGCTACATTTTCAAAAATACTTTTAGGAAATGGATTCGGTTTTTGAAACACCATACCGACTTGACGGCGTAATGACGCAACATTTATTTTTTTATCATAGATGTTGTCATTATCCAATAAAACTTCCCCCGTTATTGTGACATTATCCACTAAATCGTTCATTCGATTAAAACAACGTAATAATGTTGATTTGCCACAACCACTTGGTCCAATAAAGGCAGTAACACGGTGTTTAGGAATAACTAGGTCGATGCCATTTAATGCTTGTTTTTCACCATAATGTAACGATAGTTTTTTAACATCAAATGCAACTTGTTCATTATCCAAAGATAATTTTTTATTATCACGTTCAAGCGTGCTGATATCAATTGCATGTGTGTTGTTGGATTCACTCATTATTTATACTTCCAATGATTTAAATTTTTCACGTAAATTATTACGTATTCGAATTGCAAATAAATTTAATGCCACAATGACAACAACCAGTAATAGTGCCGTAGCATAAACTAATGGTCGAGCAGCCTCGACATTTGGACTTTGAAAACCAACATCGTAAATATGAAATCCAAGGTGCATAAACTTTCGTTCAAGATGCATAAATGGAAAGTTTCCATCTACGGGTAATGACGGTGCCAGCTTTACAACGCCAACTAACATCAATGGTGCAACCTCACCAGCTGCACGTGCTACCGCTAAAATTAAACCCGTCATTATAGCGGGACTTGACATAGGAATGACTGTGCGCCATAACGTTTCAAATTTAGTCGCACCTAGAGCCAAACTGCCTTCGCGTATCGCACGCGGAATTCGTGATAAGCCTTCTTCAGTCGATACAATAACAACTGGTAATGTCATTATAGCTAATGTCAACGATGCCCAGATTAAACCCGGTGTACCAAAAGTGGGGGCTGGTAAAGCTTCAGGAAAAAACAATTGATCAATATTGCCACCCAAAAAATACACAAAAAATCCTAAACCAAATATACCATAAACAATTGAGGGTACACCGGCCAAATTATTAACCGCAATCCGAATCGTTCGAATGAGAGGCCCCTGTTTTGCATATTCTTTGAGGTACACTGCGGCAATAACACCCAATGGCGTAACCAATATTGCCATAAGAATAACCATCATAATGGTACCAAAAATAGCAGGAAATACACCACCTTCAGTATTGGCTTCACGGGGATCTTCAAAAATGAAATTTTTAATATTAATTAAGTAATAAGCAAACTTGCTAAACACTGACATTGCATTAGGCTGCGTAACCCGAATGATTTTAGATAATGGTATTTCTATTATTTGACCATCCGTTATCTCAATCATAATACTATTAACACTTAATTTGTTATTATCGGCTAATAATAACGCTTGTAATTTATTGTATTCCTTTTGCAAGTCATCACGTTGAGACGTAATTTCTTCTTTATGGCTTGCATCAAACTCGCCGTCAATTTCCAGTCTACGTTGTTTTAAACGTAATTGTTCCATACTGTAATTTATCGCACCAATTTCACTCTTCGAAATTGTTGCGATATTATCTCGAATGGCAACAACTTCTTCTAACAAGGTATCTAAGGTGTCTATTGCTGAGTTACCCTCGGCGATTACCTTACCGTGTTGTTTTACTGTCTTTAAATAACCGTATAAATTTCCCCACTCAGTACGTTCAACAACCAAAATATTTTCAGGTGTGCTTTTTGACATTATAAAGGGTTCAATAATTTGTTGAAAATCAGCACCAGTAATATCCCGATTACCACTTTTTAGTAGAAAGCGCATAACTGTTTTTTGATCAGTATTAATTATAATACCGTTTTCGCGTAAATGTTCAACCGATGCTTGTTGACGGTCCCATACTTCACCGATGATACGAATATTTTTATCAACTTGAGTCTGATATTGCATTTCCAAAACATCGGACGGCCAAAAAAAACCAAAACCTCGAACGCCAATCAGCCATAATAAACCAAACACCATTAATAAACTGGTACTAACAGCTGCAGCATTGAGCCATATCCATGGTGTACCTGATTTAATCCACTGTTTTAAACTTGGTTTCATATAAAATAATTCTCTATAAACTACTGTAACGTTTACGTAATCGCTGTCGAACAACTTCAGCTATGGTATTAAAGAAAAAGGTAAATACAAACAATACCAATGCAGCCAAAAATAACACGCGGTAATGAGTACTCGCGACTTCAGCCTCAGGCATTTCAACCGCGATATTAGCTGACAGGGTTCTCATTCCCTGGAATATACTAAAGTCCATTACCGGAGTATTACCGGTAGCCATTAATACAATCATGGTTTCGCCTACAGCTCGACCAAAACCAATCATAATGGCTGAAAAAATTCCAGGGCTTGCCGTTAATAACACAACTCGAACTAAAGTTTGCCAAGGCGTAGCACCTAGCGCAAGCGAACCGTGAGTTAAGTATTTTGGTACAGCAAATATTGAATCTTCGGCTATAGAAAAAATAGTTGGAATTACCGCAAAGCCCATCGCCAAACCAACAACAATTGAATTTCGTTGATCGAAATCGATACCCCACTCATCACCTAACCAAGAGCGCATATCACCATTAAAAAATACTGTTTCCATTATTGGGCTTAAACTAATAACCACATAGGATATGAGAACTATCACCGGAAGTAAGATTGCAGCTTCCCACCCATCTGGGACTTTATGGCGAAGGCTATCAGGAACTCGAGTCCACGCAAAAGCCGCAACCAATACGCCAATGGGCATTAAAAATAATAATGAAAATACGCCGGGTAAATTGCTTTCAATAAATGGTGCCAACCATAGTCCTGCAAGAAAACCTAAAATAACGGTTGGTAAGGCTTCCATGATCTCAATACTGGGTTTTACGTAACGGCGCATTTGTGATGACATGAAATAGGCTGTAAAAATAGCACCCATAATGGCTAATGGAATGGCCATCATCATGGCATAGAATGCCGCCTTAATTGTTCCAAAGGAAATTGGAATTAAACTGAATTTTGGTTCAAAGTCATTAGTTGCAGCAGAAGATTGCCAGATATACTTTGGTTCATCATAGCTTTCATACCAAACTTTACCCCAGATAGAGGACCATGACAGTTCTGGGTGCTCATTATCAATGTGCCAAAATGATAACTGTCGATTAGAATCTTCAACTAAAATACCATCAGCTCTTGGGCTCACCGCTATTTTATTAATTTTGCGTTCAGAAAATTTTTGTTTTAAAATTGTTCGATGCGCGGTACTGTGGTAAACACCTAGATTACCTTGAGTATCTGCAACCACAAAACCTTTTCGATTATGTTCGGATGCGATAACCGAAATTGACTTATTTTCTAAATCAAAATCTCGTATTCTAGTGAGTCGCAGTTTATTTTCTTTTGATTTCACAACAAACCACTGGGCTATTGAGCCATCCGAGTAGCCAACAAGCAATGAAATTCCGCCAGATAAAAAATTAATATTGGTTAGTTTAACACTGCCAGAACTCAAGCTGATTTTTTGTATAAATACCACGTTATCAATATTTGAAATATTATAATAACTAATTTCATCAGCCGTATTAACAATATAAAATTCTTGCCGATCTTGATCTATTAATAGGTAGGCGATGGTTTCAGTCGAACTTGATAAGCTTTTTATTAGCTGTGTTTGTTGTTCAAATGAATCGTCATCAGACATTAATGATTCTTCTTTGATAAAACTACTTAACCGCAATTTACCATCAGCAGACAACGTTGCAAGTGAAGCACCTTCCTCGTCTATTTGAAAAGCTAATTTTTGTATCGGAGTTGTTACGCCATTAATTGTAATAGGCTCTAAACCTAACGGATATTCTAGAACGGGAGTTATAATTCGCCGATTATTAGGAAATGACAATATATACTTATGTTTAACAACTAAAACTTTACCATTAGATAAACCAAAGGCTACCGTTGCTTGGTTTTCTGATGACTCAGCAAAACTCGTAATCGATACCTTTTTGGGTAAAACCAGATGTTGTGTTAATACAATTCGGCCATTTGATGTATCAAAAAAAAGTATTTCACCGTCGGACAACATTCGTACAGCAATTTCATTTTGCTCTTCAACAGCCAAATACAACGTCTTTGCGCCTTTCGGTGCCGTTAAGTTCACAGAGTCGCTACTATGTTGTTCTATGTTATTTCCCAGAAACGAGTATTGGCCGATGCGCTCTACAGAGGCACCAGAAAACATAGGAATAACAACATATAGTAAGTAGAAGAAAATCAGCACTATTGTAAAAATAACACCGTTCCCCCCCAAAGTGACTAAATACTGAGCTATTTTGTCCTTAACGATGCGCTTACGCATCCCCGAATCGGTTGTTAAGGCATTTTGGGAAGATCTATCAAATTGCGACATGCTGCCATACTAATATCCAATTATTACAGATTTATGACAATCAAGTTATGCTAGAAAATAAACAAAAACCCCTCAAAACGGGGTTTTAAAAAAGCATCCATGCTCCAGTAATAGCAAATCCTTATTTTAATTTTGTTAACTGCTTTTTAATCACTTTATATGGAAGTGGGATATAACCGTCTTTTATCACGACTTGCTGACCTTGTTTTGACATAACTAACTTAATAAATTCACTTTCTAATGGTGATAATGGTTTATTAGGCTTTTTATTAACATAAACGTATAAAAAACGAGCAAGTGGATAGGTTCCATTGATTGCATTATCTGGTGTCGCTGAAATAAATTTTTCCCCTGGTTTTTTAGTTAATGGCACGGCTTTAACGCCTGAAGTCTTATAACCAATACCAGAATAACCAATACCGTTGAGTGACGCTGTTACAGATTGAACAACAGAGGCTGAACCGGGTTGTTCATTTACATTATTCTTGTAATCACCTTTACACAATGCTTTCTTTTTAAAATAGCCGTATGTGCCGGATACTGAGTTACGTCCAAAAATTTGAATTGACTTACCTTTCCAGCTTCCGCTTAAACCTAAATCACCCCATTTTTTAATGTCACTGCTATGACCACATTTTCTGGTTGCTGAAAACATTGCGTCCACTTCAGGGATGCTCATGCCTTTAATAGGGTTATCTTTATTAACGTAGACGGCCAAGGCATCAATCGCAACAGCAATTGCGGTTGGTTTATAACCATAGCGTTTCTCAAAAGCCGCAATTTCTTTAGACTTCATTTTACGGCTCATTGGACCCATATTCGAAGTTGCTTCGGTTAATGCCGGAGGCGCAGTAGATGAACCAGCAGCTTGAATTTGAATATTAACATTTGGATAATTGCGTTTAAAATCTTCTGCCCATAATGTCATTAAATTAGCTAATGTATCAGAACCAACGCTACTTAGATTTCCTGAAATACCACTGACGGTTTTGTAGTCAGCAATTTGTGAGTCAACTTTAGATGCCGCAGATACGACACTAGTGGTAAATAGAGTGGCGAGTATTGTCAGCGCTAATATACTTTTACTTGTTTTATTTATAATCATGAAATAATTTTTCCTTCAGTTAAATATTTAGTCACTTTATTATTCAATAAAAATATGACATTAATATGAAACAAATTTGACAGTTTTATTACATTTTAGTTACTTTACAGTGTATCGTAATTTTTAGCCCTTTTTCGCCAAGGCAACATGCTTATATTTTTTTAATTCATTAGGAAAGTGACAGGTAAAAGTACTTCCTTGTCCAACTTCACTCTTAATACGTAAAATTCCATTATGTCGTGATAGTACATTGTTAACTATAGCTAAGCCCAATCCAGAACCACCACTATCACGCGAACGTGCTACATCAACACGATAAAAGCGCTCGGTCAATCGAGGGATATGCTGCGCAGGTATTCCAATGCCTTTATCAATAACAGACAAATATGCACCATTATCATCTTGGTACCACTTAACGCAAATAACGGCACCATTCGGTGAGTAGTTAATTGCGTTAAATATAAGGTTCGAGAAAGCACTATCAATTGCTTTAACATCACCGGAGAGATATAGATCTTCATCTATATCAAAATCGATTTTGTGGTGTCGTTCAGCGCTAAATAATATTGCTTCATCCTTTAGTGAGTGCATTATAAATGGCACGGCTATTGTCTCTCGAATTGGTTCAGTGGATTCATTCTCCAATCGAGATAAGGTCATTAAGTCTTCTACTAAATTACGCATTCGCATTGACTGGCCTTGCATTAACTTTACATAATGCTGCCATTGTTCTTTATCTTCTGGTGGTTGTTGTTCAAACTCTTCCAAAAATCCACTCATCACGGTTATGGGCGTTCTCAATTCATGTGAAATATTGGCTACAAAATCACGTTGCATATCTTCAACACGTTGAATCAGTGTCACATCACGTATCATAACAAGTTGCTGATTATTACCATAAGGTACAATTCGAATAGATATTATCTTTTGAGCATCAACTGGCGATTGCAATTTAATTTTTCTAGGCTTGTCACGTAAATTATAGTAACGAATAAAATTTGGATGACGTAATAAATTGGTAATGCGTTGACCAACATCACCGGGAAAGTTTAAATCAAGTAATTTAACGGCCGCATCATTCCACCATTCAATTTCACCTTTTTCTTGTAAAATGATAACACCATCAGGCATCGCCTTAGTGGATTCTTTAAACCGTGATAATAAATTAACCAAACGTTTATTACGTCGACGCTGTTGTTTCTGCATTCGATAAAGTTCATTAAACAAATCACCAAATATGCCAATGGATTTTGGTGGAGAATATTTTTTACCCTTTTCAAACCATAAAACAAACAACCGAAGGTTGTAGAGATACCATATAACCAATAAAAAAAAAGCAATACTTAAGACTAATCCGATATTCCCTAAAATCAAACCGATAACGCAAGCAAAAACAAATAGCCAAAATACGCGCCAAATTTCGTTTAGCCAAACATTTTTCAATCTGTAACTCTCTTAAATTTATTAACTTTCTTTACTGGAAAACCGATAACCTGAGCCTCGAACAGTTTGTACAAGACGGTCACAGCCACTGGTTGATATAACTTTACGTAGCCTTCGAATGTGAACATCAACCGTTCTCTCATCGATATAGACATTTTCACCCCAAATATAATCCAATAATTGAGAACGCGAAAAAACACGTTCGGGGTGCGTAATAAAGAAATGCAATAATCGATACTCTAAAGGCCCCAAACTCACTGAATTATTATCGATGGTAACACGCTGACTAACAGGATCCAGCTCTAAACTTTGTACTTTTAAAGTTTCGCCACTATTATCAGGTTTACTGCGACGTAAAACTGATTTTATACGTGCAATCAACTCCTTAGTTGAAAACGGTTTTGTTATATAATCGTCAGCCCCAACCTCCAAGGCCTGTATCATATCATGCTCTTCCGTTCGAGCTGTTATCATAATAATGGGGACTTGACTGGTATTTTCATCTTTTCGTAGGACTTTCGCAAAATCAATCCCACTAACACCGGGCAACATCCAATCCAATAATATAATATCAGGTAACTGATTTTGAATGCATTTTTTTGCTGCTGTCACTTCACTAGCCACTATTAACTCAAAACCAGCTCGTTCAAGCGAGAACAGTAACATTTCTCTAATAGCGGCTTCATCTTCTACCAGCAATACTAAACTTTTATCCACCGCAAATTACCTCTGTTACGACTATTTGAACCAAAACCAACCCTAATCTATTATTACCTGTGTATTTCATATAATTGTATTACAGCGAAGCAATGTTACAGAGATATGACAATTATAAGTAAAATGTAAAATATTGAGTCTACACTAACAAAATATTTGGCTTTTGGCATTCCACTAAAGTTAGCAACATACTATTATATAGACTATTGTATTCATTATAAAAATCAGAATTTCAGAGGAAAATATGCATTTATCCCCCACTCGCATTTTAGTCTTATTATTAATAAGTACTATCACTTACAGCTCAGCCGCTACCGCTGAAAATAAATATGTCACCGATATACTTCGCATTACACTACGTACCGGACCCGGAAATGTGAATAAAATCATAAGAACATTGCATAGTGGTGCTAAATTAGAGGTTTTAGAAGTAACTGAAACCGGTTACACCATGGTAAGAATGGAAGATCAAACCGAAGGTTGGGTTCGAACTCAATATTTGCAAGATGAACCCGTTGCTCGAAATTTAATTGAGACGGCTACCGCGAATGTCGAGCAGCTCAGACAAGAACTCTCAAAATTGAAAATTAAAACCAAAAATTTGAGTTCTAAAAAGTCGGAACTCGAAAATGAACGTAATAATTTACAAAATGCCAAAACAGACTTAGAAAAAGAAAATCGGCATTTCAGCAAAATTGCCAGCCGTCCAATTGAACTTGATAATGACAATAAGAAACTAAAAAAACTCAATGTCACTCTAGAGCACGATTTACAGCGTTTAACACAAGAAAATCAAATTTTAAAAGACCGCGATAGCCGAACCTGGTTTATTGCTGGAGCCGTAGTGTTACTCCTTGGCATGTTTGTTGGAATCATTATTCCAAAAATCAAATGGAGAAAGAAAAGTTCTTGGGATTATTAAATTCCTGTTTGCATTGGATACCAGAATATTCTGTGGTACAACGCTATGACTAAAACAGTCCCATCATTACTAAGCATGATTAATGAGTTAATCGCGACCCCGTCCATTAGCAGCGTTAACCCAGCTTTTGATCTGAGTAATATGAACGTCATTAATTTACTCGCAGATTGGCTTGAGACCTCGGGCTTTTCTGTTGAAATTTTGCCTATTCCCAATCAAACAAATAAAGCAAACTTAATTGCAACATTAGGCAGCGGTTCGGGTGGTTTAGTCTTATCAGGTCATACCGATACTGTGCCTTATGATGAAGGCCGCTGGCAACACGATCCATTTAAAATAACGCAAGACAATAATAAATTATACGGCCTAGGCTCTGCCGATATGAAGTCCTTTATTGCACTTGCAATAGAAGCATCGCGTGACTTAAATGCCAACGATTTACAACAACCCTTGATCATTTTAGCAACCGCTGATGAAGAAAGCTCAATGTCCGGCGCACGCGATTTAGTCAAACGGCAACGTCCAAAAGCACGCTTTGCGGTTGTTGGTGAACCAACCGATCTAAAACCCATCCATGCCCACAAAGGCATAATCATGGAATCCATCACCATCACTGGACGTTCAGGCCACTCAAGCAATCCAGCCTATGGCCATAACGCAATGGAAGCCATGATGGAGGTGATGCAAGTCATTAAACAATGGCGTGAAGAATTACAATTGCAACATATTGATAATCGATTCCTAGTGCCAGTACCAACATTAAACTTTGGACATATCCATGGTGGTGATAACCCCAACAGAATATGCGGTGAATGTGAATTGCAAATTGATTTACGCCCCCTTCCCGGAATGAGCCTGCAAGAATGTAGAGAAGAGCTGGCCTCACGAGTATCCACTGTGGTCGATAGCAAACATTTCCAACTCAACATTAAATCGTTGATTCACGGCACAGAATCAATGTTAACGCCAATAACATCTGATATTGTTAAAATTGCAGAGAAATTAACCGGTAATCCAGCGGAAACGGCAGCATATTGTACAGAAGCCCCCTACTATAATACGATGGGCATCGAAACAGTGATTCTTGGGCCAGGTAATATTGCTCAGGCACACCAACCTGATGAATACATTGAACTGGCGGCTCTGAACCCTACCGTATCATTATTAAAAAATTTAATAACAAAATTTTGTCTACAGACGCAACCTATTGAATAATCTGGGTCTAATAAGTATGTCACCGTTAAAAAAACTAATAATTCTAGCCATAAGCAGTTTGCTGCTGGTGTCCTGTGCTGCGAATAAACCACCACAAATTTTACAGATACCTGAATCAACTCAAACCCTAGCACTAAATTCTGTTAATTTACAAAACGCTATCGGTCAAACAGTTCGCTGGGGCGGTACCATTATTGAAACTATAAACAATAAAGATTCAGCACAAGTTATCATTTTGGGTTATCCGTTAGATAGTCAAGCCCGCCCGAGTACCTATCGTCAAAACAGTACACGGCGATTTATCGCTAATTTTAAGCACTTTATTGAACCAGGTGATTATAGCGAAAAAAGAGAAATCACCATAATTGGACAATTGGCTGGTATTGAGCAAAACAAAGTAGGTGATTTTAATTACGAATATCCAGTGGTAACCGTTGAAAAACACGCTCTCTGGGAAAAACAAACTTACGGTTATAATTCCTATTACGATTATAATTATCATTGGTCTGATTATTATCCGTATAATTATTGGTATTACGACCAACATCGCTATGCCCATCACAATTCACATCATTAGCTCACCGATCAATTAATGATCAAACAAAAAACATTTCTCGTATTTTCGAGCAAGGTACATTACTTGCGCCTTTACATTACAAAATTAGCGCTCAATTTATCAGCATTAAATTTAAAATTGACTGTCATATCAGGATCTTATCTGCGATACTTAGTGCAGATTCACACAAAAATTGACTATACTAGTAATTAGGCCGTAATTAACAGATTATAAATGTTGAAAAAAACAGATGCTATAACCAATCCTGAATTTGTCTCGTGGTTTAGAAGCTCCGCGCCGTACATCCATGCCTTTCGCGGACAGACATTTGTCATCAGTTTTGGAGGAGAAATGCTCGTTGACGAGCAATTTTCAACGTTGGTACATGACATTGCATTACTAAACAGCCTTGGTGTGCAACTCGTATTAATTCATGGCGCTCGCCCACAAATAGAAACACGTTTAGAACAGCACAATATCAAATCGCAATATCAAGACGATATGCGTATTACTGATGACCTAACACTACAGCTTGTAATCGAAGCCATCGGCAGTAACCGAGTTGAAATTGAAGCACAGTTATCCATGGGCTTAGCCAATTCACCAATGCATGGAGCCTCGATTAGAGTCATGTCGGGCAATATGATTACCGCTCGACCACTTGGGGTGCAAAATGGTATTGATTTTGCGCACACCGGATTAGTTAGAAGCATCGATAAAGCAGCCATTCAATCTCAATTGCAACAAAATACCATGGTATTAATTTCACCTCTAGGTTATTCGGCTACTGGTGAAGTTTTCAATCTTAAAAGCGATGATGTGGCAATGTCCGTAGCACAATCACTACAAGCTGAAAAATTAATTTATCTTACCGATGTTGATGGTGTTGTTGATATTAATGAAGCGCTATTACATGAATTAACCGTAACCCAAGCCGAAGAAATTTTGCAATTAGAAAAAATAAATTCTCAAGCAATTCAACACCATTTAAAATGTGCTATACAAGCTTGCCAAGCTGGCGTAAAACGTTGTCACTTGCTCAATAGGCACATTGACGGCGCATTATTACTCGAATTATTTTCAAGAGACGGTATCGGCTCACTAATAATGTCAGAACAATTTGAAGGTACTCGGCAAGCTACCCTTGATGACATCGGTGGTATACTAGAAATAATATCGCCTCTTGAACAACAAGGTGTTTTAGTTCGACGTTCACGAGAACAACTAGAACTCGAAATAGAGCATTTTATAGTGACCGAACGTGATGGTATGGTTGTTGCGTGTGCCGCACTGTACCCATTTTCAGAAGAAGGCATTGCTGAACTAGCCTGCCTTGCAGTTCACCCTCTCTATTTAAATCAATCACGTGGTGACACCTTATTAAATTATATTGAGCATAAAGCGCACCAAATAAACATCACTGATTTGTTTGTATTAACAACTCAATCGGCTCATTGGTTTTTGGAGCGACAGTTTAGTGCTGCAGATTTTGATCATTTACCAATGAAAAAACGCAATTTATACAATTATCAGCGTAATTCAAAAATTTTTATAAAAAAATTAAAATGAAAAAAAAGACTATCATAGAAAACGATACCGATATAAATACCAGTAATCGACCATTTTTAAAATGGGCGGGTAATAAATATCGAGTACTACCGCATATTCAAGAAATCCTACCACACGGTAAACGCTTAATTGAGCCTTTTGCGGGTGCAGCCGCGGTATTTTTAAACACTAATTATTCTCGGTATTTAATCAGCGACAATAATCCGGATTTAATTAATTTATATAATATTTTAAAGTCCGATGGTGAACAATTTATAAAGAAATGTCGCCGTTTATTTACAGAGAAAAATAATAACGAAGAACAATATTATAAATTCAGAGATGAATTTAATCGTACCAAAAATATTCAACGTCGAGCCATATTATTCTTGTATTTTAACCGCCATGGATATAATGGTTTATGTCGTTACAATCTAAAAGGTGGGTTTAATGTTCCATTTGGACGTTATAACAAGCCCTATTTCCCAGAAAAAGAAATGTTATTTTTCCACAAAAAAGCACGCAAAGCCATTTTTAAACATTCTGATTTTTCGAATATAATGAATAAAGCGCGCAGTGGCGATGTAATTTATTGTGATCCACCGTATGTACCATTAACAAAGTCTGCCAATTTTACCAGTTATAGTATCGGTGGCTTTAATGAAGCGCAGCAATTACAACTTGCCGACTTCGCAAAAAAATTATCCGCCAAAGGCATACCAGTATTAATTTCAAATCATAATACTAGCTTCACGCAACGTTCCTATAGCAGTGCGCTTGCAATTAAACAATTTAGTGTACGACGTTTTATCAGTTGTAAAGGATCGCAGCGAAACAAAGCGGCTGAATTGTTAGCGTTATTCTAATTATTAAATGTACCGGAATAAAATATCTAAACAAAAAAAATACCAATAGCGTAGCTACTTTTATTTATTTAGTTCCAAAGTGTATTTTTCTCTGATATTGTCCATCAAATAATGTTCTTCTTTATTTTCTGTCATTTCTAAACCTTACTACTTTTTAAAATTATCGGAAATTAATGTTAATTTAGTCTTAACGCCAATCACCCATCAAAATAAAAGGAGCCCAATAATATGGATGTCCCAAAACACCTTTACCCCGTTTTACAAATTTCAATTGAGCCATTCGTAAAGCTTGTGCCTTACTCAAATTATTTTGTTTATGTAAACGGTAAAATACTTCCATCAAACTGGCCGTACTAGAATCTTCAACTTTCCAAAGAGTCGCCAGTACAGCACTAGCACCTTGATTCTGTACCAAAGCACCGAGACTTTCCATTTCACGTCCATCAGCATCCAAACCACCTCCCAAACCGGTTTCACACGCAGAAAAGGTAACTAAGGAAAACTTATCAAAACGCATATTTTCGCGAACAATGTCCGCTAAGTAAAGCGAACTACGATCACCTAAAAACAACCGTGATACATCCGCGCGACCCGCGACAAATTCAAAATGACTTGCCACGTGTAACACATTGAAATTTTTAGTTAAGCTGGAGGTAAACACCTGTCGAGTAAATTCATCATCAAGATACATCGTACCATTTAAGCCAGATTTTTTGGTCACTGCTTGCAATTCATCACGCACATTAGTCAATGCTGGAAATTGTTCAACCGCGCGCGTTAATCCCATTGCAGCTAATCGCCAATTTTCTGCCAGAGGACTGCCAAAATCTTTTTTTACGGCTTCATTAAACAATGCTAACGTGTAATCTTGAATTAAATAGCGAGAGCCGTCATACAATGCAGAAAACGGCACATAGCGCAAGACATCATTTAACACCAAAATTAACGTATCCGCTTTGAGTTTTTTTAAATCGGCTTCTATAGGCACAATCAAGGTTTTGTATAAATCATGTAAACTTAAATTGACAAAATCACGCTTACTCTCAGGCGTGTAGAGTAATTCTCGCAAGTTAAGAATTTTATGTCGCAAAGCCTCACCGTCTATTTCTACCTGCCGAGCTAATGGAGGAGAGCCTGCAGTACTAAGCAAAATAGACAGACGCTTATCAGTCACCACATATTGAAGCGCAACAACCTTGGATGAGTCGTCATTACGTTTCACGTTGAGCATGGCTTTTTGTAAATTAGTCTCAACTAACTCAATACCAGCCTCATTTTGACGGTAGGCTTTATCTTGTGTGTATTGATCTGATTGTTCCTGTAGTTCTTTTAAGAACAGCAACATCGCATCACGAATCAACGGTAAGTCTTTTTTAACTATTACTGACAAACGGTTTTTTTGTTCAAGCGTTAAATTATCTAGTTTTTCTTGGGATTGCAGTGATACTTTCTCTCCTGCTAAAGTTAGCTGTTGGTCACGCAGTTCGAAATAACGCGTAAAACGCTTTTTCTCCAAACCGGTAAGTATAATGCGTTTTTGACTAATGCTCTGTTTAGATGATCGTTTCAAAATATCAACTAGCTCTTCTTCTTTTAGCATTTGTAGTACTATTTGAGCCTCGGAAATTCGATTTTTTGATATCAATAAATCCGCAAGATTACTATAGATACGTTTTTTATTTTTAAAAAAATCAGATTTTAAATTTTGTTTTTTTATTTTCAAACGCAATGACTGAATAGTATTTACCGCTTCTTTACCCCATAAAATAGCAATATTACGTTTTCCAATTCTGTTGTACACTGAAAACAAACCATATTCTATAACCCATAAAACTTCATCTGTATAAGGATTGTTTTGAGCTAATATCAAGGCATTGTTAAAGGTCTTCAGTGCTATATCGTATGAACCAATGTGGTTATAAATATAAGCAAGCCGAGTTAAACTTAAAATAGCAGTAGGATGTGTATTTCCAGTTTTTTTGTTATAAATAGCCAATGCTCGTTTAATTAACGGTAACGCTTTTTTATAATCACCCATGTCATCATAAAACACCGCAAGATTAGACAAGCTATTTGCTGTAGAAACATGGTTTTCACCCAACTGCTTTAAATTTATCGCCAATGCACGTTTATACAACGGTAGCGATTTATTTTTTTTACCAAGCGATTTATAAAGTAATGCGATATTATTCAGCGTCGAGGCAGTTTTAATATGCTCTTTTCCTAATTGATTTTCGACTATCTTTAATGCTCGATTAAATAACGTTAATGCTTGTTCAAATTTCCCTAGCGAATAATATATTCCTGCCAAATTATTTAAACCAATAGCTGTATTTATGTCATTATTACCATATTTTTTTTCATAAATAACTAAGGCTTGCAGATGTAATTTTAATGACTGCTCATAATTACCTATATTATTTTGTAGTACTGCCAAATTATTTAAGGTTGTAATTGTTTGCTCGTCATCAAGACCTAACTTTTTTTCAAATATTTTAAATGCACGTTGATACAATGGTAATGCAGCATCATACTGTCCGAGGATATTGTAAAGAACAGCCAGACTGTTTAAGTTGGTAGCGGTATTAATGTGAGTTTCACCGATTGTCATTTCGGCAATTTTAAGTGCTTGTTTGTATACTGATAAAGCTAAGTCATAATTTCCAATCTGAGTATATACACTGCCCAAATTATTTAAAACGATGATGCTTTTAGCGTTATTTTTACCCCATTTTTTTTTATAAACTGCTAATATTCGCTTATAAAGCGCTAACGCCTGTTTAGTGTCGCCAATGCTCGCATAGGATAATGCCAAATTATTAAGGCTACTTGCTATTCGATAATCCTCTTTACCAAACTTTAATTCCTTCATGATAACAATACGTTGGTATAGTTCGAGCACTTTATTTAAACGACCCATTTTCTTATGGGTTGCAATCAAATTCTTTAATGCACCGATAATTTTCAAATTATAACTATCGAATTTTTTTCTATATTTCCCTAATATATATTGCTGTAATATCAACGCTTTTTTATATTCACGCAACGAAAAATAATTAAAAGCTAAATTACTCATACTGATGAGCGTATTATTGTGCTCATCGCCCAATGTTTTTTTATATATTTTTGTTGCATTGAGCAACAATGGTAGAGATTTATCAAACTCACCTGTTTTTTTGTAATCTAACCCTAGATTATTTAACTTGTGAGCTATGGCAGGATGATTTTCAGGGTATGATTTTATCGCCTCTTTAAGTTCAGCTATCAATTTCGCTCTAGATTTTATTTTTTTTGTTTTAGTATATTTATTTTTTTCAATTAGAGGTAAATCCTTAGCTGACACTAAAGACAAAAAAACTATTTCCTCTGCCCATGCACTAGTAGAAAAATTTAAATGAACCGCAACAAAAAACACGACAGTAAGTTGAACTATTTTTTTATAATGCCATGCTAATACCTTAAAACCATTCAAGACGTATTCCTTTTATCAATACTATTTAACAAATTACACTGCAGCGATTAAATAAAAACTAAATTCGTACTTTACTGTCAGGTTGTAATTCACCACTGCTGTGTTCTCCTCTAAAATCATACGATCCATCATAATCATCATCCCATAGTGAGGTATAAGGATTTCTTTTTTTATTTAATAAATAAATCAAATCAATTTTTCCGTCGCGATTCCTGTCGATTGAAAATGATCCTCCCTTTTCGCGATCATCGTACTTAATATAAACTGCATTACCCTGTCCCTTACAGCCAAAGTCAAACATTTTATAAGTAGCCTTAGCTTTGCGCCATTCCTTTAAAAGTTTAGGTTCGCATTTTTTATTCTTTGCTACTTGCGCTGGTTTTTTAATTTTTTTAATCTTTTTGATCTTTTTATTTGCGGTTTTTTTACCTGATAAAAATGCATTCACATCAGTTACTGCTACTGCAAAATTTAATCCTGCGCTCGCTTTGCCACGTATAAAACTATTAACACCAATTAAATTTCCTTTTGATGACAACATTGGTCCACCAGAATTACCCGGATTTAATGCACCATCTGTTTGAATAACCGTTGCACGAGATTTTAAAAATTTAAAATTCGGTCGGATTGCACTCACAGTGCCTTGGCTCAAAGACATAAATAAATTTTGTGGGTGACCGATCATCACAACAGCCGAACCGGTACGCACTTCGTCTAATCGACCTAGTGGCATTGTCGCTATGTCAGACGGTAATTTAACTAACAGTAATAACGCAAGATCCACACTTGAATCAATACGAACGATTTTAGCAGGGAAATATTCCGGTTGTGCGCCGGGTTTACACGACGGAAAAATACCAACGGCTATGCGCTTACCACCCGCAACAACGTGGGCTGCTGTTAAAATATGTCCGTCAATGCTTACAATCGATCCCGTGCCGGTTGCGATATCGGTCTTTTTACTACCAACTTTATGAGCAATAAAAACCACTGAACGACAACGTGCTGCAAACAACCGTTCCAAAGCCGGTCCACCAGCACCGCGGGTACGTATTGGTGGATTGGCTTCAACTTGCATTAATGTCTGGCTGATATCAGGATCGGTCAACGGTCCTAAAATCTGTCCTACCGAGGGTAGCACCAAGCCTTGTTCAAGTTTACTGGGCGCTGAGGCATTAGCCGGAACGTCTAACTCTGATGCTGTGGCGGACACTGAAAAAAAAGCCGTCGTCAAAGCGATAATAATACCAACTGTTCTAAACTGCATTAATGTTGTAAAGGTACTTCTCATGGATTAACTCCCGTTAATGTCTCTTAATTTTTGGTTCGTACAATCAACCGGTAAGGCGGTTTATTATCAACCTCTATACCGAATTTTTTAAGCGCCGTTTGAACGGTGCCTATATTGTCAGTTTTCACCTCTATTCTGAGTGACCACTGCTGTTCATTAATCTGTACTGATAACACTGTCGCACCTGCAGTTGTTAATTGCGTCACCAGCATTTTGACTGCTGATGCAGGATCAGGTGTAATGTATACTGGGCCGTTACTGCCACGTACCACATGTGGAGTAAAATCAGTATTGATATCAGGCTTCATAAAAATTTGAATTCCAATGGTCATTACAAATACCGTCGTCAAACTAATAACAATCGGTCGTTGCCATCCGGTATCGAATAACATGTTAACCAACTTAGCCCATGCTGTCTTTAATTGAGCAACCAAAGAATTTTGTGAATACTGCTGCGCTGCATCTTCAATTAATAAATCACTCCACAGTTGATAACACATTGGATCACGTGCTACATGAGATTTAACTTGTGCTGCACGCTGCTTATCCAATTTACCTAAATGCCATGCCTGAATTTCCCACAAATCTGGCTTTGCTCCTGCGGCTGGTTTATCGTCTGCAATAAGCCCTAACAGCAGGCTTAATCTATCCCCTGAGGCTAGACCATCACCGTTACTTAATTGCTCATCTCGATTACTCATTACAATACTGCCTCTTTATGTGGCAATGTCGAGTGGTTATAATATAAGACGAACAAAGTATGCTATTTTGTTTAATTATATTTAAACTATTTTTAATTTCTTTATTTTTCACGTTACACATTCTCTAGCACCTGACTCAGTCGCTGTATTAGATCTTTCAATAACTTACGGGCCTTTGAATCTGACAGTTTTAATATTTTAGCCGCCTTAGAAATAGCATAACCATCCGCATAAACTAATCGGACTAATAACCGTTCATCATCATCAAGCAAGCACTGGCGTAACGCTTGTAATACCGCTAAAAAAGAATGCGATAATGTGCTTTTAAGTTCAGGATTATTAGAATAATTCTCATTCAGAATGGTATTAACAATCGCTTCTATATTCATATTAGTTAATATAGCTTCAGGGGTATTTTCCGATGCAGTATTGATTGCATTTGCTTCAACTTCAGCTAACGCATATTCCAGTGGTACTGAATCACGCGTTGCACCACAATTCACCACACCGGCGCGAACTTCCCTTACAATTTTCTCGATAAATGATCGAGAATAATTATAGAGACTATCCAACATGGCATGAATCTCGTTGATGGTTCGACGTTCTATACACAGTAATTTATGTATGCGCACATAGGCAGCTCCCAAACGTTTTATAAATTCTGGTGGACGTGGGTAACCGTGTTGACTGCGCAAGTAATCTTCGAGAGTGTTTTTAAAGGCGACATGCAAATATGGCTTGATTGCGAGTGGTGCAGTTTTTATTTTACACAGTTTAATCGCTAATTCCTGACGCACATCGTCCATGGTTTTTTCTGCTAGCTCGAGAGAATACGGCATACGTTTTCGAACGATGCTGTTGAATTGTATTGTCCAGTACTTGGAATAGATGACTTTCCAATCAGTCCAGTTGGCTGACAATTTTAACGCTCCACTATATTCCAGGTTATTTTATTCCATTTAATACTAGCAAATGCTTTCACTAAGATACATAAAAACCTGAAATAATACTTAACGCTGCGATGTCTATTATGTAAAGGAGCATGTATTAAACATACTCCTTATTTTATTACATCCAATGTCGTTTACAGCGTTTATTAACGAACAATACCAATCGATAATATCGACCTTCTACCCGTCGTTAAATCAATCGCAATAATACCGCCCCATTCAGAGTCATAAACCAGTGCTTGATTATTAGTTTTATCTAAACTGATATCGAGTGGCATTGAAAATGGGATTTCATCAGAAGGAATGGTGTTACTTGAAAATGTACTAACCTTGCCAGCCGTTAAATCAACGGCATGAATAACACCTGCAGCCAAATCGGTTACTAGCAAACGGTTATTTGCCGAGTCCAATACCATAGCGATAACATCTTCAAACGGTGGGTTACCTGGCGTTAATATTGTGCGACTGCCACTGGCTAAATCCACTGCGATGATAACGCCTAAAACAGCATCCATGGTTAACACCCGATTATTAGCAACATCAATCACTAATGCTTCAGATTGGCTGAAGGGGTTAATCGCATCAGGCGTGGTATTATTAGATACCAGTGTTCGTACTCCGGTAGTTAAATCAACGGCTATCACTGTTTGAAAACTCGATGTCATGGCCAACACACGATTATTAGTGCTGTCTAAGGTCATATCGACAATACTCAAAAATTGTTGATCGCGTGGTGATAATAATGTTTTTAATCCTGATGTCAAATCAATTGCAACTAAACCTTCAAAGGCAACACCTAAAACACGATTATTCATTATATCCATGGTCATCGCAGACAATTTTTCAGTAAATAAAATACTGCGAGTGCCAGTATTGAGATTAACTGCCATAGTACGTGGTGTGCTAGCACTACCATCTGAAACCAACAAACTGTTATTAAGGTTATCAGTTACTATTGATCCGCCACCATAAAATAAATTAGTTTTATCTGGAAAACTACTTGCCGATAACACCGTTCCAATGCCCGTATTTAAATTGATAGCAATTATTGAATTCGATTCACCATAGGTCGCTAGTATTCTGTTATTATTTAAATCTAAGGCTAAGCCATCTATTTCAAAAAACTTACGTAATGTATCCGGGTTATTCTTATCATAAATAACGGTTCTAACGCCCGTTAATAAATCCACAGCTATAATGCTTTTTCCTGCGACTAAAGCACGATTATTTGCTGCATCAATGACTATTGATTCAAGTCGACCGAACAAATTATTACTGTCGGGTATTATATTGTTTGATAACGTAGTTCTAACTCCAGTAGCAAGATCCACGGCAGTAATTTTTTTGCGAAGACTACTTGTTACTATGACTCTATTATTAGCACGATCAATCGCTAATGCAGACACATTATTCAAAACATTTAACGTGTTTGGTGTTGTTGCGTCAGAAATAATAGTTCGCAGACCACTACTTAAGTCAATGGCGATAAGTGCATCGACACCACGATCAATGGTTAATATTCGGTTATTAATTTTATCCAATACTAAACTATTTGAACTTTGTGCATAAGGTCTAGAATTTGGTGCTATGATGCTACGCGCTCCGCTATCCAAATCAACGGCTAACACTGCACCACTTGAAATCAATAACAAGCGGTTACTCGCTAAATCCAATGTCATCGATTTAACTGACTTAAATGGGTTAACTGAATTCGGTACACGTATATTCGATAATACACTACGATTGCCATTGGCCAGATCAATTTTATAAATGGTATTTAAACCAATATCACCTACAAACGCGCGATTATTAATAGCATCTACTACAATCGAACGTGGTGATAACATGAAAGTGTTACTGGCCGTGCTATTCATTACGGTTATGTCAACACTATCGGTTACAACAGAATTAACATCGATAAGAGAGAAAGTAAATGACAGTACCGTTGGTGTATCAACTTGAGGTGCTGTAAATGTTATTTGACCAGTACCGCGATCGTCAAACACCACTTTTGGACCGGTATCTTGAGACCATTTTTTAACGCCTGAACCCGTGCTAGTGCCGATTAAAGTAACTAGAGTTCCTTCGATAACGGCTTGATCACCTCCAGAATTTACCGAACTGCCACCAGTTCCCGATCCGCCTGTCGCGGTGCCAGTGTTGACATCACTACCGCCACTATTACTACAGGCATTTAAAAAAACAGCTATGAGTATAAAAGATATTAACCGCATCAAAAAAATTCGGATGCTAGCCCCCGCTAGCTGATTATTCGTTGTAAAAATATTCATTATTATCGTTCCCAGTTGAATTAATATACCTATAGGACGAACAAAGTAATGATATTTTTAAAACTATTTACTTAGAATTAATCTAAGAATGACATTAATCGCTAGCCAATGACACCACCTTTAGTACCTCGTCTATTGTTGTAATACCCATGGCGACTTTTCTCGCACCATCTATCCGTAATTGAGAATTTCCTTCTTTTAAAGCTAATGCTCGAATTTGATTTGCATCACTCGTTGGTGTTATTTTATGACGAAGTTCATTGCTTAGTTTTAACATTTCATAAATTCCAATACGACCCATAAAACCGGTGTATCGGCATTCTTTACAGCCAACTGGTTCAAAAAAATGAGCTTTACCACTCATGCTATAAGGCTTGGTTAAGCGCTGCCACAAGGCTTTATCAACTTCTGTTGGTTGTTTGCATTTAGGACAGAGCGTTCTAATTAAACGTTGCGCCATTACACCAATTAATGTTGCATTAATAAGATAAGCGGGAATACCGATTTCACGTAATCGTGGAATTGCTGCTGCCGAATCATTAGTATGCAACGTTGATAATACTAAATGTCCCGTTAATGCTGATTGAATGGCCATTTCGGCGGTTTCTTTATCCCGGATTTCACCGATCATAATAATATCAGGATCTTGCCTTAATAAAGTTCTAATTCCTGATGCAAAGTCCAATCCAATATTATGCTGCGTTTGCATTTGATTAAATTCATCGACAACATTTTCTATTGGATCTTCGACCGTACAAACATTAATGTCGGGGCTGGCTAGTTGTCGTAGTGTTGAATAAAGCGTTGTGGTTTTACCGGAACCTGTAGGTCCAGTTACTAAAATAATTCCGTGGGGCTGTGTCACCATATCATTCCAGGTAACTATATCTTTTTCACTGAATCCCATAGCAGTAAAATCTTTATTTAATACATCAGGATTAAAAATTCGCATGACAAATTTTTCACCAAATGCGGTAGGCATTGTTGAAAGACGTAATTCAACTTCCTTACCATCGGGTAATTTCATTTTAATTCGACCGTCCTGTGGCCTTCTTTTTTCGACTATATCCATCCGGCCTAACACTTTTATTCGACTTGCTACTGCATTCATTACGGCCATTGGCATTTCGTAAACTAAATGTAAAAGGCCATCAATTCTAAATCGAATATTTGCAATTTCACGCCGTGGCTCCATATGGATATCACTTGCGCGTTGTTCAAATGCATATTGCAATAACCAATCAACCACGTGTACTACATGTTGATCATTTGCATCAAGCGTTCCAGTTTTACCCAGTTCTACTAGCTGCTCTAAATTAGCTATACCTGAAATTGCATTATTATTATTTTCTGATGCACTTCGAATTGAATTACTCAGTTTATAAAATTCTTCTATATAGCGAGATACGTCTACTGGGTTTGAAAAAACCCGTTCTATTTCTAAACCACCGGTGACATGACGCAACTCAACTTCCCAAGCGGTTATGTAAGGCTCAGAAACGACCACAACAATTTTTTCTTTAGTAACTTGCACAGGTAATATTTTATAACTATTGGCATAGGCCTGTGATATAACTTGAGTAACTGATGTTGTGTCAATTTTCAATGGATCAATATGGTAGTATGGAAGTTCTATACGAGTTGCTAACCATTCACTTAAACGAGTAGCATCAAGCAATTGTGCTTTATCCGATGCGTCAATCCATTGTTGTTGCGAGATTAAAACAATTGGATGAATGTCCAATGTGGTGGCACTTCGAGCAGGAAAAATAACAGAATCATATTCAACTTGAGTAATCCGCTCATCTTCAAGCAACATGTCCATCACTTGTTTTAGCGTTAATTTTTGTTCCTGTTGATGGCTATTTTGTGTTTTAATTTTTGCTTGTGGATTTTTCTTTTTTGGTTTTGAATTCATCAAAATACTGTATGTCCAGATTCATTTCTGTTCATAAAATTATAGATGATGAATAATATATAAGTTGAACTTTAAGTATAAATTTAGTGTGGATTGCTTCCCATTAATATTATATGGGAATTTATGATTTGCCCGCACGTAACAAGCCACCAAGACCCGAACCAATTAATATATTTTTTAAGTACTCTCGAATTTCTTTGGCTTCATGCAATTGTAATGCTTCGTGTAATATTTTCTTGGCTTGTAGCAATGTAAAGTTACGGATAACCCATTTAACCCGTAATAAACTCGCTGAGCTCATACTCAAGCTGTCCATTTCCATCCCAAGTAGGATTAATGTTGCCAATGGATCGCCTGCAAGCTCACCGCAAACACTCACGGGGGTATTTGTTGATCGGGCTGCATCGACAATTTGTAATAACGCCATTAACACCGAAGGATGAAAGGGATCATATAAATCAGCAACATTCGGATTATTACGATCGATTGCTAAAATATACTGCGTTAAATCATTGGTTCCAATGGATAAAAAATCGACTCTTTTTGCAAATTCCGCTGCTTGAAAAATGGCAGATGGGACTTCAATCATTGCACCAATCTTAGGTTTTATAATCGACTCTCCTTCTTCCAAAACTTCTTCATAGGCCTGATTGATTAATGTTTTTGCTTCATCGAGTTCATGTAAATTACTAATCATCGGTAATAAAATATTAAGATTATCTAATCCAACACTCGCACGTAACATCGCGCGTACTTGAACCAAAAATATATCAGGATGATCAAGCGTAACACGTATACCACGCCACCCCAAAAAAGGATTTTCTTCTTTGATGGGAAAATACGGCAATGATTTATCACCACCGATATCAAGTGTTCGTAATGTGACGGGTTTAGGAGCAAATGGTGCTAATACCCGTTGGTAAATATCTTTTTGTTCTTCTTCACCCGGAAAACTGGTACGTACCATAAACGGAAATTCAGTTCGGTATAAACCAATTCCTTCAGCCCCCGAATTTATCATAGGCTGAATATCGGCAGTGAGGCCTGAATTAGCATATAAATGAATTCGAACACCATCTTGTGTTTCAGCAGGAAGCCCACTTAGTTCCTGAAGTTCTTTAGAGAGCTCTTGTTCTTCATTGGCTAATTGTAGGTATTCTGTTTCGACTGAACTGGATGGCGAAAAATAAACTCGGCCATTATAACCATCAACAATGGTTCTAACTCTATCAACTAACGAAATTGGTAAATCGACAACCCCCATGACTGCGGGAATATTCATTGCGCGCGCAAGTATAGCAACATGCGATGTTAGTGAACCTGTTGCAGAAATTACGCCAATTAATTTTTCTATTGGGATTTCAGTCAACATCGACGCTGAAATTGTATCACCAACTAAAATTGCATTATCAGGAATTTCTTTATTTTCAATATTCTCATCCATGATGTGGTTTAACACACGCAAACCTAAATCACGAACATCGTCGGCTCGCTCACGTAAATAAGAATCTTCCATTTCATTAAAGGTATTAACGTGTTCTTCAATCGTTTCACGCCATGCTCCTTCTACCCAGTTACCGTTTCTGATTCTATCGATTGTTGCATCAATCATAGTATCACTGCTTAACATCATATTGTAAGCATCAAACAATGCTCGATCTTCCGCTGGAATAACATGCTCTAATCGTTTTGACAGGTTGGTTATATCCTGTTTCACTTTATTGACAGCCGATAAAAATAACTCTATATCTTCTTCTGGGTTTTCTACTGGCCTGTCTGGAATTTTCATTATGTCAGTTGTATTAAACATTACTACAGCAGTACCAAGCGCCACGCCACTTGCACCGGGTAAGCCATTTAACGGACGAGAGTCAATACTTTTTAAAACTTGAAAGCTAGTTACGTCGCCACTAACTTCTGCATGTGCTATCGCACCGGCTAGTTGTGCCGCAATAGTCACGAGCAAGGTGACATTAGATTCATCAAATTTTTTAATTTCGTGTTGTTGTACAACAATGACACCGAGCACTTTCCGATGATGAATAATGGGCACGCCTAAAAAGCCATTAAATTCATCTTCACCAGATTCTTCAAAATAACAATACTCTGGATGGATTTTAGCATTCTCAATATTCAATGGTTCAGCACGTTTTGCAACAAGACTCACTAAGCCTCGACCAAATCCAACTCGAACCATTAACACTGATTCAGGTTTTAAACCTTCTGTCGCCATTAATACGTGTTCGTTCTGAATTAGGTCGGTTAAAAATACGGAACAAGCTTCGGCTGCCATTGCTTGCTTAATACGATGCACAATAATATAAAGCGCCTCATCAAGATTAGGTGCCGAACTAACTTCGGTAACTATACGACGTAATGTGTCTAACATTCTGGTACTTGCTCTGAATTAATATTTTTATTAAATGTATTCAACTTGTATAAAAATAAGTCGAATTATTGTTGATTAGATTCGATAGATCTAATTTTTTTATTATGTACTTTGTATCACAAAGTAATTAGTTATTTCTAAACACGGTTATTAGAACGAGACTTTAATAACACGACTCTGTTTTAGTAACAACTATAATTGAAAAAAATTGAAAAACGGTAGAAAATATCACTCATTCGATGCTGCGACACCATTCATCGAGCTTCGGAGTGAATTTCGACCATGGTATAAAGATGATTCAAGTTCTTCTAACGCAAGTTGGTATACGTCTTGTTTGAACGACACGACCTGGCTGACCGGGTCCCAGTAATTAATCCAACACCAGCCATCAAACTCTGGTTTTTTTGATTTAGTTAAACAGAGTTTTTTTTCATCTGCGATTAAACGTAACATAAACCAAATTTGTTTTTGTCCAATACAGACCGGTTTACGAGCATGATCAACATAGTGCTTTGGAAGCTCATAATGCAACCAATCATTGGTCGAGCCGATGATTTCTACATCGTTAGATGATAAACCAATTTCTTCATCAAGTTCGCGAAACATGGCTGTTTCAATACTCTCATTGGCATGAACTCCACCCTGTGGAAACTGCCACGCATTCTCTCCAACTCGTCGAGCCCACAATAATTGATCTTTCTGATTGCACAAAATTATCCCCACATTATGTCGGTAACCTTGCTTATCAATTATCTGTGTTTTGTGACTCATGTCGCTTATAGTACGCTTAGTAGGCGATTATTACAAAAATTTAACACTATTATTTTAGTAACTCTGTCAATAAAATGCTGATTAAATAATAAGTTACACGATATAATTAAAATTGCTCATAAGAGCGAATTATTCATAATAACCACATTTTTTTAAACAATAGCAGGAATTAACGTGAATTTAGCCATTTTCGACCTAGATAACACACTTTTAGCAGGAGATAGCGATTATTTGTGGGGCATCTTCTTATCGGAACAAGGATTAGTCGATAAAATTGATTATCAGACGAAAAATCAGCAATTTTACGAGCAATATAAAAATGGTACCTTGGATATTTATGAATTTCAGGAATTCAGTCTAAAACCACTTGCCGCCAATACCATACAGCAACTCGACAAAATCCACAAAATATACATGGTAGAAAAAATACTACCGATAATCACTTCCAAAGCAAAACAACTCATTCAGAAACACAAAAAACAAGGTGATTATATTTTAATTATCACCGCAACCAATCGTTTTATTACCGAGCCAATTTCAACATTACTTGAAGTCGACGCGCTGATTGCAACTGATCCTGAAATGATCAACGGTCAATTTACCGGTAAACTCTCGGGCATACCGTGTTTTCAAGAAGGTAAAGTCACTCGACTCAATAATTGGTTACAGGATAATGATTTTGATTTAAAAGACAGTTGGTTCTATTCTGATTCTATTAATGACTTACCACTTCTAGAACAAGTAACTAATCCAGTCGCGGTTGATCCTGACGAAAAATTACAACAACTCGCGAGCGATCGCCAATGGCCAATAATAAGCTTGCGCTGAATAATTGTTGATTAAGTGATGTTGGTTGAACTAGTCGTTGCGTTAGAATCCAAATCTAACCAATCGAGCATGGGTTGCCATTCATCTTTGTCCTTTGTTACTCGGCTATCCCACATCTCATAAATACCTAAACCGCGTTCAGCAGCATGAACATAATTTTGTGAGTCACGCAGTTCCGTTAAAAATGGCATGTCTAGCGTGTTTAAAAACCGTTTTAATGATTTGTAAACACTGGTTTGGCGTTTTACCCTATTAGCAACAATACAAACACGAACATTGCGTTGTCGTATTTTTGCACCTAATAATAATTCTTGAATAAAACGCGAGACAGCATGAATATCGATAGGTGATGGTAATACTGGAATAATCAAAACATCGGCTTGCATCACTAACTTTTTGAGTTGCTCACCGGTAATTGCTGCTGGTGTATCAAGAATTACTTTTTCAGTTCCGTGCGGCACTCTATTTTGAAACGCACTGGTTTGTCCCATGGAGGTATGAGCATGTGCGATCACACCGTGAATTGGTGCTTTTTCTAACGAACGTTGGCTTAACCACTGCATACTTGAACCTTGAGGATCATAATCCATTAACGTCGTACTATAACCTTCATTGGCATAATAACTCGCTAGGTTGGTTGTAATCGTAGTTTTACCACAACCTCCTTTGGAATTTAAGATTAATATACGTTGCATTAATTTGTATCGTTCGATAATTTAACAATTTATTAAAAATCTGAAACAGCTTAGGCGTAGTTTGAGCACATTTCGTAACTATAACATCGGCCTAAAATGAATAATATTTAATCAATTTCATATTTAAAACTGATAACCCAATTTTTTTGTGCAGATGCATTAAAATTGACATAATAAAATGCAGTAAATCAGTACTTTAAATTTAAAATAGTTAGTCATTACTAACTTTTATTATAGAATGCCATGCTGCATTTGTATTGATCTGAAAAAATGTTTAGGTTTCATTTATCATAACGCAAACATGACAAGTAAGTACTAATTAACATACAAATAATAACGAAATATAATAAACTTTAGAGCAAATAAACATGGGTAATCGGCTTTCAAAAATTTATACTCGTACAGGTGATGATGGCACAACCGGTTTAGGTGATGGCAGTCGTGTCGCTAAAGATAATGATCGTGTTGAAGCCTTTGGCACCATTGATGAATTAAATAGCATAATAGGCATGATAGTATCACACGAAATTCCAGATACCATCTGCACGTTACTGTCTCGCTTGCAACATGAACTATTTGACTTGGGTGGCGAGCTTTGCATCCCAGGCCATAGTGTCATTACCGATGAACACGTTACCCAATTAGAATCTGATTTAGACAATCTCAATGAACAACTGCCAGCATTAAAAGAGTTTATTCTACCCGCCGGCGGTAAAGCCACAAGCTGTTGCCATTTAGCCAGAACCGTTTGCCGCCGAGCCGAACGTATCATCGTGCGCGTTGCAAGAACTGAACAAATTAGTCCCGCCCTTCGCGCGTATGTTAACCGTTTGTCGGACTTGCTCTTTGTGTTAGCAAGAACACTCGCACGATATGAAAATGGGCAAGAGGTATTGTGGCAAGCTCATAATGGAAAGTAATTTATAAGTATAAAGAGTATGCTGCTGTCTCAGAATTATCACGAAAATTAAAAACTAAAATAGGCATAGTACTAACAATGCAAAAAACAATCATCCTCATCGGCATCGGTGAAATGGGCAGTGTATTTGCTCGAGGCTTTTTAAAAACCGGCTACACAGTCATTCCGGCTTTGCGCGATACTAATTTACAACAGCTCGCAAGCTCTAACCCGGATCCCGCCTTAGTGTTGCTCTCTGTTGGAGAAAGTGATCTTCAAAGCGTATTAAAAGAGATTCCTATAACATGGCTCTCAAAACTGGGCCTGTTACAAAATGAATTGTTACCGCGCGACTGGCACACTCATGATATTAAAAATCCAACCGTCATTTCAGTTTGGTTCGAGAAAAAACCCGGCCAAGACTTTAAAGTATTAATATCATCACCGTGTTTTGGACCACAGGCATCAATATTACAGGCCGCATTAAATAGCCTAACGATTCCTTGCCATATCGTAAAAAATGAACAGGAATTGTTATTTGAATTGGTGATTAAAAATGTTTATATCCTAACCACGAATATCGCAGGTTTACGCGTCGGCGGCACGGTGGATAGTTTATGGAACCAGCATCAAGATTTTGCGCGTGAGGTTGCCGGCGAAGTTATGGATATTCAAGAATACCTAACGAAAACAACGTTTGATCGTGAGTTATTAATTGCAGCAATGGTGAATGCAATTAAGGGTGATTTAGAACATAACTGTATGGGTCGTTCTG
Organism: uncultured Thioalkalispiraceae bacterium; assembly: GCA_964420605.1. Lineage (GTDB taxonomy): Bacteria > Pseudomonadota > Gammaproteobacteria > UBA6429 > Thiohalophilaceae > CAYQUC01. The sequence goes on along the minus strand of CAYQUC010000019.1, from coordinate 10,245 downwards.
CCCCCGTACGATTACAACGGGCTTTAACAATAGCTAATGAAGCTGGATTAGAAGTGAAATTGTTACAGGAATTGTCTAGTTAAAATCTAATTTTATAAATTTTAAACAAAAAAATACCTGGATGAACCAGGTATTTTTTAACTGTATAAAATCAAAAACTAAGGAACAGTTATTTAACGACTAATGTAACCCCACCTAAATAGGCTTCCAAATCAGCAACTCTGTCAGTTGGTATTGCTGTAAAACGCCCCATAAGATTTAACACCGGACCGATAGAATGCATATCAATCTTAATGTTAGTTGTACTCGGTGTCGAGTCACGTGCAAGCTGATAATTTTCAGCTAAATCACTGCTTCCATATGCTACAGATTTATCATCAATACCAGAACGATGACAAACTGCACATTCACTCATGTAATATGATTCGCCCGTTATCGCATTACCAATCACAATCACTGGTTTGTCAGTACAAGCAACACTAACAATAGTATCAGCTGTTACTGTTTGAACTGTGCCGTTATTGGTAATTAAACACGTTTGCAATGCAGGGCTACTCGTCACCGTAACCGTATAACCTTTATCTTTTTCAACTGTAGCAGTAAACGTCTTTTGTCCAGCCGTTGTAAAATTTAACGCTTCACCATTATAATCTACAACTAATTGGTCAGTATTACCTGCGCTTTTAATTCCTGTTGCATCAACAGTAATCTTGTATGTCTTAACAGTATCCACTGGGCCCTGACCTGATCCGCCTGGATTTTGGTTTGGATCTGTCACTATACCAGTCGAATTGTTTGACTTACTAGTCGTACCTCCATCACATGCAAATAATGATAAAGTTCCAATTGCTATTAACGCTATTTTTAATGTTTTATTCATTTTATTCACCGTATTCCTTCACAATTTTATTTGGATTAATCATCATTTTCACCTGCAGCTGGAGTATTACCATTCAGCTTTGACAAAGCGATTGCTATCATTTCAATATCACTTATTAGTAAAAATTTATCGTTAAGCAATAATTTAAATTTACCCATTTTATTTTTGTTCTTCGTAAAGTTGCTATTTAGAAGCTGCTGATAACCTTTTTCAATTTCTTTCAAAATAATTGTTGCTGAAGTACCATTATTTGCTATTGAATCATCAACAAATGGACCGCCAATTCCGTCATTTCCATGACAATAACTGCAGTACATCAAATACAAACCATTTCCGGTTGTTGGTTTTAAGAGCGGTGCTCCACCAGGCGTTGGTGTTGTTGATAAAAATGCAACAATTAATTTCATTTCATCCGTAGTAGTCGGTAATGTCTTCATTTCTAGAACAGTAAGTATGCCTCTTTCAATTTTTGCAGCCGTTGTGTCCAGAACATTCATGGCATAACCACCAGTTCCGGTACCGTGACAACGAGAACATTGAGCACGGTAAAGCTCAGCACCATTCGCAGAAACTCTTACAGAAAGACCTGCAAGATAAATAGCCATCGCTTCGCGTTCAGCAAGATTTAAGACTCGAACGCCTTGCATTAATGTGTTTTGATAAGAACCTTCAATCAACATTGCAGTTACTTGAACTGGCGGCGTTGGTGCACCAGGTCCTCTAGCAGCCAACATGGAATGTTCGCCATTAATGATAGTATTTTGATATGAAATAATGACACCATTTGCATCTTTAATGGTATCAACCTTACCATGACAACCCGCACAATTCTCATCATACAATTGTTCAATTGGTTCATTTAATCCAGGTGTAGGGGCATTAGGATCTGGTATTACCGTAATTGTTTTTTGGTAAGTGCCAGTTAAAGCATTTGCTGTTTGAATTGTCGCATCAGCAGTAAAATTAGTTTGACTAGCCAATGTAATTGTAAATGTACCTGGTGCTCTAAAGTTACGTATGACAATAGTCTCTAAATTACCTGCTCCATCACCTGCCACAAGAGTACTTTGTATCGGTGCTTGTGCATTACCACGGGCTGCCGCTACGTTGCCTACTTCACCAAAGTCCCAAATATTATTAATTGTTCCATTTCTAATATCAGTACTAGTGCTAGTAAAAGTAATGGGCTCTCCAACTAAATATTGCATTGAACCTGCTGTCTTCGGAGCACTCATAGTAAACGTTGCTTTTGGTGCAACAAAAATGCTATTCACATCCAAAATAGTAATGTATTTTGTTACTGAATTAGTTAATGCCGGTGTAGCACCTGCTTCAGACACAGTTAACGTAACGGTGTATTCACCCGGAGTTGAATTTGTGTAGTCTTTAGTAGCATCCATTGTGGTAATAAGGTTGCCATCACCAAAATCCCATTCATAACTTAAATTACCAGCAGCGTCTGAGGCAACTGATTTATTCATGAAGTTGACTAATCCGACAATTGCTTGTTCAGGAGAGTCAATCTTAGCTACTGGGGTTGGGCCTGCAAAGGCAGAACTTGAAAAAAGAAAAGCCAAACTTAATAGGCCACTAGATAAAAGCTTCGAAGGAGAAAGAGTCATATTGCATTCCTTTAGCGTTAAAAAATCCAAAATACGGGTGAATAAAAAATTATTTGGCTATGTTTCATATTTATCAATATTAAACTGATAAAACTCAACTCAGTGCCAATTTATATATGTAAAGCTGTGATCGTAAAATTTAATTTAAAGCATTTTTATTAAAACTTATAATTATTATTTGATAACTAAAAATCATCGTTATCTAACTTGAATTGTATCAAAATCATTACCTTATTAAAATCGTTTAATTAAGTTTTTGGAATCAAAATGCTCACTCTATTTAACTTAAAAAATTATTGTACGCTTTGAAAACTAATTTTAAATTCACTATACCGAGAACAATTATTGTTTAAAACTAGGGATAACCCTAGCAATTTCTAGGCTGCTTATAAATAGTATCAATTTGAGAGTATCAAAAAGTGGTGTATTTTCACACAATTAGTGTTAAACAATATTTAACTAAAAACAGTTACTGCGCTTGATTATACTTTTTGTACTTCGCGTATATTTTCCGTACCACATCATATTCTTTATCCGTAGCTCGCACAAAACCACTCAAGGAAGCATGTTTTAAAAGTTTTGCGCCTTCTTCAGAATTATTTAAACTCAACATTGCTGTCTGAATTTTAAGCGACAAAAGAGATGAAACTTTATCACTAACAGCCCACGGTAAATGCGGTAAATTAGGACCATCATATATGTTTCGAAATTTTTGATTATTTAATGAACGTTTAACTTCAGGAAATAATAACACCGCATTTCCAAGGCCCGCGGCATCTGCGTCAAAATTGTAAACAGACTGAGCAGCCGCAGGAGGATTCTTAGCATAGGACCAACTGTATTCAGAATCGTGGATGCCTTGTTCTCGAATCGCAACTCGGCTAGCAACGTGCGATAACATAGCTAATCGACCACCACCGAAATGAACCGTTTTATTTTTTAAATCTTTAATGGTTTTTATGTCACTATCTTCACGAACTGCGATAATTGGTTGTAGCGTTGAAGAGCCAAATTCATTATTTTTAAGAATAATCGAATAACCTTGAGACTCACTACTTAAAATGTAATGTAATTGATTGTAATGAACAATATCGTATTTCTTTTCCTTCACGTTTCGCCAAAAGGTCGTGAAATTATTAGCCGTTTGAATTTCGATGTTAATGCCGATTTGGTTTGATATGTATTTTGCGATGGGTTTAAATTTGCTAATGGTTTTAACGGAGTTGCGTCTAGGAAAAATACCCATAACAAGTTTTTTGTCAGAAAAAATAGGTTTTGATTCAAAGCTGTTAAATCCACTACTTGAAATCACTGTGTATCCAATAACCGGTATCGATATAACTATTCCAATAACTAAGCTTGCTACTAAAAGTTTCTTACTCTTATACATGAATGCCACTATAACCATCCTCCATTATTGAAGTTTAAGACTATAACTGTTCAGGTTGGAGATCAATATTTATCGAAATGATTTTTAGAGTATATTTTTTATGTTAAACCTAAACGGTAAAAAGGCAGTTAAGTCTTAATTTTATTTTAAGAAAAGACAAAAAACATCGATTGCAGGTTAAATTACATTAGATTCAATTTAAATGAAAACCATCATTTAAATTTAGGTTAATAATGATAATTGTAAACGTATATAGAATTGTGCACAATTATCCGATTCAACAAATCGTATAAAACAGAATCACTATAGTTTTAAACAATTGCCAATGTACTCCCGTCACCACTTAGCACAACAGAAAATCCAAATAAATCAGACGCGCCGGTATTACTGGCTTTGAGATACCCAATACGACTAACCATTAGAGCTACAACTGATAACTCACCTGATAGGGCACACGAGGTATTAACACACGACTGCACTATGTATTTAGTATTTAGTATTTAACCAATCAAATTTATGAACAGGAATCTCATAATCAAATGTTGTAGTTGTGCTAGCAAGGTTAGCTGAAATCGGTACATAACCTGTTCCACCTGCATATTCATATACTTTATAGCACCAGGAACGGCAGTCCAACTAAACTGCAGCAACTTAATCGATTTGACAAAGGATACTGATAACACTGCTCCAGCAAGCGGCTCATCATCAGTAATTAACACCGTGTGTGTATTCGTACCTAATAACGCGCCACCGGTTACATTTGTTAACACCACATTGAAGTTTTCCGTTCCTTCTACGAGGTTGTCATTGATTATCGGAATAATAATACGTTTTTGTATCTCACCCGGTGCAAACACGATTGAACCAACCGTAGTTTGGTAGTCACTACCACTAATAGCTGTGCCTGTATCAATTGTAGAATAATCCACACTAACAGCACCGTTACTACCGCCTGTACGAGTAACGCTAACGACAACATTACCACCCACAATATTTTCGGCAATGTTAGTCACGGTTGTAGCGAATGAAATTGTTTCCGAATTTGTTGTTCCACCGACAGTGTAATACATTGTTAATGATAAGTTTGAATACGTTCGATATGCATAAATACCGATGTGATATGTTCCAACTAATGGCATTGCTTCTTGTATTTATTCATTAGAAGTATAACTCCCAGAACGATAATCAAAATCGGTCGTAGTTGGTTCACGATTAAAGGCGACATATAAATTAGCATCGCCATTAGAACTGGAAGTATAAACTTCTAAATCTCTCGCACCCGCTGGTATACTAAGCGTGTAATATTGATAGCTTCCTGTAGTACCGGAAATTTTCGGTATAGTTGATATATTTGCTAATACAGCTGCATAGGCAGTGCTGCTAAATAAAATTAAAAATAAACCTATAAAAATAGAAAATTTAGTAAATAAATCCAGTTTACCTTTCTTAAATATAATTAAACTTTGGTTAATTAACGATATGCTTTTTTTCCATTTCATTTTCGTCTCCTTGATTGTGAAAATAATTTATTAGAACTACTTACAAATTTTACTTCTGAAAATCGAATATTGAATCACTTATAAGGAAGATTAGATATCCTTAAAAATTGAGCACTAGGGTTCATCCTACCACTAGCGGCATCAAATCGAAAAATATCAACATTTTCTTTGGTTGGTAATTGTATTTCTTCGTTGAATTTAATTTTTATGAACGATTTTTTTAACGCTAATTGATTAGCATTAAGTGTGGTACTCGACACGATCGAAGGGTTATTATCGGTTGGGGATAAACTGCCACCGTCATTACCACCACTACAGGACGATGTTAACAATATTGCACTAAATACAAACAGGTAATAAATTAATTTTATGTTTTTGACATCACACAACAGAGTTAATAAAGCAGTTATGAAGCTTGGGTATTGCTGTCCTTGCATGAAATTCTCCTTACAACCTGATGTTTATATATAGTAACAATAACGGAAATACTAATTTAATTATTTTTAGTTAAAACATTATGTGTACTAAAAGTTACAATATAATAAAACTTTATCTTAGCTCTGCAAGTGAAGTAACTAAAACTGGATTAAAAATGCCTGAAACGTACATCAACCAAGCTTAAAATCTTCGTAATTTATTGGATGGAGGTGAAAAAATGAGTTAGTTGAATATTCTTATGAGAAGTTTATTTCTGAATTGGATAATGATCCTGATATTAAAAAAATCTTAAGTTTTTATATGACTATATTCAATCAAATCCTCAAAAGATTAAAACACTTGATGCTGACTTGATCAAGCGTTTTAACAAATTAAATTTGAATACGGATATAAATTTTAATGCCAAGCTACCTGATCATGATGATTAATTGACATCAACAAGTTTGGAATACCGTATTTAACGAAGTAAAAAATACGTCTACAAAACTGATTAAATCATCCCCCATCCTTCAAAGACCGAATTAACATCCCTATTCCACCAACAAATAAAACCAAAATAACAATCAAATCAAATGCTGACATTCGTTGCATTGAAAATTGAATATTGGAAATAACACCAAATATTAATGCAACCAAAGAACCTGCAGCGAGTAACCAGCCAATGTAATTTCGGCTATTGTAAAAAATAATTCCAACACCAATCACAAAGGGCAGCATAATCGTGCCGCCGGTAATATTAAAACCACCGCCCATTCCGCCAATATTATACAAGCTTGAACCAAATCCAAAACGGGTGTTTACCGTAATCGACTGAAGTAACATATAGCCACCACCACACATCATTACAAATCCAATAATGAAATTTCCAACACCACCCGAGGTTCCTCCGGCTCCACGATTAGACATGATTTTTTGCTCCTACAGTATTGTTATTGATATTATGATTACAGTTAGCGTGATTATACTTTGACTGAATGATTAGAGCTAATTTCATTTATAGTATCTGACAGGTGTTGTTGCCATACCGGATGGTTCTTTATTAACTTGAGTGCTTGTTGCAATAAGCTTTTACCCGGTTCCGTAACAAACCAAGTAGACGCACCCGATGGATGGGGTAATGGAATCATATCCAACGCGATACCATTCAATTCAATGTGATGAACTTGTCCAATAACATCGGTTAATTTTTTGACACTAAGATACTGACTAATCGCGAGTTTACCAACCGGAATTATCAATTGAGGTTGAATTAACGCCAATTCAGCATTTAACCATTGCGAACAGCTATCAATTTCAGTCTGATTAGGCACTCTATCGCCACCACGTGGTTTCTTACCGGGAAAACAGCGGCAAACTGCAGTCATGTAAATTTGATTTCGAAAATTGTCTTCATCAAGGCCAATTTTATTAAACCATTTAAACAAGGTTTTTCCAGCCGTCCACGCAAACGGTTTATTGATAACAATCTCTTTATCGCCAGGGGCTTGCCCAATTAGCATAATAGGTGATTGCACCAGATTACCAACGACCGGAGGTCCAAACATCTCGGTACATTGAGAGCACTTTTTTAATAATGCCTGATGGCGTTTTATTTTAATTATCGTTAATGTCATTATTCCAACTTATCAACTTTCTGGATTAGCATTTTCTAAAGATAGCGAAACTTAAGTATAAACAAATACTTAATCTATAAACTGGGACAAATCAGAATAGTAGTACAAAATTTTGGTAGCACCCTCCAAATTAGGGCTATTACTTAAATTCCTCATAAATCTATATATATCATGCATATAGCAACAAAATAGGTGCATTATGTCAATAGGCTTTGTATTTATAAATAATAGAACCCCAGTCAGTTAGGCTGCCTGCTGACACTCACTTATCAAACCACGTTAAGAAAGTAACCGTCAGAGTCGGTAGGGCAAGCTCGAATATTATTTCCCGTCGATAAATCGAGGGATAGTTTTTTTCTTGCTGATACCGCTGTTACAGATGACTTAATGACAGACCATATCTCTCAAGAACAATCTGAAAAAGAGCCATTTTAATGCTTTAAGTACATGTTTGATTAATTCTAGTAAGCAATAATGAAGATGAATTTAACCGTGTAAAGACGCTTAGAGTCAAAAACTCGGTTACCCACGCTCAAGCATAATAATATTCAAAAAACATTTAAACTACTGATTTATAATAATAATTTAACTAGCAACAGTGAATTCTCTCTACCGCTAACATCCTAAAAAAACAAATCACATGCATCTCGCTAAATAACGCAAATTTTATCTTTGGTGCTTGATATATTAGCAAGCTCTAATATAATGAACGACTTATATAGATATATCAGATACCAATGTTTAGGAGATAACCATGAAACACCTCAATTCAATTAAAAGAACACTAATAACCACTTTTTTTATTACACTACTGAGTGTTTCAAATGCCTACGCCGCGCTCGATTCAAACACCTTAAGCAGTGATATTAACAACCTAATTTTACAAGGCGACGAGCTACTCGTTACTATTAAAGGAACTAGCCTCACATCTATAACAATGGCATCACAAATAGATAAAATTGAAACTGATGTCAGCAATTATCAAACGAGCATTACTAATCTGTACAACACCGTATTAGCCGAGACCGGTAGCAACATTACATTAACCGATGAACTGCTTGTTGCGTTCCAAACGTTAAGTACCGTTAATTCCTCAATAGCAAAAGCAAACCAAGGTTTGAGTTTGCAAATTGCTCAATTAGCATCAAGTACCACCCTTGCTACAGTGGATAGCTCATTAACAGCCATGTTACGATTATCGGATGATATTGGATTAATGGCAGATAGAATACTGGAGATGGCAAATAAAATACTAATCATGGCTGACAATATTGGTTTAATGGCCGATCGCATAATTGCCACACAAATTATTCAAAGTGATAACCTACAGCTCGTTATCGATGCTAACTTACAAACACAAACCAATACAATTGAAGTAATTAAACTTTTTTTGTAACAACAAACAACCGCATCAACAAACTCAAGGGTTCGGTATCAACTGAACCCTTGAGTTTTAAAACACATACTCATTTAAGTAAGGCTATCAAACTGTTCTTTGGTATAGCCATCAACTTGTACTCGCGCAATATTAGCAGCAGTAAATGGTTGTGCTTCACATCCTGGTTGAAAGGATTCGCCAACGACACCAACTCTATCCACTCGACGAACATCTTGATTGATAAAAGTATCATGCGTTTTTCCGCTAGTATGATTTTCTAACCATAAATGTTCTGGGCATACTTGGTTATCTTTAAAGCCACCACACAAATAGACCGTGTTATCGAGTTTTTGCTTACGTCCCTCACAGATACCCTGGATCTTCGACATCGTTTCAGAACGAATTTCAGCTAACCCTTTATCTTTAAGATCTTCTCCATAAGAATAGTTCTTTCCAATCTCATCCATCAATGATGCGTAAATTTTATTAACTTGTACTCCTGCAATAGGGTTGCCACTTAACGCCCAAGTATGACATGCCATTTCTTTTATACTGATCATTTAATACTCCTAATTTTATGGTTGAAATTAAACTACACACAATTGTTTAACAACTAAAAAATAAAATTATAGTATAAAAAAAACTGCTTACTACACTGCTGAAGTATCACTACCAATTTTAATGATAGTGTCAGTTAAATATTCATGTGGTGGTATCACTAAATTAGTGGGAGCCGGAACGCCTTTAAACACACGACCCGCTAAATCAAACCGAGAACCGTGGCATGGACAAAAATAACCACCCGGCCACAGCTCACCTAAATCGACAGGTGCCAACTCAGGTCTAAACGTTGGTACACAACCCAAATGCGTACAGATACCAACGACCACCAGATACTCAGGATTAACCGAACGAAATTTATTTGTAGAATATCGTGGTTGTTGTTCCACTTCAGAGTCAGGATCGCGCAAACGGGTTAATAATGACGGTTGAACTAACCGCTCTAAAATCTCGGGATTACGACGTAATACCCAAACCGGCTTACCCCGCCACTCTACTGTAATTTGAGCACCATAAGCTAATTTACTGATATCAACTTCAACTGGGGCACCAGCCGAACGCGCCCTAGCACTGGGCAACATTGATGCGATAAATGGTACAGATACAGCACTACCACCAATAACGCCTATCACTGTCGATGTTTGAATCAAAAAACGTCGTCTTTTATTATCTGTAGGTTTTGACATAAAAATTCCTTATTATTTGTAGATGTTTACCATTAATAAACTGTGCATATTCAATATGACAACACCACCTCACAAAAGTACCAAAAAAATCACTTTTTATTGATCCAAATCATAATGTCATAGTATCATGGGGTCAGACTCCATGATATTCATCCGATTTTCTATCGCCTCCATGTCC
>CAYQUC010000018.1:0-50554 GCA_964420605.1 uncultured Thioalkalispiraceae bacterium | reverse complement strand
GTGTGACGGATTTAATCAGGCATTGTTTCAATAAAACCACCGCGTCATACCGGTATGACCGATTAACAAAAATTGTTTAGCCGATGTATTCAGATTTAGAAGTCATAAATATACGATAGATCGATAGAATAGTCGGAGTCATTCGTTGTTACACCATTGTCTGTTGATGCCGTAAAATCTGCTGCTATTTCCATCTGGAATTGTAACTCCCTAGTATAACGGTAATCAAAACGAGCCGAGGTCGTAATTCGATTTGTTTTCGAATTATTAGTACTACGAGTTCGAATGTCGTATCGAACTCGTGGACGCATTCGCCACTTTTTATTTAATTTAAACTGTGACCGAAGATCGATTGAGGTTGACTTACTTGTTCCAGTGGATTGTCGTAACGACAGAATATTGGTATCACGTTTTGAGAATAAATTAGACCCAATAAAAGTGACACCATAAAAGTAATCCGGACCGACTGCGGCAGTACCATTAACAAGTCCTGGTGGAGTCGATGTCGCTAGCGCTGGATTTTCAGGCGTAAAAGTCGATTGGGTACTACCCGATTTTGAAATATTCAAATCGGCACTCATGGAATAGGTATTACTAAACGGAAAGTTACCCGACATGGATATTGATTCATAAGTAGTAGTACGTGCTAAAGCTAATTTACGAATTTCCTCATCGCTAATTAAATTACGCAATTCTTGTATCTTGGTAATACTCTGCCCAATTAAGGCGTTGGATGTCGTAATGATGGGGGATGCACGTCGATCATAGACAAAGTTAAACGACTTGTTACCACTGAATAACCAATTTCCAACAAATTGAACAGTATTCAATTTATTAAACACGATATCATAATCTAAAATTCCAAAATACGAACTTTTATCTGCAATAAAGCGGATTTCTGAACCGATTGCGCGACGATCAACAATACCACCTCGAATTTGTTGTACTAGAAATGTAGTCACATCGAGTCGTTTTAAGACATTATCAAAATCAGCGCTAATGCCATAAACTTGTTGTTCAAGATTAATGTTGATACCACCGCTTGACACCACCGGAATACCCGCAACCAAATTGAGTTTCACGTCATTAGAATACGGATAGCCATACCACACGCCATCAAACCGACCCAAAACACCGCCCGAAGAACGTGATTGTCGACCCAATCGAACCGTACCGATACCGGTTGTAGAAATATAATCAAAATAAGCTGTTGATAAACCAAATTCAGATTCGTTTCTTGCATTTTTAGCAAAATCATAGCGATGATCAACATCAAACTGGAATCTGAGATCGTATGTATCGCCACGTTTTCTGCCCGAAGTATTAAAATAACTACTCATTGAGTTATCCGACGTTGTCGCTGCGATATCTTGTCGTTTCGAAATTTGATTTCGGTAATTTTGAGAAATTGTAGAAAAATATTCCCAACTTTCTTCTTCTTTTTTCTTGTCAATTCGACTAACCAATTTTTTCTTTGGTGCTAATTGCGCTGTTAACAGGCCTTCTAATCGTTGTTTTACCCGTTCATGGCCAATGCCGTCCGGATACAATTGTAAGTATTTTTTGTACTCGGCTTTAGCATGTGCAATTTGACCATTTTTTTCACGCGCCAAACCAATATATTCCATTGCCTGTTGTTTTTTATCACCAGTCGCAATTTCAGATACTTTAGTAAAGAAGCTAATTGCATTTCTAAATTTCTTTTCAATTAATGCTAGCTTGCCCTTGGAAAATAATTTATCAACTTTACTGACTTGTTTTTTAGTCAGTTTTTTTGCTTTTTTCTTTTTAGCAACTTTTTTAACTTTTACTGGTGCTATTTTCTTTTTAGCAAACCATTTTCTCGACAATGAACTTTCATTTTTCTGAATGAGCGTGACAAAAGTATTTGGGTAATACACTTTTAATTTGCGTTTAGCACGTTCAGCTTCTGTCTTACTTCTAAAAAAACCAAGTCGTAAACGTGTTATTAATACTTTCTTTTTCTTAACGCGAGTTCGAAACAGTTTGTATTTTTTAAACACATCCAATTTCGGAATTTTTCTCGGTTTTTTGCCTTTTTTATAGGATTCTAAATTTAGTACATAAGTAATTGGAGTATTTCGGACTACTGCTTTTTTCTTCGATTTTCGTGATGTTCTCTTTTTCTTTGACGATTTCTTTTTAGCAGACATTGAAACCTTAGGTACTTTTACTGCCTTTGCTTTTTTTGAGCGAGAACGCTTTTTCTTTGCAACTTTGGGTGTCGCTAGTTTACTACTAGCCCCAGTTTTTCCAATAATAATTTTTATTGTTTTTTTGTTAACTTGTTTAATCGAAAATTTTAACGTCTTTTTAAACTGAATAGCAATTTTACCAAGATTATTATCTAAACTTTCAACACGCAGATAACTCACTAATTTTGATCGTTTACGCGGTAAACGATATTTCTCTTTGTCGCTAGATGTTAAAACAATTTTGGCATCATTACTAAACGCGCGCACATTAATGATAACCGTACGACTTTTTGTTTTTGGAAAATGATGCGTGTAATGCATTGGAACAGATAATTTAACGGTAATAACATCATAGCCTTTTTCTTTTTTGATACTTACGTCATTAATTAATCGGTTTGGTAATGCATTGACATTACTTGCAATTAATAATAATACAAAAATTAATAGATTTTTAAAAATCGATATATTCATTTCTTTGTTCAAATCACTTAGTTAGGTTATTTTGTTCATCTATCAATTCTAATTTTTCAGAATCAATTACACCAGGGGGAGTATTTTTATAAATAATAATGGCAACACTCTCAAACTTGTCACCTTGATGCACGCTATGCACATAATTACCATTTAATTGTATGATGATAAAACCACCATCAAGAATGGTGCCTTCATATTCAATTTTATCGATTATGCCACTGAAATCTTTTTGAACACTGATGGACTCGGATAAATTAAATATCCGCTTAGAGCGAATTGTCGTACCAACCATACCAATTGGTCGAACATAGATAAAAATTATATTGCTCGAGACAGTCGGATATGCCCATATAAACTGTACAGGAAAACGAAAAAATATTTGACCTATCAAGCTCTCTTCAGAATCGACGGCTCTAAATTCAGATAACACTTCTCGAGAAGGTACTGAGACACTCGCATCACTAATCTGGATAACCATAATATTAAATAAAGCGATGATAAAAAAAAGTCTTACTATTTTATTGTTACTCTTTATTTCCATATTAACGTTTATTCCTTCACACAAAACATCAACAGTTTATGAATGTTTAAATTAAATACATGAACTTTAATTAGAGCATAAATAGTAATACTCAACTGTTAATTCTGTTCCAAATCAAAAAACTATTTCGATAAAGTTAGGGTGGAGTAATACCTTTACCTCGAGTAGTTGAATGATAATGTGCATTAGTATTACGGCGGTTATCCCTTACCGTTAGTGTAGAGTCTGTATACGAATGACAGGCGATTGTACAATGCGCTAGTTCTTCTAATCGATACCCTACCCCTGGATATTTCTGGTGGGACGATGCGCGATAACTCGATGCATGACACGCTGCACAAACCGGCTTGAATTGCACTAAGCGAAATAATACGTTTCTGGAATTCGATAAGTGACAAGCCGTGCACTGAGTGCTCGGTCGATGCTCATGAAAATCGGCAACTTCATGCTCAAAGCGCACATTACTGAGCCAACTAGCCACCGAATTGTGACATTCATCACACCGAAGACTCGCTTCGCTTTCAATAATAAAGTGACTAGTGGGTTTAATACCTTTATGACAATTTACACAAAATTCTGTGGTTTTTTCATGAGCAAACCGCACTTGCTGCCATTTTTTATTGGGTGAATGACATCTTATGCACTTGTTATCTTGTGGATGCGGTTTTTGAGGCAGTATGTCTTTATGACATCCTAAACAAGCCGAACCAATATCTTTATGATTAAATGTTTTGCTTTTCCAATTCTGTACCTGATGGCAATCAGCACACTGATTATTACTTAAACGGTGTTTTTCTGATTTACCGGTTGCCGTGGTGCCATTGTGACAACTATAACAATTACCGGTTATAACAGTATGATCAAAACCAGATTGTTTCCAACGCCGGGTTGTATGGCATTCATGACATTCGTCGACACTCTGCACGTGATCGGATGGTCGACCAGTGCTATTAATATTATTATGACAATCAATACAGGTGCCAACCACGGATTCATGATCAATTCTTGCGCCAGCCCAAGTTTCAACAGTATGACAATTATCACAGGTGTCTACTGACTCAAAATGTGTTGCCGGTTTTTTGCTCTTTGCGATTAAACTCGATGTGGTATGACACTCTTCACAGGTAACTGGAATTCCCTTATAAACATCTCTGACATGACAAACCGCGCATTCAACCTTAAGGTGCGCGCCCGATAATAAAAAATCTGTATCGTCATGATCAAAATCCGCGGGGATTTCTTGCGCTTGAACAACTACAAAACAATTAATTATTAGTGTAATAATTAACAATAACCCATTTTTAGTGCTCATAAATACATCCTTATTTTGATGATAAAATCAAAATCCTTATAAAATCTTTTATTATCGACTATGTTCTCTAAACGATTCCGTAGAATGACACTGTTTACAATCATTACCAAATGCACCGTTATGCTCGTCATCCGATGCATGACAGCGAATGCAGGTACGCGGATCCGACTCCATTCTTTTCGTTGCTGCTCTATGACAGTCTTTACAAATTAATTTTTTGTGTTTACCGTCAATTTTAAACTTGGATTCTTTATCATGGTTAAAGCGCCATAAATTCCAATCGTTCGGGTTATGGCAGCGATTACAATTTTCACCCAAAGTACGCTTATGGTTATCATCTTCTTTATGACAAGAATAACACGCTATTTTCGCATCTTTAAACGAGTTTGTTAAGTGGCATTCTTCACATGGTGTAATTGCATGTATCCCAATTAATGGAAAATTCGTAATGTCGTGCTCAAATTTCACTTTTTCACGCCAGCCACTTTCATTATGACAAGTTTGGCATTTTTTACCTTGCTGTCCTTTGTGGGTATCATCCACTTTGTGGCAGGTGTAACAGCGTTGTTTTAATTTTTCTTTGTAAACATTAGCGCCACGGTGACAATCATTACAATCGGCTTTTTTATGCTTGCCTTTTAACTTAAAATCGGTATCACGATTGTGTTGAAATTTTCGTTTTACCCACCAATTTTTAACGCCATGACATTTTGAGCACTTTTTACCAAATGTGCCTTTGTGTTCATCGTCTTGTTTATGGCATGAATAACACGCACGTGCTTTCTTTTTCTTTTTACGTTTTTTAATATCAAGCCGCGTTTTGTCTTGTTTATGACATTGGATACACGTAACTTCTTTATGTCGGCCTTCAAGCGGAAACGTAGTGTCTCCGTCATGATCAAATTGAACCTTTTTCCAGCCACGAGGATTATGACAGTCTTCACAGTCTTTACCATTACCGCCTCGATGGATGTCATTTAAACGATGACATGAATAACAGCTTTTAGGCGTTTTAATAAACCGATCATTTGGATGACAAATCGAACAATTAACTTTTTTATGCTTGTTCTTTAATTTAAATTTGGTTTTATTGTGATTGAACTTCATTTTAGCCCAACCGGTTTCCTGATGGCATTTTGCGCACTTGCCTTTGTATTTTTTGCCTAAACGAACTTTTTTATGTGGGTCGTCTTTTTTGTGGCATGAAACACATTGTGACTTGGTTTCACGGTACGGTATTTTTTTCTTGTGGCATAAACGACAATCCACTTTTTTGTGGTTGCCCTTTAATTTAAAGTCAGTTAAATGGTGGTTAAAGGTTTCTTTATCAAGCTTAACAATATCGCCATCACGACCAATGTGATCGGTATGACAGGCGCGACACTCCTGACGTTGCACTTGCTTATAACGGCCATGATAGCCACGTTTCTTTTTAATGTCGGATTCGATTTTGTCATGGCAATCCAGACACAGTTTAGATTGGTCCAAATCACCAAACACTTTATGGCATTTACTGCAGGTCTCTTCCCATTTTTTATGGCCGTCAATGACCTTGCCGGGCATTAACATGGTTTCAATATCAGCAGCAAAACTGAGACTAGGAAATAATACAATACCCAGACTAAAGATGACGCGAGCCAAATAACGCCCAAAAATTCCATTTAACATAGTAGTTTATTTATTCTAATTTAAAATATGTGAACTGCAAAAACGTGGGCAATAGCCGAAAATACGAGTGCAATAAATAAGGGAAAATGCAAAATATGCCATAACGAAAATAACTGCACAAATACAGTAAACTGGGCTACTTTTTTACTGTGGTGTATGTAGGTTTTAAAATCATTTTTTGAACGATTATATAATTTAGCACGTAATTTTTTATCCCAACCTTTTTCGTCAGCATATTTAGTAATACCCTGTTTTACTTCATGCAAAATGCTATACAACATCCACTTAGACATAATATAGGTAACAGGTAGGCGTAAGAAACCAATTATAAAACCTTGTTTGCGAGTAACCGACTTTTCAAATTTATCTAAACGTTTTTTCATGGTGTCAGACAGTGAAATATGCTTACCCAACATGCCTTTTGTTAGTTGCAAATCTTCTTTTAAGTCATCCATAGTAGCGGCTTTGCCGTACAGGCCATAATGAATTTTTAAATAAAAATATTTACCAATAACACCACTACCGGCAACTAATAACATGCTAAAAAAAGCAACGGAACTGTTAATTGAACCCAGACCAAAATTGGCGTGAAATAAAATTAAAACTGGTCCAAGCAAGCCTAAAAACATATGAACTCGAAACCAATATTTCACATTACCCATTTTACGCATGGGACGCCATTTTTTACGCATGGGGTACGTCAATAACAACAGCATAGCCACACCACCAATAATGCCTAACCAATATCCAATACCTTCTTCAGGGGTGATGTAGCTGTCTTCAGCAACATACCAACCATATAGAATAATTGCTGTAATAATGACTGAAATAATAATCGCAGTAGGACTTCGCGCTTGTTTTGCGTGTAACGGATCAACAATTTTAACTTTGGTCTTAGCAGAAACCTTGTTTTCAGGCTTTGCCTGTTCTGACTTTGACGCTTTTTTAGCTTTTGCCGAATCAGTACTTTTCTTCGCTGTTTTTGCTTTTAGTTTTTCTGCTGTGGCGGACATATTTATCTCTCTCGTGTACAATCCAAAGTTATAAAATTATCTTCTTCCCTAATAACTACACACTTGCTGTGACTAGTATAACCGAAGCAACTTGTCACTGATCGTGATCATGGTCACGAGCTATAATTATATATTTTTATCACTTACTCTATGAATTATATCACTTGTTGGATACTAATATGTGTCCTTAACACGCCTCGATGGATTTTTATTGCCAACTGAGTCGCATTTGATTAAAAAACAAACAAAATTAAGTCTAATAACAAGGCTATTAATAGGTTTAATTAGCACTTGAATCGACTTAATCTTGTTTAATGTTGTAACACTCTATTTGCTAAAATTACTAGCCAGGTTCAAACGCAATTAATGAGTCAATTGATGCGGTATTACCCAAACCATTACTGGGTAATACAGTATTAATAGTACCCACTTCGTTATGGATTGCTAAATAATTTAACACCACCGCTTCCGCTAGCACATCGACATTACTTGCTGCTGCATTGGCTGCCGTTTCAACCGTACCCGTGGTTTTATAACTACCCACTTGGTTACGGCGCATGGTGGGTTTAGCGACAGGATCATAAACTAACATCATCACTGCTGCACGAGTAGAACTATCACCACGCCAACCATACTTATCAACACTGCCAACACCGGATAAAGCTGGATCAATCGTGCCGTTACCGGACACTGAACCATCACTAAACACATAAATCATGGTTTTTCGACCACTTAAGCGCGCAAATTCCAAGGCCATACCGATACATTCACCGGCTTTTTCATCGCGTTGTTCACCTCGAACACGTTTATTATTGTGGTAATCAAAACCACCCATCTGCACGGTTGCGGCACCGGCGAAACCGCCAATCGCGAGTTTCATGGTTGCTGCGGTTCGGGCGTATTCACTATTGGATAAATCACGTGTGCCACCATTCAAACCAGTGGTGCCCATGCCAGCCATAATAGCGGTAATATTGGCATCCATTGATGGATCCAAATCATCCGAGGTTGCACCACCGATGGTATTACTGGCCACTTGATAACCACAACTCAGTACTTTATTAACACTGTTACCAACCGTTGCATTGGTATTTACAATATCAATTTTTCGATCACTGATATTTTCAACCGCTTGTACCAAGGCACCGCGTTCTGCGGCAGTCGGTAGTAACGTACCTAACGCCCCAGTATCCGCTAAACTTCGAGCTTCACGGGTTGATGATACTTTAGTCGGTAAACGCGTTGAGTCATACATTGACATTGGCGATTGTGAACGGCCACCGGCGTTATTGTCTTCACTGGAATCACGTGTGCCGACCATATTAACAATTGAACCCGAAGCACCGGCACTATTAATACCATAAACCGGGTTATGTGGATTATTACCGGTGTCATTCGATGACCGTGCACACATTACAGCACCATTGACATTGGCTAATGTCGCTGCGGTTGCTGCATTTCGAATACCGCGTAATAACGCACTATCGGCATGAAATGCAATGTCACCCACCGCCGGGTTTGCAACCCCATCGATACCAACGACTTTACCCGCAACATTGGGGTTAATCGCCGCTGGCAATCCCAAGCTTTCATACGCTACTGCTGGCAGTAAATCGGTCTGTAAATTACTGCCAACCATAACATTTGAGCCCGCCAAATTAGCTCCACCAGCAAGGTCAAAACACATAAAAGCCGCTTTGCCCGAGGCACCAATACTGATACCACAGTCGGCTAGTTGCTCAACCCGTGCTTCAACCGAGCCACTTTTAAATAACCCTGCAAAAATGGTCGGCACGGTGACAAATGCACTTCCTGAAATTAACCCCTGAGCCAAAAAGTCACGGCGTGTCACAGGGCGTTCATGGTTTTCATGTTGTACAGGTTGTTGACCTGTTTCATATGCTATTTTTTTATCTGACATTTTATTGCCTCTTAAGCTTCTTAGCTAAATTTAAATTACTTTTTATTTACAAATAAATGAATCATTTAATAAATACGTATTAATAAAGCATCATTGGTGCGCTACTCAACACTGCGATACAGGAGGTGATTTGCGCTTTACGCATATCTGAACAGGTCAAGGGACCAATCACAACACCACCAGACACTTCCGCACCTGAACTTGTACAACCAATGTTGGTTAATAGTGTGTAGATATCACCGCGTACTGCGTCACGACTAGGTTGAGACACTAAGCCGCTTCCTAACACTTTATCGACACCAATGTCTCGAATTTGAGCCGTTGTGGGGTTAGCAGTACCAAAGAAGGTATTGTTACCGTCGACCATTCGAGAACAGTAATCCAGCGCATGTTTCATCACAACAACTTGGTGTGAGGCAACAAACGTTAACACACTATTGTTTCCTGGTAGTTGGCTCTTCAAGTCAACGAACGAACTGTAGGTCAGTGATTTTGATACACCGGTTAATGCTGCCATGGTGTCATTCACTTGATCAAAGTTACGTATACCGGCATCTGGTTTCACAACCACACTGGCATCAGCTGCTGGTACTGCTGGCGCAGCTTCAACAACCACATTCGTTTTAGAACCAATTCGTTCAAACTCTAGATAGAATGAATCCGTTGCAATACCGCCACTTTGTGGAATGACAACACCCAAAGTTGTTAAAGCTTGATTGTTAGCAGTTACCAACACACTCGTGTTTTTCATTGCTTGGCCCACTGGAGGGATTGAACCATTCACACCGACACGAATATTATCGATTTGAATATTGTACCCCGTTGCTTGAACCGGCGTTGCTATCGCAGTGACAATTGCTGTTTTCTGAATAACAGTTAGTGTTTGCAAACCTGCAGTATTCATGCTTTTAGTGGTATCTGCAATTGCAGCATCAATCTCTGCAACGGTTTTACCCGCTAAACTACCGTTAACCGATGTACCAGGTGCGGCACCATGACAACCGGCACAGTTTGTTTGGTATAACGCGAGACCGTCAATCGGGGCAACATAGGTTGAACTTAACCGACCTTCAATAAGCGTTAACTGCGCGCTCGATAATCCTTGTAAGGTAACCGTTTGCATTGTTGGAACATTTGCAATTGAAGCTTGAATTTGTGCTAAAGAGCGATCGACTAAGTTAGATGGAACACTATGACAACCTTGACAATAAGTTGTATAGAGTAAATCCCCATTTTGAGCGACTGGGATACTCGATGTACCACCCGTAACTTCGAATACCGCATTTGAGAATAAATAAGCATTACCACCATACTCAGTTGCAGTCATCGTCACAAAACTATTTGCAACACTAGTATGTTCACTGATGTCAAAACGAAGAACTACGCTTTCACCACCAATACCGGCATTGAAATTTTGTTTCACTTGCTCATCTGACAATGCCACATCGTGTACCGCCATTAAGCGCATAGTGCCTTTCCAATTTCGATTAGCATTACTAATTTCATTACCAAGACCAAAGATATAGGTATCGTCCCAGTTATTCGTTGCTGTACCATCACCGCGAATAGTTTGCGCGACATTTTCATTAACAACGAGATTACCGTCCAAATAAATTTTTCGTCCAGTGGTCTCATCAAACGTCATAACGACATGAGTTAATGTATTTGGCAAAGAACCATCGGCGGTATTTTGAGAATTATTATTACCATTGGCTCCAGTTCGGCTACTTCGGTTACGGAATCGAAGATAAGCATTAGCATCGACTTGTTGACCAATTTGACCCATCGTAAAGTTACTACGTGAACTGCTAATCGCATAAGTCATTAAGCGATAAGGCGTACCACCTGCAGCTTGTGCTGCTTCGGGTGTTACCCATGCTTCTAGACTAAATGCGCGTGTTCCTGCTGGACCACCGATATTGTCATAGATTTTTTTACTATCAGCTAAATTGGCTTTTGCTTTACCACCACCAAAGGATAAACCACCATCATTTTCCCAGGTATAGGTTCCCTCTAGTTTTAAGTTTAATGGTGCACCTAACACACTAGAATCAGTAACAGTTTGTCCATCAGAACCACCTTGATCGTCAAACAAATATAACGCAATGGTTCTATCATTAAAACGTGCAACCGGACCACCACCTGCTGATGATTGTGCCTGTGAGAATGTAGTAACAGTACTAAATATGCCTCCCCCCGCAGGTTGCACACCCTGGTTGTTACAGTCATCCGCCCATTTTTGAACTTGTGCTGTTAATAATGCAACAGCACCTGCCGTATCGCCAGCAAGTCGAGTTGGATAATGATTACCGTTAACTTTACGTATTAATGCCGATTGTGCTGGGTTGATAAAATCAATCCGGACATTATACAAATTGCTAAAAGCCACATCCATATCAGGGCTTGCAAATAACGGTGCACCTAATACTAATGGAGTACCGGAATGGCAATCTGCACAAGCATTTGTTCCAGCTAAAGCTGTAGCACTTGGTGTGGTAATTAATGGGTATAAGCTGTTTTGGAAACACGCTTTTTGTGCATCCAGATTAGCAGGAGGTGTCACAGTTCCTGAACCGCCACCACCTGGATTGGTACTACCACTGCCAGCACCATTACCGCCGTTACCACCATAGCTTGGGCCGCCATCACGGCCACCGCCGCCACAGGCTGTTAAACCAATTACGGTTATTAATAACAGACTCTGTAACAGTTTTTTCGTGATGTTTGTAAATGCTAACGCATTATTTTCTGTTGTTAGATTCATCATAGTCATTGAATTTCTCATTATCATTCTCCAGTGCATCTAATCGCCATGTTTACAATTAACATGAGATACGTACCTGTATTAGATTTAATTCCGCCTTAATTGCCTTTACAGTAGTTTGCTGTTTCTGCAAAAACTGTTTTTAGTTTGTAAGTACTCGCATCAAAAACATCCGTAATACGAGAAATTTCAGTACGATCAGCCGGTGAACTCGCTGGTCGTAAACAAACTGTTTCAAATACTTTTTTAACCTGACAAGTTGCAAATGCTTTTGAATAGGCAAACTCACGACCCAACGATTTAGGGCCAGTTCCTTTACCAAATACTCCCCCTACTGCTGGATTTGGTTCTTCTTTCCAAGCCCATCCTAATAAGGCATTTTTACCGGCACGCCAGTAGTTTTCCCAATCATCATTGATGGTGACATAACCGAATGGAAATACCCCGGCGTTTTGAAGATACTTTGCTTGTACTATGCCAGCTTCATACACTAACTGATCTTTTAATGGCACAACCGTGTCTTCAGCATCTGAATTATAATTAAAGTAAGCAAAAGCTTGAATCATTGGATCCATACCGGTGTGACAACCAATACACGTATTTAGATAGACTGAGCTATCGCCACCAGGACTACGAGATACGTCTTGACCAATACGGTCAGGGGTTCGAGTAATGTCGTTGGCATCTTCTAAGCTAATACAAAGATGATTTAATATTGTATATTCAAAGAGTCGACGGTTAGAGCCCATGTCCAAAAAGGCTTTACCTGATTGGCGCGTTGTTAACACACCAGCCGTTTTGTTTGCAGGTAGTCCCAAGGTTTGCGCACTAGACTGCGTTGTTGCAACCAATTGCGCTGGATTTGACATATCAATAAAACCAGATTCAATTTCTTGATAATGGATATTATCGGTTTTGCTGTAAGCCGTTGCGACATTGTTGCCTGCTGTGTACAAAATATCATCGTACAAAGCCCGCCTAAAATCAAAATCATCACGAATAATACCAATGACGGTTGCGCTA
The DNA here is from genome assembly GCA_964420605.1 of uncultured Thioalkalispiraceae bacterium. Taxonomy (GTDB): domain Bacteria; phylum Pseudomonadota; class Gammaproteobacteria; order UBA6429; family Thiohalophilaceae; genus CAYQUC01. The sequence continues at coordinate 37,622 of CAYQUC010000018.1, read as the reverse complement.
TAATCATTTAAATCACCCAAAACTGAACGTTGACTATCTGTCCACGGTGTCGCAAAATTCTTGAGAGTGGAGTTATAGAAGTACACATTTTGCATGGCGATTTCAGCTGCAGCTACCCCGTTACCGGCATTTAACTGAACCACCATCGTGGCCAATACGGCATCCGATGGTGGCACTCCAGTTAAACGCTCGTGCATTCGCTTAGCTTGATCATTGACTCCGGCTTGTACAAAAGACACACAGCTTAAGCTGAGTGCAATTAGTAAAACCGACCCTATTTTCTTTGTTTTTAAAAACGGACTGTTCACGTTCATATTCTTATTCCTCTGGCCTGTTGTACGTAGTGCCAAGATAATTACTCATAAATTTAATTTATCAGGTTTCAAGTTAGACTTGAGTCATTCAAATCCTGATATACGTATAAAATTATTCGTCTACATCTATAAAGCTATATATTTTTCTAGCTCACGGTATAAATATGCCTTAATGTAGACATTTTTCCAGTTAAAACTCGTAATAATGTGATTAAGTTAACAAAATGAATACTTGAAATGCGAACCAGTTTTGTTTCGCGTCATTTGACACTATAAATTTCACGTATACTTAAGAAGTTGCTAATGCAGTTATGATTAAATATTGACCATACTAATCTCTATAGTATCGTACAAATACTATACAGCGTTAATCATTATTTAACATTTATAGGTTAATTATCAAACATTTTTGATTATTCAAAGGAATTAGGCACAGTAAATACAAGGTTTTATATGGAATGCTAGTGGTTCAAAAATCTAATCTCTGAACACAGTGTGTGATTTGATATAAACTCTATATTGACTCAACCCAAAAATAACAGCATTAAAACCGAAGAAGAAAATTTAGACTTAACGGCATGTAACAGTAAACACGTGTGATTTGGCCAAATTTAAACAAAATACCGGCAAAAAACATCAGATTAAAGTGTATTTAATTTTTAAACTGCCGAAATAAAGTAAAGCAAAGTAGGAATTTATCAAATGACGTTTTTCAACAAGACATTAGCTTTATTATTAACACTACTCTATAGCTTGGTTGTTACTGCGTGTGACCAAACCACGCAACAAGCAGATAGCAGTACTATTGACCGACAGGCGCTTAGTTATGCTTACTTTATTAATGATACCGCCAATCATAGCGCCCCTACCCACCTCAGCATAAGTGAAGTGTTGGCCATTAACTGCAGCGCATCTACCTGCCATGGTGTGGGTGGTAATAATGGTGGTACATTCAAAATTTACGGTTTACCATTAGATACCGATGCTAAAAACATCAGTAACTTTATTTCAGCACAAGCACAAGTCATTAAAGGTCCAGAAGATACAGCACCCACGGTGACAACCAATAATTACCCATTAGCGCACACTAGCCCAATATTAAAAAAACCACTATCCTTACTAGCTGGTGGTGTTATTCATAAAGGCAACGTCAATGCTGGAAGCTTATTTACGACGGTGTCTGAAAGCACCAATAATGCCGCTGGTAATGATTATGGTGAAATTTATCGCTGGATCGCATTTGATCAACCCTAATAACACTAATAATAATGAATTTTAAAATCAAATTATCCGTTATCGTTATACTCCTGTTTCATCTCGTTTTTGAGGCAGGCTTAGTACACGCCAAAGAAAAAACTAAAAAAAGGTTAATCGTCACGGTTGCCGACCCTATTTTAGAACTGCATACCGGCCCAGGCGCAAATTTTCCAATCTATGACATAATCGAACGTGGCGAACGAATTCAAATAATACGTCGTAAAACTGACTGGTATCAAGTTCGAGGCACCTCCAATCGAATTGGTTGGGCTAGCCGGGAACACATGTCTGAAACACTCGAAAACGCCGGTATCAAAAAAGGTACCCGTGAAATCATATTGGAAGACTATTTACGCGATAAATTTCGATTTGATGCAACCCTAGGCTCGTTCAATGGTGAATCCAGCGCCAACATTCGACTCGCCTACCGAACCAATGAAAATATTATGTTAGAGTTTGGAGTAACCAGTATCGCCGGAATTTACTCCAATTCGCCACTGTACCAAGCCAATGTATTATTAGAGCTTTACACCGATCTCGATTTTAGACCCTTTGCTTTTATGGGCTATAGTAAATTCATGAATGTACCCAATAGCGCAGCGGATTTAACATCCCACGAGCTTGATCTTTTAAATGCAGGCTTTGGTATGAACTATTATTTGACTGAACGATTTATCATTCGCCTCGAATTTGGGGATTATGTTGTATTCAAAGGCAATAATCGAAATGATGAATTTTTAAATTCCAGTCTTGGTTTTTCAATCTTTTTTTAATAATGACTAACAAATGGTTAATAGATGAAAATTTTAACTACAATAAATAGTACCACCATCATGTTGTTGCTACTAACAAACATAACAGGCAATAGTATTATTGCCGCAGAAAAATCCAAAACCTCAACCGATATCATCATCCCCGATATCGAAAGAGAAGATACCGATGTACCCAGAATAAAAACGGAAGACTTTGAGATTGGAGCTTATGCCGGAGTTTATAGTACCGAAGATTTTGGTACGAGTACGGTTTATGGCGTTACTGGCTCTTATCACTTTACTGAAGATATATTTTACAATCTTTCTATCGGTTCTAGCACCGTTATTGATGCCAGCAGTCGTACTTCAGTGGTATCAAATAAACTATCGTACTTAAACTTATTATTTGGTTATAACGTGTTACCTGGCGAAGTTTATAGCAGTGCCGGAAAAGCCTGGAGTAGTTCAACCTATTTTGTTGGCGGTCTGGGCATAACCGACATAAATAATAGTCAAAACTTGACCATAATACTCGGCGGAGGCCTACGATTAGTTCCCAGTAAAAGTATCGCAGTGCACATTGATTTCCGTGATTACATATTAAACTCAAACTTAATTGGCCGTAATAAATCAAGCCAAAATATTGAAATTACTGCCGGCGCAAGTTGGTTTTTTTAAGCATCTTTTAATATATAAAGTAGGTATACCAAAATGAAAAAATTTAAAAATACAGCTCCCGTTATTTTTTCAATCATTATCGCTGTAGCCAGCCTAACCTTAAGCTCAACAGCCTCGGCAGTCAAAGTAAAGCAAGTTGCACCAGACTTTACCCTCGCGAGTAATAAGGGCGGCAATGTCCGCTTAAAAGATTTACGTGGCAAAGTAGTTATGATCAACTTTTGGGCAACCTGGTGTGCACCGTGTCGAAAAGAATTACCATTGTTAAATGATCTCTATAATAAGTACAAAAGCAAAGGCTTTGTCTTATTAGGCGTTAATATCGACGACAAAAGTGCGCCTGCGAAAAAAATGATAAAAGAATTAAAAATAAATTTCCCAGTATTATTTGATAATAACCAATCAACCAGCGAATCCTACGACTTACAAGCGATGCCGAGCACATTTATTCTGGATAAAAATGGAATAATTCGCTTTAGTCATTACGGTTATAAATCTGGCTATGAAAAAAAATATGAAAAAGACGTTAAATCATTACTCTAAAACTTGAAATTAAAATGAAACATTATCTAAAATTAATAGTCAGTATTAACTTATTGTTATTCGTTTTGCTAAACACTGGCTGCGCTAAAAAAGCCTGGGTTAAGCCTTATGAACGCGAAATTTTAGCAAAACCCATCATGTTGTTTTCGCGTGATTCCTTTGCTGATGTATATATGGATCATGTGCATGAGGTTCGCGAAGGCGCGCAAGGTGGTGGCGTGGGAGCCGGTGGAGGATGTGGCTGTAATTAATACAACACAAATACAATAATAATGATTAAAAGCTACCGACCATTTTCGCTACTACTATTATTAATACTGTTATCAACAACGACAGTTTCAATAATTAACGCAGCCGTATTGCCTGAAGATCGAGCCGATATTTTATACCACAATTACACTGGTGGTAACATCACCGTTGATGGCCCCGCACTACTGATACGCAAAGGCATTGGCGACGATTTTTCAGCCAACGTGCATTATTATGAAGATAATATCTCCAGTGCTTCAATTGACGTTGAAAGCTACGCCAGTCCTTACACAGAGTTTCGAGCCGAATTTGGTGCAGGGCTAGACTACTTATACCGTGACACCATTCTTAATGTTACCTACACCAATAGCAGCGAAAACGATTATGATGCCAATACCGTTAGCCTGAGCATGTCACATGAAATGTTTTATGGTCTAACAACATTAAATATGGGATTTTCGCGTGGTGCAGATGAAATAGGAAAGTCGACCGATCCTACGTTTCTGGATGTTGTTGATCGCGTACGCTACCACTTTGGTGTATCTCAAGTTATTACCAAGAAATTATTATTAACTGTCGATTTGGAATCGATCAGCGCCGTTGGATTTTTAAATAACCCGTATCGCGCAGTTCGCATTAATAATGTATTTAGTCGTCCTGAACGTTACCCACGCACCCGTTCTGGTATTGCGTTTGCCTCACGTGCTATGTATTATTTAGGTGATGATACTACCGTAATGTTAGGTTATCGTTATTACACCGATAGTTGGGCAATTGATTCACACACTTTTGAAGCACGCTATAACCACTATTACATCCCTCAAATACTGGCTGAATACAGTATTCGCTACTACACCCAGGGTCAGGCATCATTTTATAATGATAATTTTGATCAAGAGTACGTATTTATGGCAAGAGATAAGGAAATGTCCAATTATTCCAATTACTCAGTAGGCTATAAAGTCTCTTATGAATTGTTTGAATCCAGTAGCAGTTTTTTCAAACGTGGTGATGTTAATCTAGCATACAATTTCTTTCAGTATAATTACAAAAACTTTACCCACTTTCAGACCGGTAATGCGTATAGTTACAGCGCTAACGTACTAACGTTGTTTTACAGCACACGTTATTAAATAAAACAGGCTATAACATCACGATTTGATAATTAATGTCTTAAATTTAGTAGCAAATAACGCGTATCAGTGCCATATCAAAGGCAGTGATAACGTAAAAGGTTTTGGAATTTTAGCAAATATCGTTTATTAATTTACTAAAAAATGTTAATTTTATGATTATGGTTATTGGACAGGTATAAAAATTATGGATATTCTTAAAAATCGATTATTACTCCCACTTTTTGTACTAGTGCTTTTTAGCTCGCTCATAAATGCTTCAATCAGCCATGCTGCAGATGATTCCGCGACATCACTAAGCGATCAAAATCTAGACGGTGCTATTCAGGCATTAAAACAAGAAATTCTGAATATCAATAATGATTTAAGCATTCTAGAAAATGATTTTTTATTTCCAATTAATGCCAGAATCACCATTTTTGTGTCACTAGATACCAATGAAGATTTTGATTTAAAATCAGTCAACATCAAACTGGATGAAAAAGTTATTGCCAACCACCTTTATTCTGAACGCGAGTTAAAATCCTTGCGTCGTGGTGGTGTACAACGCTTATATATAAATAGTCTCGAGCCCGGAGATCACGAATTAATTGTACAATACATTGGCCAAGGCCGAAACGCGCGCCAATTTCGCCGCGCTAGCGTACAAAACTTTACTAAAAACAATAATCCTCAATACGTTGAGTTAAAGCTGTCGCAAAAAAATTCGCGTCGTCAACCAGAATTTTTATTAAAAGTTTGGGAATAGTAGCAGTTTTACAGGAACGGATTATGACTAACGCAACTAAAAACATTTTACTGTCATTACTATTATTTTCAAGTATTGCACAGCCCTTACAAGCTGAACGAGATCCTTCAATAGTTACATCAAAAAAAGTATTTAATCTTGATTATGGCAATTCGTTATACTATTTATATCAACAAAAATATTTTTCAGCCCTAACCCAATTAAAAATTGCGAAAACAATATCGCCAATTAAAACTCAAGGCTTTGCACCCGACATTATCTACAGTGGCTTAGCATTACGTTATGGCATAAATTCTTTAGCATCGAAACAATTATTATTTTTAGCTAAAAGTGATTTATCAAAAATTGAACACGATCAAATATGGTTCTATCAAGCAAAGTTGAATCTAATCAACCATCAAGACGTATTAGCAGAAACCGCGCTATCACAAATTGGTAATAATCTTCCTGAAGCTTTTCTACAAGAAAAGAACAGTCTTTTAATCGAAACATATATACGGTTAAACAAATTAGACAGCGCACAACAACAGCTCAATAACATTAACAACAATGATGATGACTTTTATTTTTACTCAAAATACAATCTAGGGGTAGCCTATATTCGTGCAGGTAAAATTGCACAAGGAACTAAAATATTAACCGAATTGGGTGAACTCAAATCTGACAAAAATGACTTATTAGCATTAAGAGATAAAGCCAATATCGCCTTAGGATTTTCCTATTTACGAGAAAATAAAGCCGAAAAAGCCACCTCTTATTTTACAAAAATTCGCTTAAACGGCCCTTTTTCAAATAAAGGTTTACTCGGTCTAGGCTGGTCGTATGTATTAACCGACAAACATAAAAAAGCCTTAACACCCTGGGTTGAGTTAAAATCACGTAATACTATAGAACCTGCAGTTCAAGAAGTGTTGCTTGCAATACCCAATAGCTTAGAAAAGCTCGACCAATTAAAAGCAGCCGCGGGTCAATACGAAGAAGCGATTGACAGTTATAAAAAAGAAGTTAAAAAATTAAAAGCTACATTGCGTTTAATAAAATCAGGTGAATTTATTAAATCACTTAAACCCTCTAACATTAATGACGACTCCGATTATCCATGGCTACTCACCAGTATTCCTGAGACTGGAACAGCCGCCTATCTTGGACAGTTATTTGGCACTCGCTCATTTCAAATTGGTTTTGAAAATTACAGAACATTATTATATTTAAATTATGTTATCGAAGGCTGGAAAGATTCCCTGCCAACCTATAAAAAAATATTAAATATTAGACAATCCGTTTATAGTAATCGTTTAAATGAAATTGATCTGCAAACTCGAATAACTAAATTTAAGCGTCTTGATAAACACTTTAGCGCATTAACAAAAAAACTCGACAACATAGAAAAATCAAATGACGATTTAGCGCTGGCCGATTCTTTTGAAAGTCAATTATTGGCCCGATTCGATAACCTTGACATGTCAATCGCCGACGTTGACGATTCGGATGAAGCGCTGGCATTATTAAAACGCAGCAGACGATTAAAAGGAATTTTAACTTGGGACATTAAACGCGACTACATCCCGCGCCTCTGGAGCTCAAAACAAACATTACAACAGCTTCAAGAAACAATTAACACAACCACAAGTAAAAAAAATTCAGTTAAAGATTCTATGTCTAATGCCTCAGTCGACTTCAAGCACTACAGTTCCCGCTTTGAGCAAGCCCAAAAACGCTTAGACGCTGTCGATAATAAATTACAAAATTTACTGAATATTCAAAAAAACAAACTGAGTTTACTCGCCTCGACAGAATTACAAAGAAGACAACTATTATTATCGGGTTATATTGATCAAGCTCAGTATTCTCTAGCCCGTTTGTTTGATACATTATCGGCTCAAGAATAATATTTAGGCATCTAGTACAAAATCTAAAAATCTTACCTATACTATTTTATACGGTCATAAATAGAAACTGGGGAATAGCAATTCCCGCCGTGACGTATGTTAAACATTATCAAGCAATCCAAATGTCTATATCAGTAATTTATGATATACTGAGCAACTTTGATAAATCCCGAATCATTCCCAGTAACACCTACAATTCGTGATTGTTTATTTTTTGATTTTTAGTAAGGCCATAAATATGAAGTTATCATCTGAACACAACCCTGATATAAATTCTCGAATCGAAGTTAAAAATACCACCTGCTATATGTGTGCATGTCGATGCGGAATTCGCGTTACAGTACGAGACGGCGAAGTACGCTACATTCAAGGCAATCCAGACCATCCTTTAAACAAAGGTGTGATCTGTGCTAAAGGTGCCTCAGGCATCATGAAGCAATACTCTCCTGCACGATTAACCAAACCGTTAATGCGTAAAGCCAACGCAACTCGTGGTGATGCTGAATTCGAAGAAATTTCTTGGGATAAAGCCTTTGAAGTAATGAGCGAACGTTTAGCGCATATTCGAAATACCGATCCTAAAAAGTTTGCATTGTTTACCGGACGGGATCAAATGCAGGCATTAACCGGATTATTTGCAAAACAGTTTGGAACGCCAAACTACGCTGCTCACGGTGGCTTTTGTTCAGTTAATATGGCAACCGGTATGATTTACACTATCGGTGGTTCTTTTTGGGAATTTGGTGGTCCAGATTTGGATCGTTCAAAGTTACTCATCATGATTGGTACCGCCGAAGATCATCATTCCAATCCATTGAAAATTGCTTTATCTAAATTTAAACGCAACGGTGGACGTTTTATTTCGATTAACCCAGTGCGAACCGGTTATTCCGCTATTGCTGATGAATGGATACCAATTAAACCCGGTACTGATAATGCGTTATTTTTAGCCATTATCCACGAATTAATTAAACAAGGTTTATACGATCGTGAATTCTTGGTGCAATACACCAATTCCGCAGACTTGGTTAATTTAAACGAAGCAAGTGACGACCACGGTTTATTTGTCCGCAAGGAAGATATTCCGGTCGAAGAAGGCTGTTTTGACCCACAAAATTCAATTTGGTGGGATAGAAATTCGGACTTTGCCGTTAAAAACCACACAAAGGGCTCTGACCCCTTTTTGTTGGGTGAGTTTGAGTTGGGTGATGGCACTCCGGTTAAACCTGCGTTTCAATTATTAAAAGAACGTGTTGAAGAATACACCCCCGATTGGGCAGCAGCCATTACTGGGGTTCCCGCTAAAACTATTCGCCGCCTTGCTTATGAAATGGGCATTACCGCGCGTGATGAAAAAATTGAATTACCAATTGCTTGGACTGACGTTTGGGGCAATGAGCATGACACCGTAACCGGTAATCCGGTTGCATTCCACGCCATGCGTGGCCTTGCAGCGCATTCCAATGGTTTCCAAACCATTCGTGCCATGTCGATATTAATGACCATGTTGGGTACCATTGATCGTCCGGGCGGTTTCCGTCATAAAGCACCATTCCCACGTCCTATTCCGCCGTGTGCTAAAACACCAAAAGGCCCTGAAGGCGTTAAACCTAATACCCCGCTTGGCGGAATGCCGTTAGGTTGGCCTGCAGATCCAGATGATTTGTTCGTTGATAAAGACAACAAGCCCGTTCGTATCGATAAAGCATTTTCATGGGAACATCCGTTATCAGCACATGGTTTAATGCAAAATGTGATTACCAATGCACATCGAGGTGATCCCTATTCCATTGATACCTTGATGATCTTCATGTCAAACATGGCTTGGAATTCGACCATGAATACCGAACAAGTTCGTAGCATGTTGAACGATAAAGGTGATGACGGTGAATATAAAATACCATTCATCATTGTATCGGATGCATTTCAATCTGAAATGGTCGCTTATGCCGATTTAGTATTACCAGACACAACCTATTTAGAACGACACGACGTAATGTCGATGTTAGATCGTCCTATTTCAGAATTTGATGGTCCAGTAGATTCAGTTCGTATTCCGGTTGTGCCACCAAAAGGTGACTGTAAACCATTCCAAGAAGTTATTATTGAACTTGGCTCGCGCTTAAAATTACCGGCTTTTGTTGATGATAAAGGCGAGCGTAAATACCGTGACTATCCTGACTTCATTACCAATTTTGAAACAGAAAAAGGTTCAGGTATTGGATTCCTTGCAGGCTGGCGTGGTAAAGGTGGTGAAAAATTCTTAAAAGGTGAACCAAATCCGAATCAATGGGAAATGTACGAAAAGAACAATTGCGTATTCCATTATGAATTACCAAAATCATACCAATACATGCGTAACTGGAACATGGGTTATTTAAAATGGGCGCAAGAACATCGCCTGACCCGCTACGCTGAACCAATCAATATTCATTTGTATTCTGAAGTATTGCAAAAATTTAGACTTGCAGCACAAGGTAAACGTCAGGGCAAACAGCCGCCGGATCATTTACGTAAACGTATTGAAACGCATTTTGATCCATTGCCGTTTTATTCGGAACCAATCGAAGCACAATTAACGGATAAACAAAAATATCCATTAAATGCACTGACACAACGTCCGATGGCGATGTATCACTCATGGGATTCACAAAACGCTTGGTTACGACAAATTCACAGTCATAACTATTTAAATCTTCATCCGTCTACTGCAAAAGCAGCCGGAATCGAAGACGGTGGTTGGATGTGGGTTGAGTCCATGCACGGTAAAGTTCGTTGTATGGCACGCTATAGTGAAGCAGTTGAACCCGGTACCGTATGGACCTGGAACTCCATTGGTAAGGCTAAAGGTGCATGGAACCTTGATGAAAAAGCCAACGAATCAAACTCTGGATTTTTATTAAACCATTTAATTTCTGAAGAACTACCACCAAATGAAGACGGTGAACATTTATCAAACTCTGATCCAATTTCAGGTCAAGCAGGTTGGTATGATGTACGGGTTCGAATTTATAAAGCAGACGCTGATGAAGAAAAAATTACCTATCCACAATTTGATGCTATGCCAACAATGCCAGGCATGGACAAACGACCAAAATGGCTTGGCTATTTTGCTGGTAAATTTTTAAAATCCAAATAGTAACGCAGAATTAAAGTACGGAAAAATACTATGACACAATTAGCATTAGTAATTGATTTAAACGTATGCGTGGGCTGCCACGCTTGTGTAACAAGTTGTAAAGAATGGAACACCTCAGGACCAGCCGGATTCATGTCTGATGACAATCCGTATAGTAAAGATCCAACAGGTACATTTTTTAATCGTGTACAAACTTATGAAATTGGAACATTTCCAACTACTGAAACAGTGCATTTTCCTAAAAGCTGTTTGCATTGTGAAGACGCTCCTTGCGTACCGGTTTGCCCTACCGGCGCTAGCTACAAACGTGAAGAAGACGGTATTGTATTAGTTCATTATGATAAATGTATCGGCTGTCGTTATTGTTCATGGGCCTGCCCTTATGGCGCACGTGAAATCGACGAACATGAAAAAGTAATGAAAAAATGTACTTTGTGTGTTGATAGAATTTATGACACCAGCTTACCAGAGGCTGAACGTAAACCCGCTTGTGTATTAGCTTGCCCTACCAGTGCTCGATTGTTTGGTGATATCCATGATGCAGATTCAGAAGTATCATTAGCCATTCGCGAAGAAGGTGGCTACCAGCTTATGCCTGAATGGGGTACCAAACCTTCTAACCATTATTTACCACGACGTAAAACGCGTATGCATATTCATGAAGATGAATTAGTACGTGCTGATAATCCGCTTAAGAAAGAAGAACGCGGCTCATCGTCTATTGTTGATGAACCAACATTGGACGACTCAACAAGTTGGTAACACGCTAATATAATAGCAAGCCGACAATTTACTGTCGGCTTTAGTTAAATTTAATATTTAAGTAATACATTATTACAATGGAGTAAATTATGCATCCGGCATTTTCAGTCATATTTTTAACAACACTGATAGGTGTAGGCCAAGGTCTTTTTTTAGCACTCATTACAGGTCAAAGCTATTCAGCAGTTGAATTACTTCCATCACAAGACAGTACCTCATTTTATGGTATCGGCGGCGCGATCGCATTGGTGTTTCTAATTGGTGGGTTAATTGCATCGATATTTCATCTAGGACGGCCAGAACGTGCTTGGCGTTCAGCAACAAGATGGCGTACTTCCTGGTTATCACGTGAAGTTATTATTTTACCGCTAGTGATGATCTTAGTATTTGTTTATGCTGTCATGCATTTCTTCTCGTTGGACGTAGTATTATTCACCAGTCCATTAGGCGCACAATTAAACTTAACCTTGGTTATCGGTGCTGTAGGCGCAGTTGCTACTTTTTTATTATTCCTGTGTACGGGGATGATTTATGCGTCAATTAAATTCTTACAAGAATGGGCCAGCTCATTAACGGTTATTAACTATTTATTACTCGGTACTGCATCAGGATTTTTACTTGCAACAGCGTTTGCTGCGACTAATGCCCCCGGTTTAATGAACTTTTACGGTATCTGGACAATCATTATTCTAGTATCAGCTTTCATTACACGCATGGCATCGTTAATACGCAACTCTCGTATTAAATACAAATCCAGCATTCAATCTGCTATTGGAATTCGTCATGAGCACATTCAACAAAAAAGCATGGGCATGATGGGCGGTTCGGTTAATACACGTGATTTCTTTCATCATAAAACAACCGCCATAATGAATGCAGTACGCTGGATCTTCATCATCTTAACCTTTATTGTGCCATTAATATTGTTATGGATGGGCATGAGCCAAACCAGTACCACGTTGTTGATTAGTTCATTTGTTACGTTATACATTGGATTAATATTTGAACGCTGGTATTTCTTTGCTCAAGCAAATCACCCACAGAATTTATATTACCAAACAAAATAGTAACCTCCAGTAATTTCAAAAAAGTCATACTCGTATCCGCGAGTATGACAGCTTCAAAACAAATAATTCAACAACACAAGTTAGCTTGATTACTCAAATAGTGAATGGGGTTTTCTAGCAGATTTAGAGTGAAAGTATTTGTATCGAAACAACGCATCTAAGCCATGACAATCTGCACAAACTGTATTATCACTCGACTTCAAGTTTAAAAAGCTTGATGACACATCACCTTCTTGATTACTACCGTTGCCTTTTCTGGCACTTGAAGCCGACCATGAATGTGAATTGTGGCAGCTTGGACAGGTAATTCGACCAACCTTACTACGTTGACCATTTTCATCAAAAACAGGTATTTCAGTTGCATTAGAAATACCTGCCGCTGCTCGAATAACGCCCGACCAAACAACAATATCGCTAGGATGCGAACTAAGCTTAGCGGAGATGACTTTATTTGCTGCAATTGCACCTTTTGCATGACAACTTAAGCACAACTGTGCGGCAGGATCAGCTCCGGCTACTACAGCACGTCCCCATAAACCCGCAGACGATTTAGAATTATGCACAGTATGGCACGAACCACAAATACCAGACTGAGCAACAGTTTGACCCAAGCTGTTTCTAGAATTTGGTGCCGTAACACGTAAATCATGATCAGTTCCAATCACGGCAGATTGTGTTTTATGACATTTTATACACAGATCAGTGTTAGCATTTGCACGAATCCGTAAAAAGCTATTGTCAACATTCCCATCGATTTTTAAATTCTCGCTCGTGCCAATACTAGTCACATCATTATGCTTAGTAGGATCCCATTGATGTGCGTCATGACAAGTTGCACAATCAATATTACCACCATGCCGTGTTCGATCGCCCTTATTATCAAACCGTGGCAATTTCGTAGCATTAATATCAGCAGCTACCTGTTTTCCGACAGGGTGGCTGTATTGTCCGGTTAATTTGTCTTGTGCTGCACCGGGACTTTTGTGACAGTCATTACATAACTTTTCAATTGCAGCCTCTCCAGTGCCGCTATTACGCCCCCACAAAGCAGGACCATAGGCATTATGTGCTTTATGACAAGTACCACAAACCCCAGATTCTAATTGCCGATTACCCGAGCGCGTCATTAAGCTGGCTTGCTTATTATTAACTACTTGAGGATTATGACGTGATTTAAGCACAGTTGCTTTACCGCTATGACAATTTATGCACAATTTACTGTTAGCTTCTTGTGAAATTCTAAGAAAACTATTATTGCCAGTCCCAGTTGAAGTGCGTGGATCTTCACTTGCTTCAGTAGCTGGTTTAACCGACCAATTGTGTGGATCATGACACGTACTGCAACCAATCAACTCAGCAGTGTCCGAACGTCGACCATTGTTATTAAATAATGGTAGTGGTTTCAAATTCAATTTAGTACTTGTATTTTTAGTCGACCACTTTTTATTTTTAATCGAAATCCCGATAGTATTTATAGCAACATTGACTGGATGACTATGACGGTCTGATATTATTTTTTTCTTAGCTAAGCCACCACTCACATGACAAGTAAGGCAAATACCAACAACAGGACTAGTCCCCTTAGCGACAACACGCGACGCAAGTGCAGGGCCTTTTGCACCATGCGCCACATGACAGCTACTACACAAACCAGATTCAGCTACCGTTTGTCCCTTATCATTTTTTGCGTTTGGTTTCATTATATTGAGATCGTGTTTAGTATTCAGCATTGCACGTTTATCACGGTGACAAGTACGACACAAACGTGAACTTGTTCCATTATTAATCACTAATAATTTCTTAGCCGGTGCACCATGTTGACGATGACACGATTCGCACACCATTTTATTTCCAGGTGCTATTTTTGCACCAGCATCAATTAACACCTTTGGAAAGTTTGTGATCCTATCTAAAATTGGATGATTTCCCTCTTTAGTGCCAGTAGCATGATCAGAATGACAGGCACGACACATATTAGAGCTGTCATTAATTGCGCGCATAAAAATAGCCGATCTATTTTGATTCCAATCTATACCGTGAGCAGTATGACAGGTGCCACAATAAATCCGATTGTCCAAATTTAACGGAAATGTTTCTTTACCGTCAATATTGGGAATGTGTATCTTTTCTGGAACTTTACCACCAACAGGATGATTGTTCATATTTTTACGCCAACGAAACCGTGACTCCAGAATAAAACCATCATGGCAAGAAAAACACATGCGTTCATTACTAGCAACATCTGTTTCTCGTCCACTTTTTTCCAGGGGTGTTCCTCTAAATGGTATTAAAGTTGCTACATTAGGATCCTGAAAATCAGACAACCACATAACATGACATGTTGCACATTCTTTATTATCATCAGTATCCTGTTCTAATGAAAAAACACTACTGGATAAAGGTAAAATAATGATACTTAATAAATATTTTAATATTAATTTAAATTTATTAAGAAATATCAATTGATTACTATTCGTCGATTTTATCATCGTAGCCTTTACGGATTTACCAAATCAAAAACAGAAACTTTATTATCAAATGTTTCCGCAACATAAAGTTTATTATTATTAATAGAAATACCCGCTGCAGCCACAAACCGATGAGGCTCACCCTTTGTTCCAAGAACATATAAAAATTTACCCGATGTTGAAAATACTTGTATCACATCCATATAACTATCAGAAATAAAAATATTTTCATTATCAGAAATAGCAATTCCTTTAGGTCGAATTAAATATCCAGGTTGCACACCAAACCCCGATATTTGAAAAGAAAATTTACCTTTCTTCCTAAACACTTGCACACGTGTATTTAAAATATCAATTACAGCTAACCGGCCATCACTCATATTAACAATAGAACCCGGATAACGAAATAAACCCTGTTGTTTACCATTACCACCCCATTCACGAATTTTTTTACCCGCCTGATTGTAAACCACAATAACATGATGCTTGGTTGTAACATAAATTTCGTTTGTTTTATCATCAACCATAACATCAACTGGACGAACTTTTTTAATTAGCTTCTGGCCGCTGATACTCTCAATAGTTTTAATGTGTTTTCCATTGTTAGAAAACTTCTGTATTCTATAATTTTTAGTATCCGCAACATAAATAACGCCCAACTTTGTAACAAACAAACCAACAGGGTAAAAAAATTGTCCCTCTTTATGTCCTTTACTGCCGAAGCTAAGTAATAACTTTCCCTCGTTATTAAATATCAAAACCCGATGATTATCACCATCAACAATATAAATTTTATTTTTCACAACACTAACATCAGTTGGTAAGGACAACGCCGAACCATTTGCTGAGGTAATATCAAATAAATGTTTAACTGGTTTAGTTTTAATTATCGGTTTAGCATCAGCATTTAATAGTAAACTAAAAAATAGTGACACAAACATTAATATTTTAATCATTGAATTAATCATATTTTTAATACTTCATTTACGTCTACCACTGCCGCCATCCATAAATTCAGGAAAATAAAATTGTTTATACTTGCCTATCATACCCACAATAGCACTATCATTTAATTGTTTAACACGACGAGGAGGATATCCCAGTTTTGCATAATCGATATATTTTTGGTTTAAACCATGACAATAATCGCATTCAAAAGCATCTTTTAAAATTTTATTATGTATTGTTTTTATGTGTTTATCACGTTTAACTTTTGAATAGGATTTATAATGTTGCATGTAATATTTTGCGTCATCCAAGTCATTTTTATTGCTAAAAAAAGTAGAACTTTCTTTTTGATACAATGATATTTTTGCTCCGTACAATGCTGACTTTTCTTTCACTTGCTTAAGCCCTTGCAACGACCATGTATCCACTTCTTTTTCGTTTAATGTTCCGGGGTTAATCATGAATTTACCCGACTTAATTTTATACCAACTTAATATCCAATTATTTTTTTTATTAACATGACAAATTTCACATGAAACTGAAAATGAATGCATATTCAAAAAAGAACGAATCTCTTTATCTTCATCATGAGGAACTTCGCCATGACAAAAAACACAAGGATTTACTTTATCATGTTCGAAATTAACACCAATATGGTGAAAATGATTATCTAAATAATCTTCATTAATAATGGTATATCCTAAATCTGTTTTATTACTCTTTTGGGATTTACGACGGTTATAACCGACTTTTAACATTTTTTCTTCAGGTGTTTCTCGTCCGCTTAATTTATATAATGATACTTTAGCGGCCTCTTTTCCTTCAAAACCAAAAATTAAAGGATAGAACAAAAATGCAGCCCAAATCATTACCGCCATTAAAAAAATAACGTAAGATTTATAAATAATAGTTTTAACAAATTCAGTCATAATTTTAATGAGCATGGTGAGTTACTATTTCTTGTTCTAAATCTGCATTCTTCATTAATTCAACGTAACGAAAATAATGTTCATGAATCATCTGTGGCTCAGATATATACCCTGAAAAAAATCCAGTTGGAATAGGAAATTTTTCTGGACTATAAAACTCGTTATACCATGTTATAAAAAATAAAAATAACAATGCCAGCAAAGCCTCGTAGGAATGAACAATGTAGGCAACGTTCAAAACAATACCGGGAAATACATGACTAACCTCGTCCCGCCACCACAACATAACACCCGCAACACTAATTAAAGTGATGCCATAGTATTGTGCATAATACTGCACTTTTTCTTTCCAGATAAACCTACCGTGCTGAGCCGGTTTGTTTGATATAAACAAAATATATTTAAAATGATCCACTACATCGATTAAATCTTTTTTGTTCATAATCATTGATTGAGATAAAAAAGATTTAATGATATTTTTAACATTAAACTTCTTTTCTTTATGTAATGTTGCTAGATTATTTTTAAAAAACAATCTAATCCAATAAAACGTATGCCATATAAATACAAAAATTAATACACATCCAGCAGCACGATGTATATTAGGAACAACATCTGGGCCACCCAAAAAAGAATAAATCACCGGTGCCCAGCTTTCGTCAGAGTGACGAACCGGTAAACCTGTTACAGCAAGAACCATCACACTGAATAATTCCATGGCAATCATAAACCGCTGTTTAACCGTATGCTTTTGGAATTGCCGTACACCATCAATAACAATAATATCGGGTCGATTATACATATTTTACTCCACAGCTAGTCATCTTTACTAGATACCTTATTTTTAGTCGAACGCTTGCGTTTAAATAAAGCTATATTTGGAGCTAAACGTCTAATCAACTCTAAAAAAACAATCGCTAAGAAACCATACAACACAACAGCTAGCATCACCCTAAAAAACATTAACATATAAAATTGCAACGGATATTCTTCATAATCATAACTTACATGAGTTTGAAAACCCGCAAGGTTGATATTTGCCTTAGGGTGACAAGCAGAAGAGCGGCACGTTTGTCCTTTATTATTATCGTGTGTAGCCGAACTAGGTGATTTTTTTGATTCAATCAAATGCACACTTTCACCACGGACAACATGACAATCTAAACAATCTGGTGCAGACTCACTTCCTAAGCTAATTAACTTATAATGAAAGGTTTCTTTATAGGAGTTAATCACTTCACTAAGATTATGGCGCTTTTGTAATGCTTTATCCTCATGACACTTAGCGCACATTATTATGATGTCTTTTGGATTTCGTTGTTTTTGTAAACGAGTGCTAACGTGTAAAAAGAATTTTTCAGCAAAAGTACCACTACTGTGACAACTCTTACAACGTGATATGCTATTTTTTGAAATTGAGTCTTGCATTCCACCATTTACGGCAAAAGGACGAATTAAAGGTTGATCGTGACAATCCTTGCAACTAGGGTAATCAGCAGAGTTTTGTTTTAAACTACCGTCTTTTTTATATTTGCTATGAATACTTTCATCTAAAATTTCTTGCACTTCTTTATGCGAATATTTTGAATCACTCGATGGTTCAAAGATATGGCATTTAGTCGCGCAATCGACTTTTTTAACGTCTTTATGGGGAACTTCTTTAATTGAAACATGACAATCAGCACACGTATTTTTACTATGAGGGCTATTATTATAAAGATGCTCGTTCACATAATATAATTTAAAGTCTCCGTTTTCATCAATTCTACTAAGGCCCTTATACTTATGACATAATAAGCAATTAAGTTCATCAGCACTTACAGAAACAAATGCTAAATTTAATATCATAATACTAAAAATTTTTTTAATTAAATTGGATGGCATATTTCACACATTTGTTGCTGGCGTAATTTATTATCACTATCTGCACCTTTGGATTTTATTTTATTTTTGATAACTCCAGCCTCATGAATATTGTGACAAGTCGCACAATGTACTTTACCCGTTATTGGTTCTAACGGAAAATAGACCTTGTTTTTCCCTAACATTAATTTCATCTGCAATAACACCAAATCTGACGCTTTTACTAAATGATTGGCGGTTTTCTTTCTAAAACCAAAAGCTAATTCACCTCCTGGATGTGGCTTCCAAATATGACAACCTGTACACATTTTTGAATAATCAGATACATTAAAACTTAAATCTTTACTTGAATTGAGTTTAGATAATTTACTGACTTCTGCATGGCACACATAACAGGTATTTGTTTTAACAATACCGGTTTTTGAAATTTGATTGTGTGGGTTAAATCGTTTAAATTTATTCTTGTTATGGCATTTAAAACATAAATCCGTTCGACTTCGAAAAGGTCCAAGTCTAAAAAATTCAGAGTTTCGACCTTTATTGAAAAATTGACTGGGTGTGCACTGCATAATAACATCATGACAGGTCAAACAGCTCATTGTATCTTTTTTAACTAATTTGGATTGTAATGTTTTTTTAAATTCTATAGGCATTCTTGCCAACATTTTCTGGCCAGGTTTAATTTTAACACTATGATTAAATAAATTTACTGGAATATACTGGTGACATGACTGACACAATTTATTAACATCACGTAAATGTAACTTTAGATTATTCTTACTTGGAATACCGTTATGGCAAATTCCACATTGTTTGCTATTCCAATGTGGATCAATTATTGCGTATTTGTTTAAGATATCTTTCGACACAAGCCGTGGAATACTTAATACAGTTTGCTTTTTAAAGTAAGGTTCATAATTTGTGTTACCGTCATCATCAAATTCATCCGACTCAGCGAAACACAATATCGAATTAAATGAAGCCATAATAATTAGCAAAACAAATAATAAAATAGGTTTCGAAACACTAATCCACTGTCCATTTATTTTATTATTCAACTTAATTTCTACCACTTCTTATCACTGACGTAAATTGTTTTTTAATAACCTTGTGGCGCATGATTTTCACCATGACAAATTAAAGTACAGGACCCAGTATTATTTCCAGTCCCGGTCCACGTTAAAACACCGCCAGATGGCGTAACCTGAGTGGTACTAAAATTAATTAACCGTAGATTATTTGTAGTTGTTGCACCCGCAACCAAACTAGCGCCATGTGGTGTGTGGCAGGTGACACAAGATGTTGTTTCGCCCACAATATGGCGGTTATGCTCTTTAAAAGTGGTATCGCCTAAAATAATATTTCTATCATGGCAGCTATAACATAATTCATATGTAATAGGACTCTCTGGTGTACCATCTGTTATCACCATATTTAATTTTAATAGTGCGGCCGATGGTGAACCGTGCGGTTTATCCATATGGCATTCAAAACACGATTGTGTAAATGTATTAACTCCGGGACCAGGGGTAACACCAGCAACTAACGGCGCAGGAATCCAAGGTGGCAATAGGCTTTGGCTGCCTATTTTGGCAACTGCACGAATAGGATGAAATGAAGGATTGATTATTTCATACTCCAGACGTACATTCATTTGAGATTTATCACGCGGTATTAGTGGGATACCTCTATTCGGACTACTCTCGTGACACTTGAAACAAAGCTGATCTTTTTGAGTAATAGGCTTCACTTCGATCCCATTCCAGTCTACACCGCTAATACCAACTACCCCAATAGGATTAACCGAAGCAGCGTGAGCATTGTGACAATCGATACACTCAACATGGCGCAACTGTGCCGGAGCTGTTTCAACCTTTGCGGGTTGATGCACAGCAACAGCAAGATTAAGAGGATGTGCGGATGCTTGCATAAAATCACTCTGCACATCCGACGTTACATTACCATTATGGCAAACATAACAAACATCTTCTTCGGTAATTTGAGTAAATAACCGTTCAGCTACACCTGCATTATGAGCAGCATGACAGTTACCACAAGCATTATCAGCAACAGTAGTAAAATTACTATTAGGCCAAGGATCAGGTGCAACATTGTTCCACGTGCTCGTTGACGTATTGTGTGGTGAATTGTTCCATTGTGATTTTATGTGGCATGTTTCACATAAAGCAGAACCCCGATTTGTCATCACTAAAAACTGACCATTGACATCATTATGCGCATCATGACAAGTAGTACATTGCAATTCGCTGTTTGCATCCAATTTCACAGCATTAGGTAAAGTTACAGGGTCTACTAGTTCACCTGCTGTCGTGGCCAAAGCAGAGGTATAACGAAATGAGATTGGGTGATCATTGGATAAGTCCAAGCCCATATGCCCTTTAGCTGTAATTGGCATAGTAGTCACGCCATTGGCCATCGTTATAGGACCACCGACAGCAACACCACCACCAAGCGCAATAGTACCGTCATGACAGCTCAAACATAATATAGATGAACCTGTTGGTTGACCCGGTATAAAATTAATCGTTGAGCTTGAATAAGGTGTGTACTGTCGCGCAGCTCCAGCACTACGATTCCATAACGGTGCATCAGCTAAGGCATTATGTGGTGTATGACAAAAAATACAAACTCGTTTTTCTGTTAATGCTAAAATAGCATTTGGACCAGCAACACCGCTAACGGATAAATTATGTTTAGATGTTAAAATACCGGCGGATAGATTACTTGAAATGAATATAAACAACACCAAAAGGAAAAATATAAATTTAAATTTCATTAGGATTTTCCTCCAATGTAATAAAAAACCTGTATTCGTCTATTAAAAGTATCAGCAACATAGATAGTATTGTTATTTTTTATAAAGACATTACTTGGTAGCCAAAACTCACCTTTTTTATTACCTGCTTGTCCGAAGTGCATTAAAAATTGCCCCTTCGCATTAAAAATTTGCACCGTTGCAAACATTGAGTCAACAACATAAACATTGCCATTATAATCCGTAGCAATGCCTTTTGGACGTGAATGCTGACCACCACCTTTTCCAATTTGTCCGAATGAACTTATAAAATCACCTTGGACATTAAATGTCTGAATACGAAAATTCATTGAGTCAGAGACTAACAACTGATCTTTATTATTGCGCCATATCATTGTTGGATAATTAAATTCACCAAACGCTTTACCCCGTCTACCAAATGACATAAGAAATTCACCCGATTCTTCAAACACTTTAATTTGATGATGAATGGTATCAACTACGTAAACCCAACCGGTGTCTAGATCAACACTAATGCCTGTAGGCTGAGCTACATCTTCGTCAGTTTTAAACTCATGAGCTTCGTCATCACCCTTAGTTAATTTATAAATTTTTCCAGCAGCGGAGTCAGAAATATAAACTGAACCTTTTTTTCCAATAGAAAGACTCACCGGTTGAATCATCGCCTGTTCATTAGCTAATAAAATAAGAGTGTAATCATTATTACCCAAATCGAATCGGTGTACACCATGGGCTCCTGGATCGGCAACATAAATAATATTGTCATAAGTACTAATTATTCCCATCGGAGTAATTAAACGATGTTCATCTTCCCCTACAAATATTTCAGAAACCCATTTAAAAAAACCTTTTTTAATACCAAGTTCAACAGCATTAGAAAAAGAGCCTGCAAAAGCAATTCGTGGTTTATTCGGTTTTGATGGCCAAATTAAATCGCCAATATTTTTATTTGTTTCAAATTTAATGTCATTGTTTGTACATGACGACATTATAAAAACGAATACTAATAATGCAATTTTCACACTACTTTTTATCTTCATTTTAAAATGTCCTTATAAAATTTAAATGCATGGTTTTTCGTTTTCGAATTAAGGTACCTTGATTTTCTTTAAACAACGATGCAGTTAAATTAACAATAACCCGCCGATAATGCCATTCATAACGCAAAGCACTTTCTGTGTAACTACGTACCCTAATGCCACCCACGTCCTTTGAGTCATCATAAATTAATGATATATTAGTTCGGTTTGATGGTTGAATCTTAAGCATTGCATGATACGTTACTTTATCAACATTATTACTTTCACCGACAACACCTAAATAATTAATAATTGTATGCCGACGCGACAAGTATAAATTAGTTGAACGCAACAACCGAAACTGGCTATACAAATGACGCGAGACACTATTGGTCTCTGTTATATTTTCATCTGAATTATCATATCGAATTTCAGAACCTAGTAACACGTTATCTGAAAAAAATGGAACATCAAAACCTGCACCGTAATTATTTGTGATTCGTGTTGTTACTTGGGTTGAAGCAATAGCGCCATCAATATTTGACAAACTAAAATCTGAATATCCAGCAAAAACATTTAAATACTCGAAAAAATTAATTTGTGTCGTCACCGATTTTGTTTGCTGTTGAAAACGACTATTTCCACCGGGATCATAAAAATAATCAACAAAGACTTTATCGTTCTCAAACAATATCAAACTACCTTTAATTATTTCTATTGTTACAACACCATTTCGTCGAGTAAGTCTATAATCAATATCTTCTTGATAAATAATACTTTCATTTTTTGCTGAAATTACCGTTATAGCTTTGTTAGTTAAAATTGTTGTTTTGGTCAAAGTTATCGGAGTATTATTAATTAAAACTATGGATTCTCGATAAAGTACCTCAGTTAAACTCGTTTTAGAATCATGTTGACCAACTGATATGGTGGCATTTAGTGAAAAACTTCCGCCTTTAAATACCGTATTATAACTGGTACTATTTCTGACATCGCTTTGTTTAGTAGTTGCATTTGCTAACTCTGAACGATTAGCAGAAAAATTTGTTGAATTCGATATTCCACGTAAATTTGCATACGTAAGTCCTGCAACAGCTATATGGTTAACTATTTTGTAATCAGTAAATACGTTTTGATTATAGGAATATTGATAATAAGATTTTAAACGTTCACTATGCTTCCATCGTAGACCGGGGATAATACCTGTTTCATCAAATTCAAATGAATCTCGGTTCCGTTGATAATTAGCTCTTAAATTGAAGTTAAATTTTTCTTTTTCGCCAAAATTAAATTGTCCATCGTAATTTACATTATCACTAGTATTTTTTGTTTCATAAATTTTATCTAACTTACTACCGGATTTTGATTCACTAACCTGATGATTTATACTAAATTGTTGATAACCATTATTTGACAAAGACTTAAAGGCTTTAATTGTTGTTGAATCAACTACTTCATCGATTATTCTTAAATTACTATCACCTTTGGTTTCAAAATGTACAGCATCAAAATTGATAGTCACAGGTGCATTCCATAAAAATTTTAAACCGTATCGTGTATTTTCTGAAATAAAAGCATCAACTGAAGTCGCACTTAAGTTTGGGTGTTTAACAGAGTAATAAAGTGAAAATGGAAAGTTCTTTTTTTCGAAAAATGAAAATAATAGACTGAAATCTACCTCTTGAGAATCACGCGTCGCAATAAGTAAAGGTTGTTCTTCATAATTTCCTGATGCAATTGGCTGTTCAATCACGCTTCGATTTTTTATTCCTGTCTGGGATAATACCAAACCTAGGCCAATATCAAATTTAACAAAATTTGGATGATAAATAAAAGTGTGAAAAAGCAAGTCTACTTTTCCTTGCTTGATAGTTCGCTCTTCATCTGTACTCGCCTCTTGTTCAACACCTAAAAAACTATCCTCATTTAGAAAATCTAAATTAAATTGCCCTTCATATCCTAAATATCCAAATGATTTAATTTCGGTAGATAAACTCACTGTGCTAATTAGTAGCAAACAAATGATTAAAACGCTTTTCATCATTACAAATTTAGTGACTAGCATAATTTTACAACGAGTTTAAATCACTCTCTCGTTTAAATTTTTCCATGTCCAAACGTCCAAATCCATAGACATTAACTTTAAACGGCCCATATTGGCTCGTCACAAAAATTAAATATTCTATATCAAAACCTGGTTTCGCATATTTTTGAAATAATTCGACATGCTCATAATCAATTTCTACGTCCGTTGGTAAATTGATATTACCTGGTTGAACGCCTGAACCACCAAAAAAAACTAACACTTGATTATTTTTATCAAATAGTTGTACATTTTCAAATGCCGCATCAACAACGTATAATCTCGATTTCCGATCAACCGCAACACCTTTAGGTCTAGCAAAGTGACCAAGACCACTACCAATTGCACCGACTTGTTCAATAAATGAACCTGAACGTGTATATTTTTTTACAGAAAAATTACCCGTATCACTAACATAAATTAAGCCATCTAAAGTACTTGTCATGTTAGTAGGATAAAAGAAATGATTTTCTGCCGAACCAGTTTTACCTATAACAAAATACAAACCCCCAGTTCGCTTATCGAGAACATGAATTTTGTGATTCTTTAAGTCAGATACATATAAACGTTCATTCATAATTAAAACATCCGATGGACGCATGGTACTTTTATTACCAAACGAACGGATGTAATTATCATCTTTATCGTAGACCAACACTTTATGACGACCGGTATCTGTTATGTATTTAGTTCCATCGGTATCAATACTAATATTAATTGGCTTAATAAATCGTCCAACACCATTTCCAGTTACTGATTTTAGTATCTTATCTTCAAGGTTAACGATAACGTATCCAGGTAAACGTAAATCAACCACATAGATTAAATTATTATATATAGCAACGCCATAAGGTTTAATTATAGGCGTTGACTCATCAGCTAGTGATTTATCACCAAGAACAAAATCGGCAAAGCTATTTTTTTTAACGCTTTGCCGATTCGTTCCAGAGAATGATGTTAAAAACTGAATACGTGGTTCGTCGGGTAGAGCTGGATAAAATATTGAATGTTGATTTAACTTATCAGGCGTTGTGGAACACGATGAAAACAACGTTAAAATAATAATACTAAATAGAATAATTAAAATACTTTTTAATGACATCATAAATTGTCGTGCAGCTCCATTATTACAATACATATTCCTTACCCGGAGTAAAACTCCGCACTCCCTTTCTTTTACGACAATAAGACTAATGATGAATTTTTATTTATCATGACAGGTCAAACACAACTTACTTCCGGCTATGTCGACTTTCAATAACATGTTACTAGTTCCAGCAGCAGCTACTGGGCCTGTAAACGTATTATGAACATCATGACAAGAACTACATTCCATTCTAACGCCACCTTCAAGTAAATCATTTGCGATGGTTGTTGCAGCAGCATTCGTTATTGTTGTTTTACCCATTAAGTTTGAAGGTGCAGTGACAGGATCGTGTAGTGAACCATCAGCAGTTGCTAAAGCAGTAGTATAATCAAATGAAATTGGATGATCGTTTGATAAGTCAGTTCCTACATTAGAACCACCGGCTACACCACCATTAATAAAAGTTGTACCTTGAGTACCACCAAAACTATCCAATGCAACAGTTCCGTCATGACATGATAAACACAATAATGACGTTCCCGATGGAGCATTTATTGTTGCGTTTAATGTAGTTGGTGCACCACCGGCATCAACAATACCGGTATATAAAGTGAATGCGGCAGTCGATGTAACATGCCCCCATAACGGTGCGCTTTGTTGATTGGTTGCATTATGCGGTGTATGACATGCAAGACAAATTTGAGTAGACCATGCGCCGCCCGTTGCCGAAGTAAAATCGTGTGCAGATTGTATGATGCTGCCTGCCATTACTTGATTTGATAGAGACATTGTTAATCCTAAGAAACTTAATGATAATATCTTTTTTGTTCCCATTACTGTACTCATCGAACGTTCTCCTTATCGAAATTAAAAATATTTTTAAATTTAGACTTTGTTAACTATTTGAACTGAGTCTTGTAATGGTCCCTATCTAATCCATTTAGACTGAGCTTTTGTTTTTTACTTTTTGGTTTATTAAAAGGTTTAACAATGTTTTTATTTTTTTTATTGTTAATTAACACTATCAGTAAAATAATGTAGTTACATTAATACAATATTAATTTTTTATAATTATCTGAAAGCGTACTGTAAATTCAATTTCTTATTAATTGAGAAATTATATCCAATTTTTTTTCTAGATCAACTTTAAATATTTTAATAATTTTAAAAAAAACACAATAATTTATTCAGCTGCTGTTATGCCTTAATGTAGACACAATTGTTGATAAATTAAGAAAATTTAAATTAGAAATTAATACTTTACTTATATAAAAGTAATCAACGGAAATATTTTAGACACAAAACAGAAACACAATTTTATATAAACGAACTAAACTGAGATTAAAATAAATAAAATAGTATTGAAAATAATGCGTGTGTAAAATCTAATTTGATACTAATCGAACAAAAAATTGAATAGTAATGGAGAAATTAATGACCTATCTGCTTTCTAAAATAGATCAGTAGTCACATCTTTCCGGATTTATGGTCAGTATCAAGTGACGCAACTATAATGCTAGTGTTGTATTAATGTGATTTTAGTAAGCTTAATTAGGAGAGTTGGACTGATAAACTAAACAAGATAAGAGCAGTGATGATGCAATATACCGTAGAAAACCGCAGTATAGTGCACCATATAATTTCTATATTATGGTTTTTGTTGGTTTATTTGTATTAATAATATTTCACTTCGGGAGTTTGAAATGTTCGATACTTCATTAAA
This sequence comes from uncultured Thioalkalispiraceae bacterium, assembly GCA_964420605.1. Taxonomy (GTDB): domain Bacteria; phylum Pseudomonadota; class Gammaproteobacteria; order UBA6429; family Thiohalophilaceae; genus CAYQUC01. The sequence goes on along the minus strand of CAYQUC010000018.1, from coordinate 10,174 downwards.
CAAATCGCCACTTTGTGCAATGGCGTTACCCGATTTTGAAATACGAACACCAACTTTAATTTTATTAAACTTTGACAGTTTCATGGTTGGCATCATAGCCATAGTGTCATCAAGAATAACGGTAAATGGCAAATCTTTTACTGTCTTACGAGCCACTGCTAACGGCATGGGTGGCCCTTGCATAGCTTTGGCATAAACAAAAATGCTGTCATCCGGACTGGCTTTGGCTTTTAATGCAGCGTCTAATGATACTTTAACTTTTATACCCGGTTGAGTACTAAGCGCATTACTGGCGGCTGACACTTTTGACGCTGTTGTTTTAGTTGTCGCAGACGATTTTCCACCGGTCACTTGGTTAATGGTAATGGAAAGAGGCTGTTTGCCATCGGTTGCAATATTAAGTACCTCAACAAATAAATCACCGTCTTTTGGTTCAACATTACCAGACTTTGAAATACGTGCGCCTACTTTTACTTTTTTGAAACTCGATAGTTTAAAATCAGCGGTCATTGCCATTGAGTCATCCAATGCTAAATAAACGGGTAAATCTTTTACCTGACGTTTAACTACTGCTAATGGCATCTTGGGACCCGACATTGCTTTTGCATAAATAAACACTACTTCGTTACCCGACAGTTGAGCAAGAAAAGCAGGGTCCACTGATACTTTAAGTTTGATATTGCTAGCACTAAGTTGTTTAGCTGCTGGTTTTGGTGCCGCTTGAGTAACTTGTTGCTTTGATGTTTTAGCGGATACTGTAGAACTCGAGGCGCTACCGCCTAAAATAATAGTTACCGAGCTGGCATTGGCGGTCGCCACATTTTTGACTTCTTGTTTAATATCACCAGGTTGAGTAATCGCATTACCCGATTTTGAGATACGCGCACCAATTTTTACCGTTTGAAATTTGGATAACTTCATTGTTGGTATCATCGCCATTGAATCATTAAGGCTGATTGTTATTGGTAAATCTTTAACTTGTTTTTTTGCAGCTGCCAAGGGCATTGGTGGACCGGTCATTGCTTTAGCATAGATAAAAACAGTATCGGTTGGTGATACTTTTGCTTTAATCGCAGGGTCGAGTGTTACAGTTACAGAAATTGCTGTAGCCATATTAGCACTGTTTGAGACTGGTTGAGGCGCTGCTGATTTTGCAGTAAATGCGGCTAGATCAACTTGATCCGCTTTAGCAACATTAGCATTAACTCGCGTTAACATTTGCATAACAGATTGTTGGTACTTAGTACCAGCCACTACTTCATATAATAATAACCACTGTGATAATGCTTTTTTATTTTCACCGTGTTCTTCAGCATACATACCCGACAACCATAGCCCCGTCATATCGCGAGGTGAAATCTTTAACGCTGCATTAATTAATTCAATAGGCTTACCTTCCAGACTGCTGTTATTTGCCATAGCCAATGCATCAGCATAGCGAAACATGACTTGTGGATTATTTGGAACCAGCGTATTGGATTTTTCAAATGCTTTTGAAGCATCAGGATAACGCTTAAGTTGCATGTAAGTTTGACCCAACATAGCCCAACCTTCGGCATTATCAGGTTCTTGTTCTAGCCGTGCGACTATTTTTTCGGCCATTACTTCAGGAGTCATTTGCTCTTGTTGCACTGCAGTTGACTGTGCTAATTGAGGGTTTCGTAACAATTCTGGTGAGGTGCCTAGAGTTATATACATAACGACAGCCAAAACAGGTGTAATAATCGCAATCACCCATGCTACTGTACCGGAGTGTTCAACTTCTTTAATCGCTTCACTGGATTGTTCGGTATCATTGAGTAGTGATGTTTCTAACTCTTCTTTACGTTTCTCATAAAGTGCTTCACTGATTCTTTCTGTTTTTAATTCGACTTCCAGTTCTTTTAACTTCTCTTTTGCAATTAATACGTTTTGAACTCGTAAATCTTCAGCGCCAAATTTCGGTTTGCGTAATATGCTTGGCAAAATAAAACCAAGACTAACAAAAACCATTAACAAGGAAATAACCCAAAATGTAGCGTTCATATTCTTTACTATCCTATAAGCCTAAAAGATATTGAACGTCGGTTTGCTTTATTGCACACCGACGTTACGATTGTTTCTTTATTTTAATTTAATGAAATATATAAAATTTTAGTCGTCTAATAATGCGGCAGCACGTTTATGCTCTTCTTCGGAAAGCGCTTTATGTTGACTGCTATTACGAGAACGTACATAACGTAACATAAGCCATAAGCCTATAATTAAAAACACTGCAGGACCAATCCATAGGAAGGCGGTACGTAATTTAAACGGGGGGCGATACATTACAAAATCACCATAACGTTTCGTCATGAAGGCGACTACGTCATCATAAGATTTGCCTTCACGAATCATGTCATAGGTGATTTTTCGTAAATCTTTAGCAAGTCCGGCATTTGATCCGGCAATTGTTTGATTTTGACAAACTAAACAACGCAACTCATTAATTAAGCGTTTATACAATTGCTCTTTTTTAGGATCGTCAAACTTTGCATATTCAATGCCAGCCATACTCACCGAACTAACACTAAGGTTAATCCCGACACTTATAGTGAACACCAATAAAGCAGTCATAATAGTTTTAAAAATACGTTTCATACTAACCAGCCTATTCTGCTTGCAATTTTGTTATTAATGGAATGAGTCTTTCTTGTATGTCTTTATACGTAAACGGCCCAATTTGTTTATCACGGATGATGCCTTTCTTATCAATTAAGAAACTTTCGGGTACACCATAAACACCATAATCAATACCCACTCGACCTTCAATATCCATAACACTGGCCTTATAAGGATTGCCAAGTTGCTGTAACCAACGAGCACCGGCTTCTTCGGTATCTTTATAATTTAAACCAATAATTTCAACAATATTTTTAGTGGCTAAATCATTGATCAATGGGTGTTCAGAGCGACACGCAGCACACCATGATGCCCAGACATTCAATAACCAAACTTTACCTAACAGGTCTTTATTTGTCATTGTTTCATTTGACTTACCCAACATCGGCAAGGTAAATGCCGGTGCGGGTTGTCCGATGTTTTGTGCCGGTATTTCTTTAGGTTTTAAAAACAGTCCAATGCCTAAAAAAATAGCTAGCACCACAAACGTGATTAAGGGAATAAAAGCCTTATTCATTAACTAAGCTCCAACTGATAAAGCGGCTTTTGCAACGTCAGCATCTTTCACTGAACGACGTGCAGCCAATAAATAACGGCGATCACTCGCGGCTAGTAAGCCACCGAAAGCCATGAAGATTGCGCCTAACCAAATCCAACGTAAAAATGGTTTGTGATAAAGACGTACACTCCAAGCCCCTTGGTCGTCGAGTTTTTCACCTAAAGCAACAAACAAATCACGCATTAGTGAATCATCAATTGCAGCTTCGGTCATCGTGTTGCGCTGTACTCGATAAATTCGTTTTTCAGGTCGCATAATGGCAATTGTTTCGCCATTTTGTGTCACTGTGACACTGGCTTCATCGGCAGTGTAGTTGGGACCATCAACCGGTCGTACACCGTTAAATTTAAAGGTGTAGTCGCCTAAAGAATACGATTCACCCGGAACTAATCTAACGTCTTTTTCAATACTGAAGACTGTTGCGATAATCATTCCAACAACAAATACGCCCATGCCAATATGCGCAAACGTCATGCCGTAAAAACCACGCGGTATTGTTAGTAAGGCATTAACGATTGATGGTTTACCCTTAATTCTTTGGTAAAACGACATCACTGTCGTGCTCATTACCCATAAACCAAGCACCACACCAACAATGGCCTGAATCAATTCAAATCCAGATACTCGCTGCCAGTCAAAATAAGGGCTCACGAAGATAAATGATACGCCGATGACTAAACTGACAATCATTGGTATTTTTAATTTAGCGAATACCGCTTTAGCATCGTCTTCTTTCCATTTTAAGAATTGACCAAAGCCCAGCATGATAGTTAACGGTACTAATAAAATTAAAAAGATCGTGCCAAAGTACGGCGGACCTACTGAAATTTTTGCACCGGTAATGGCATCCAATACTAAAGGGTACAATGTGCCCAATAAAATACTGAGACCAATAGCAACTAAGATAACGTTATTCACTAATAAGCCTGTTTCCCGAGAAATAAATTCAAAGGTACTCGCACTTTTAATTTGAGGTGCGCGCCAAGCATAAAGCAAGAGTGAACCACCCACCACGACACACAAGAATATCAATATGAATACCCCACGTTCCGGATCACTTGCAAACGCATGAACGGATGTGAGTACCCCTGAACGAACCAAGAAGGTACCAAGCAAACTGAGAGAAAATGCGAATATCGCCAATAACACAGTCCATGCTTTAAAGGTGCCACGTTTCTCGGTTACGATTAATGAATGCATTAATGCGGTACCAACGATCCACGGCATAAAGGATGCATTTTCGACCGGATCCCAAAACCACCAACCGCCCCAGCCAAGTTCGTAATACGCCCACCAACTACCGAGCGCAATACCGATAGTCATGAATGCCCATGCAATATTGGTCCAAGGTCGTGACCAACGTGCCCAAGCACTGTCTAACCGACCTGCAATTAAAGCCGCAATGGCAAATGCAAATGCAACGGAGAAACCAACATAACCCATGTATAACATTGGCGGATGAATAATAAGACCGAAGTCTTGTAGCAATGGATTTAAATCACGTCCGTCCAATGGCGCTGGAAAAATTCTCTCAAACGGATTTGAGGTTATTATTAAAAATAATAAGAAACCAACCATCACGATACCAAGCACACTAATAACCCGTGCTACGGTAATGTGCGGAATACTTTTACTAAAAAATGCAACCGAACTAGTCCAAAGGGATAATACCAAGGCCCACAATAATAACGAGCCTTCATGCGCGCCCCACACACCAGAAACTAAATACTGTGTTGGTAAGTGACTATTTGAATTATTCGCAACGTACAATACCGAAAAGTCGTGCACCAAAAAAGCATAAGTTAAACAACCATACGATACTATCAATGCTGCTAATTGTGTGTAGGCAGCAGGTCGTGCCACGGCTATCCAGTTGTAACGATTTGTTTGTGCGCCAATCATTGGCAAGATTGCTTGCACTAATGCAATACATAACGCCAGTATTAATGCAAAATGTCCAATTTCAGGTACCATTAACTCACTCCTTGACAATTTTTCTTGGCTTTTTTCGCTTGCCCTGCTTCATTTGTGGCGAGCTTTTCGTCTTTTGCTTTTTTCATTGTTGCTGCCACTTCAGGTGGCATGTATTCTTCATCGTGTTTAGCAAGCACTTCATCGGCAACAAAGGTGCCTTGCTCATTAATTTTACCGGTTGCGACAATGCCCTGACCTTCACGAAACAAGTCTGGCAAAATACCATCATAAGCAACGGTGACAGTTTCTGCGTTATCGGTAAGGTCAAAGTTCACATTCAGTGAATTACCTTCACTTGCATGTTTAACAGAACATTCAACCACCATTCCGCCGAGACGAATCGAGCGACCTTGTGGCGCTTCACCTGCATGTACTTGAGATGCGGTATAAAACAGATTGATGTTTTCATTGAGTGCTTGCAATGCAACAGCGGCAGCGGCTGATACCCCTAACACTAATAAACCCACCATCATTAAACGTCGTTTACGTACTGGAGTCATATGTTCACCTTCTGTCGTTTAATTTTACGTGCTAATTTTTTTATAATTTGCTTACGTTGAATGACTGGCCCAAAAACCTGCCAAATAAGAATTACCGCCGTAATTCCGTAAGAAGACCAGACATAGCCGGCATACCCACCCATATGTAAGAACTCTGATATTTGACTCATGATTTCTCCACAAGTTCAGTAACCCATTTACTATTTACTTCACGTTCGAGTAACTCGTTTCGTGCGCGCATTAATAGGGCGATTATATAATGAAATTTAAATGCGGTCGCCATGACCAATAATGGTATAAGCATACTGGTCGACATTTTTGAACCTTTGGTCATTGACACGGTGGTGCCTTGATGCAGAGTATTCCACCATTCGACTGAATAGTGAATGATTGGTAGATTAACCACCCCAACCAAAGCCAAAATCGCAACCGCTTTTGCTGCAGTCCGTTTATCTTCAATGGAGCTATATAATGCAATCACACCAAAATACAAAAATAATAATAATAACTCAGAGGTTAACCGTGCGTCCCAAACCCACCAAGTGCCCCACATTGGCTTGCCCCAAATTGAGCCAGTAACCAAGGCTAAAAACGTAATACCAGCGCCAATATGAGCGCTACTAATAAGCATTACTTCAGCTAGCTTCATACGCCAAATCAGCACAATGCCACCACACACAGCCATCACGGCGTAAATGAACATCGACATCCAGGCTGCCGGAACATGAATAAAGATAACCCGATAACTGTCGCCTTGTTGATAATCGACAGGTGCTACGACGAGTCCACCATAAAGTCCATAAGCAAATAAACCGACGGTAATCACAGTTAACCAAGGGAGCCATTTACCGGAGAGACGGTAAAAATGTGGCGGTGAAGACAACATGTGGTAGTACTTAAGTAATAATTTCATCATCGTAATTTAAACACCTTTAGCTTAACTAAGGCTTATCTTGAGAGATGCCGCTATTGGAAACGGTGCCAAAGTAATTGCTAATATTAAAAATGTAGTCATCATATATAACTGAGCAGTCACAGGAAATCCTGAAATACTCGCATCAATCGCGCTGGTAGCAAATATCAACACTGGCACATACAGCGGTAAAACCAATAGCGATAAAATAATACCACCATTTCGCAGCCCAATAATTAATGCCACACCAATCGCGCCGATCAAGGTTAACACCGGCGTGCCCAGTAACAAGGTCAACACCAATATCCCCATACCTTCTGAGGGCATACCCAAAAATACAGCTAGTAATGGTGATACTAACACGAGTGGCAGACCCGTCATCAACCAATGTGCAGATACTTTTGCTAACACTAATAAGGCCACAGGATGAGGACTAAGTACCAATTGTTCAAGCGACCCGTCCTCAAAATCGGAACGAAACATGCTTTCGAGTGATAATAACGCCGATAACAGTGCGGCAACCCAAATAACGCCGGGGGACATCACCATCAACAGGTTGGTTTTGGGTCCAATTCCAAGCGGAAAGAGGATAATTACAATGGTGAAAAACAAAATAGGATTCACTAACTCAGCCGGCCGTCGAAATCCGAGTAATAAATCACGTCGTAATAAGTGGTAAAATACTGAAATATATGAAGTATGTGTCATTTGCCTAGCGTTAAAACCTTCACGTCAACATCCTGTAAATTCATTTCATGGTGTGAAGTCATCACGGCCATTCCACCATTATCGGTATGTGTTTTTAATAAGCTCTCGAATAATTCCACGCCGTATTTATCCAGCGCGGTGAAAGGTTCATCCATAATCCATAACGGGCTACCGATAACCAACATTCGAGCCAACGCTAAACGTCGATGCTGACCAGCAGACAAGGTATGTACCATGGATTCTTCAAAATGAGTTAAGTGGACTTGTTCTAGTGCATCTTCTAACGATAAACCGGATGATGTTTGCCCTAATACACGTGCCATTTTTAAGTTTTCAAGCACGGTGAGGTTTTCTTTTACACCATTTAAATGCCCAACATACACAAAATGACGGCAATACTCATGGCCTAAACGGTTAATATTTTCACCACACCATATCACCTCACCACTTTCTGCTTGGCGTAATCCGGTTAAAATACGAATGAGCGAGGTTTTGCCAGAACCATTACGGCCTTCAATGAATAAAGCCTGGCCAGAGTCTAGAGTAAAGTTTAAATCTCGAAATAATTCACGATCATCACGGAAACAACACAGTTGTTGCACTGATAGTTGCCAGTCCTGGCTCGAAAAATTCAATTCCTTTGTCTGTAGGGACTGCATAATTTTAATGTCGTACGGATTCAATTTTGTAACAAAAATGGTGTGCTAAGGCTATCGGATTTCAGATTGGCTTGCAATGAACTATGTCTAAAAAGTAGCCAAAAGCGGCCTTGTTTCGATGGATTTAGTCAAATAGTTTGGCCTTTAAACCACACTAGAACAACTGTTAAATTTTTGGCTAGTTTTGGCCGCAATATGTGAATAACATGATGAACTGTAAGCGATTTTAGGTTTGCACGATTTAAAAACTAGATTACAGTGCCAAGACTGTTATTTAGCAATAACCGCTTTTAATTCTTGCTTGGTTGCGGCAAATGTCTGTAATAATTCATCAATTATTTGATCAACGCCATCAAGTTGTTGTTCCATGGCCATTTGTTCTATTTTACTTGATAGTTGCATCACGCACACCGCGCCAACATTACCTGATGCGCCTTTCAAATTATGCGCTAATTGCTGTATTTCAACGCTGTCGGTAAGTACCACTGCCGATTGTAACTTATCGAGCGCTTGTGAGCTCATGCTCAAATAGGTATTAACCAACTCGGCCATTGCCCCCCCCATTAATTCATTTAATTCTTGCACTTTTGACATATCAATAGTGGATTGCAATTGCTTGATGACCGATTTGTTGGTATTTTTGCTTAAATCGAGTTCGTTGTTTTTGTCTCGGTTTAACCATTTATGAAGCATGGATTCTAAGGCATTTTTTTCGATGGGTTTTGCTAAAAAATCATCCATTCCCGCTGATAAACATTTTTCTTTATCACCCAACATCACGTTTGCAGTGAGCGCAATAATTGGAATGCGAGTTTGATGCTGTTGCTGTTCAATTTTTCTAATTTCTGCCGTCGCCTGATAACCATCTAATACCGGCATTTGGCAATCCATCAAAATTAAATCAAACGTATTATCAGACCAACTTGAAATAGCAAGCTGGCCATTGCTCGTCGCGATACTATCAATGCCAAAACGCGCTAACATGGTTTGAATAACAAGTGTGTTAACCTCATTATCTTCAACAATTAATACCAAACCATGAATCTTTTGCTGTGTCACAATTTCTGTCTTAACGGCTCCGTTTAAAGTATGCACTGTAATCAACGGCTGTTGCTCAAACGGTGTTTGCGCAGAGACCGCATTGATGGCCTGATATAGTACTGAGTTTAAAACTGGTTTAGTAAAATAGGCATTGCCACCCGCGTCTTTAAATCTTTTGGCATCACCAGCATTAAGTTGCGAACTTAATAATATAATACCCAAATTTGATATTGTTTCGTTAGAACGAATTTTAGCAATAACATCAAACACCTCATTATCAACCAGTGTTTGATCAATTATCAGTGCATCAAAATGTTCTTGACTGTTGTCACTGTGCTGATCTTGTACAAGCCTGTCCAAGGCCTCTTGACATGTACTAACGGCACACACCTGTGCACCTAATCCAGATAATTGGATCTTGAGTTGCTCGCGACTAAAATCATAATAATCCACAATGACAACTTTAGTCTCTTCAATTATTTCATCGACAAATACATCGTTTTGGTTTTGATCCTGATCGTCCAAAACTAACAAAAACCAAAATGTTGATCCAACATCCAGCTCGCTGCTAACGCCAAGCTCGCCAGACATTAGTTCAACAAGCTGTTTACTAATAGCCAAACCTAAACCAGTACCACCGTAGTGCCGAGTAGTTGATGAATCCGCTTGAGTAAATGAATCAAATAATGTTGGAAGCGCTTTTTCAGAAATACCAACGCCAGTATCTTGTACCGTTATTTTAAAGGTACAAGCTGCTGCAACTTTATGAACCTGCTTTACAAAAACATAAATATGGCCTTGCTCAGTGAACTTTAAGGCATTACCCACAAGATTCATGACAACTTGACGAATTCTATTTGGATCACCCAGAACACATTTTGGGCATTCAAGACTGTAATTAAAAATAATATGTATGTTTTTTTCTTGTGCTTTCTGGGAGAATAATTGAATAACATTAAACAATGTTTGCTCTAAATCAAAATTAATTGCATCAATTTTTAATTGCCCAGCATCCATTTTAGAAAAATCTAAAATATCATTAATTATTTCAAGTAGTGCCTGTCCTGAATTACTCATTACATTAACGTATTCACGTTGTTCATTTGATAATTCTGTCTCCAGTAATAATTGCATCATACCCAAAACACCGTTCATTGGTGTTCTAATTTCATGACTCATG
>CAYQUC010000017.1:0-53119 GCA_964420605.1 uncultured Thioalkalispiraceae bacterium | reverse complement strand
ACATTTGAGCTGCTTGTGAGCGCGTCATTTGTGTTAACAAGCCTTGATCTTCTATCCGTAACACATGGCCGATTTTTAAACGATGAACATTATTATCAATAAATGCATCTGGATTACTTTGTAGTAATGCCATCATTATTTGATATACCGTGACAGAAGAGTTACCGGCTCGTAATTTTTCAGATATTTGCCATAAATTATCGTTCTTCTTAGTGATACCGTAATTTAAATCACCAACCGGAGCATTTTCTTCTTCTGCGTCAACCACTAATGATTCCGTTTCTCCTGGCTCCATTGATTCATCAATAGGATCACTTATCTCAGGATCGAGTGCTTGCTCAGAAATTGGTGCTTCCGCATCAAACTGTTCATCAGTTGGTTCTTGAAACTCCTCCAGAGGAATTCGTGGAAACAAACCATCATCACTTGCAAATGACTCAGCCTGGCTATCATCTGGAACGTCATTTAAGGCTACTTCATCGGTTATAGGCACTAGTGGCTCAGTGTCGAGAATAGGATCTAATGAAGCTTCGGCTTCTATGGGTTCTAATTCTGGTTCTTCAGTTGCTAATGTTTGTGCTTCGAGATCAGAAGCTTCAGTCGCAGGCTCGATTGGTTCTTCAATCAAATCTTGAGGCGCAAGCGGCTCTAGATCAACATCAGCTATTGGTTCTAGTTCGGATTCTTTAGTTGCTGCATCTTCAGGGAATAATGCTTCTTCAGGTGCGCTATCAGTAATGACTGGCTCATCAAGAATGGATGGTTCAGGATCGGTGAATGGCGATGCCTGAGGCTCACTAACAGCCTCGTCAATAATGGGTTCAGGTTCAACAACCGCAGCAACAGGTGTTTCAACAACACTGACTGCATCAGGCTGTTTCAAATGTGGTGGATCAAGAAGAACCACGAAGTTTTTTATAATACGCTCATTTTTTGAATTCATTTCTAACCAGAAGTCTAAAAATGGTTCACGTATCGCACGTTTTGACGTTATCTTAATAAATGATAAGCCACTGCGTTGTTTCACTTCAAATTTTAGTAACGTTAAAAGATTTGGACGTTCAGTACCAAAGCGTTGAAACACTTCTTGTGTCGCAAGCTTAATTTCCAAACTTCCAATATCCGCCTTTGTTGCAGACAACAGTGGAATTTCGGCATCCATTATTTCATTTAATGCCGAATTAGTTTTAATTTTGCCAAATCCTAAAGCATGGGCATTAATTGGCATTAATGCAATTAATAATAGACATAAAATTTTTGTGGTTTTATGAAACATTTCTTTTCCCCACAGAACTGTGTACGGATTGGTCTTTATTGACTTACAGTCAAAAATCATATTTTTTCTCATAGACTCATATACTTGAACTACAAAAGCTCGAATTATCATTACAATTGTACCGTAACTATAGCTTATAAAAGAAATATTACAAAACTTAATCTAATTAACCCAAATTATCGAGTATAAGCCATTTTTCAATACTAATTGTCGGCAGCAGAATAAAAAACTGTAAATAACTTGTAATTTGTAATATCACATTAATTATTATAATAGTTAGCTATCTTACGAATGCAATAACATGACTTTTTACTAATTTTAGCAAGGTAATTGTTCACAAATAGCAACTAAAGTCAGCAATACTTAACTTTAACGTCATTAATATTGCCGACTTGTTCAAATATCCTACAATTAGCCCGCTAAAATGATCCGTAACATTCGTCGCAACGGTTCAGCTGCACCCCATAACAATTGATCACCAACTGTAAAGGCCGAAATGTATTCGGGTCCCATTGACAACTGTCGTATTCGACCAATAGGGACATTTAAAGTACCTGTAACTTTTGCAGGAGTCAGTTCTTGCATTGTCATTTCCTTATCATCGGGAATGACTTTAACCCAGTCATTAGCTGCTGCCAAAATTTCATGGAGTTCTGATATCGCTACTTGCTTTTTTAATTTAATTGTTAACGCTTGTGAGTGACAACGCATTGCGCCGACTCGCACACACAAACCATCAATCGGGATTGGTGTTGCACTTGAGCCTAAAATTTTATTTGTCTCTGCCTGAGCTTTCCACTCTTCACGACTTTGACCACTGTCTAATTGGCTGTCTATATACGGTATTAAACTACCTGCAAGCGGCACGCCAAAGTTATCTTTAGGGAATTTTTCACTACGAATAAATTGAGATACCGATTTATCAATTTCCAAAATGGCACTGGCAGGATCGTCTAATAAACTTTTTACAGAATCACGCACCGCGCCCATTTGATTTAAAAGTTCGCGCATATGTTGTGCACCACCACCCGACGCGGCCTGGTACGTCATCGGCGTTACCCATTCTACTAAATCGTTTTTAAATAATCCGCCCATCGCCATTAGCATTAAACTAACAGTACAATTACCACCAACAAAAGTTTTAACACCATCAGAAAGTGCATTTTCAATAACCGTTAAGTTAACAGGATCGAGCACAATAACGCTATCCTCTGCCATTCGTAACGTTGAAGCCGCATCGATCCAAAAGCCGTCCCAGCCGGCATCACGCAACTGGCTATACGTCGCTTTCGTATAATCGCCACCCTGACAGGAAATAATAATATCCATTTCTGTTAGTACGTTAATATCATTTGCATCTTTTAAAGTAGGTACATTATTACTAACATCAGGACCATTTAAGCCTACCTGGGAAGTACTAAAAAATACAGGATCAATTATTTCAAAATCTTTTTCGTCGATCATTCGTTGCATCAAAACTGAGCCAACCATGCCTCGCCACCCTACAAAACCTACCCTTTTCATTACTTCAATCCTCTTAAAATTTTGTTAATTTAATTTTTTTATAAAACTAAACTAAAGCTGAAACTACTGCATTGCCCATTTCAGACGTGCTTACCTTATTACTTCCTTCTGTGAAAATATCTTGGGTACGCAATCCGTTATCCAAAACTATTTTAACAGCAGCTTCAACTTTATCAGCCATTGCCTTTTCATCAAGCGTATAACGCAGCATCATTGCAACTGATAAAATAGTTGCCAGTGGGTTAGCTATATTCTTACCTGCGATATCCGGTGCTGAACCATGAATCGGCTCATACATGCCTTTACTGTTTATATCTAATGACGCAGACGGTAACATTCCAATGGAACCTGTTAACATTGCTGCGGTATCTGAAAGAATATCACCAAACATATTGGTTGTTACCATCACATCAAATTGTTTTGGTTCACGTACTAATTGCATTGCCGCATTATCGACATACATATGACTAAGCTCGATGTCTGAATAGTCCTTGCCCAAAGTTGTTATCACTTCGCGCCACAGTTCAGTGCACTCTAAAACATTAGCCTTATCAACTGAACACAGTCGTTTATTACGCTTTCCTGCAATATCAAAAGCAACCTTACCGATACGCGTAATTTCGCTTTCTTTATAAATTAAGGTATTGAAACCTTGACGTTCACCATTTTCAAGCGTCCGAATTCCGCGTGGTTGGCCAAAATAAATGCCGCCGGTTAACTCACGCACAATCATAATATCCAGACCTGAGACAACGTCATCTTTTAATGTTGAAGCACTAGCAAGCTGAGGATATAAAATAGCAGGTCTTAAATTGGCAAATAAATCCAGTTCAGCGCGCAAACCAAGCAAACCCTTTTCAGGTCGTACCGCGATATCTAGATTTTCCCATTTATAACCTCCAACAGCACCCAGCAATAATGCATCGGCTTGTTTCGCTAGCTCAAGAGTTTGCGCTGGTAGTGGTGAACCGTATTCGTCATAAGCACTACCACCGACTAAGGCGGATTCTAACTCAATATTTAACGCAAATTCTTTTTGAAGACAGCGCAACACTTTTTCAGCTTCGGCTACAATTTCATGACCAATACCATCACCCGGTAATAATAATATTTTTTTACTCATATAAATATCCTTTAATCTTATTCACTGTAATTATTTAAACTTTAAAACATCCAGGGTGTTATATTTTGTTGTTTCTGTTCATATTGTGTTATTTCATCAGCATATTGTAATGTTAAAGCAATATCATCAAGACCTTCAAGCAGGCGTTTTTTACGAAACGCATCAACTTCAAATGAAATGACTGTTTCATTGACTGAACTTGTTAAAGTCTGTGCAGTTAAATCTACCGCTAAAGTTAAACCGGTATTTTTAGTAACATCAGCGAATAAGCTATCAATAATTTTATGCTCTAACACAATAGGAAGTATGCCGTTTTTAAAACAATTATTAAAAAATATATCAGCATAACTTGGTGCTATTATAACTTTAAAACCATAATCTAGTAATGCCCACGGCGCATGTTCTCGGCTTGAGCCGCAACCAAAATTATCTCGTGCAATCAAGATTTGTGCATCTTTATAACGTGCCTGATTTAATACAAAATCATTATTTAATGGTCGATTACTATTATCCGCATCGGGTTCACCGATATCGAGGTAACGCCATTCATCAAATAAATTAGGGCCAAAACCACTGCGTTTAATTGATTTAAGAAATTGCTTTGGAATAATTGCATCAGTATCAACATTGGCGCGATCCATCGGTGCAACAATTCCGCTAAACTTTATAAATTTATCCATTTCAAATTATCTCTTTTAACTTATATGTCTTGAACGTTAATAAAATGCCCTGTGATAGCTGCTGCTGCTGCCATAGAGGGGCTGACCAAGTGTGTTCGACCACCTTTGCCTTGCCGGCCTTCAAAATTTCGATTCGATGTTGAAGCGCAACGTTCACCTTGTTCTAACTTATCCGCATTCATCGCTAAACACATCGAACAACCCGGTTCACGCCATTCAAAACCGGCTTCAATAAATACCGTATGCAGTCCTTCAGCTTCAGCTTGTTGTTTTACCAGACCACTGCCCGGAACCACCATCGCAAGCTTAATATTATTCGCAACGTGCCGGCCTTTAGCGACAGCGGCGGCAGCACGTAAATCTTCAATTCGAGCATTCGTGCATGAACCTATAAACACTTTATCCAACATTATTTCATTGATCGGTGTATTTGCAGTTAAATCCATATAGTCCAGTGCATTTTGCATACCTTCACTTTTAGTTGCATCGGACTCCTGTTTTGGATCCGGTACCACTGCATTAATAGCGACCACCATTTCAGGTGATGTACCCCATGTCACTTGGGGCTGGATGTCTTGTGCATTAAGTTCGACAACTTTATCAAATTTTGCACCACTATCGCTGTGCAAGGTATTCCAGTGGCTTACCGCCTGTTGCCAGCTAGCCGTTGGTGAATAAGGTCGGCCTTTAACGTAATCGATGGTTTTTTGATCCACCGCTACCATACCCGCACCCGCGCCGGCTTCAATTGCCATGTTACATAAAGTCATACGTCCTTCAATTGACAATGCCGTTATAGCATCACCAGCAAATTCAATTGCATACCCCGTGCCGCCAGCCGTTCCTATTTTTCCAATAATCGCAAGAATAAGATCTTTGCCCGTAACAAAATCGTTTGCTATGCCATTCACTTTAACTAACATTGATTTGGATTTTTTCAAAACTAAACACTGTGTTGCAAGTACATGCTCCACTTCTGAAGTTCCGATGCCAAAAGCTAATGCTCCTAAAGCACCGTGTGTCGAGGTATGAGAGTCGCCACACACAATGGTCATGCCGGGTAAAGTTGCGCCTTGTTCAGGACCTATGACGTGCACAATACCTTGCCGTGGATCATTCATGGTAAATTCTGTGATCGAAAAATCACTGCAATTTTTATCCAGTGTTTCAACCTGGAGACGTGATACTGGGTCTTCAATGCCTTTTTCACGTGCCGTTGTTGGCACATTATGATCCGGTGTCGCTAAATTGGTCTCTTTGCGCCACACCGAACGTGCCGCTATTCTCAAACCTTCAAAGGCCTGAGGCGAAGTCACTTCATGGACTAAATGACGGTCGATATAAATTAACGCGGTATCATCGCCATTATCACGTACTACATGAAGTTCCCACAATTTATCGTATAAAGTTTTAGTTGTCATTTATGTGTCCTCCTAACTATTGGAACTAATAATAATCTCAAACTCAATATTACTCAAATTCATAATTTTCATGTATTATATGAAAATAAGTTATACATATCAGACAAAAAAAACGAGTGAAATTATGGATATTGCAAATCTTCAAGCTTTTGTTGCGGTAGCGAAATATAGATCATTTTCATTAGCATCAGAAAATCTGTTTTTAACCCAACCCGCTATTAGTAAGCGGATTGCCAGTTTAGAATATGAATTAAATGCACGGTTATTTGATCGCATTAATCGTAAAATTTCACTTACCGAAGCTGGAATTGCACTTTTGCCTCGCGCACATCAGCTGGTATTGGATATTGATGATTGTAAACGTGTGGTTAGTAACTTATCCACCGACATATCAGGCAAGCTATCCATTGGAACTAGCCACCATATCGGTCTACATCGATTCCCGCCTGCATTAAATCAATTTACGAGCATTTACCCTAATGTTGATTTGGATTTGCAATTCATGGACTCTGAAGCAGCTTGTCGTGAAATTGTTCAAGGCAATCTGGAAATGGCGTTAGTCACATTACCGCTTGGTACGATAAAAGATATTCACACAAAATTGATATGGGCTGATCCGCTCTCGGTAATAGTCAATACAGAACACCCATTAGCTAAATTAGAGTCTGTGTCTATCAAGCAATTAGCGCAATACAAAGCCGTTTTGCCCGCGCTGGGCACTTTTACCAGAGAAATTATCGAACACGCCATGACCAAGCAACAAGTAGAACTAAAAGTCAGCTTAACAACCAATTACTTAGAAACCATTAATATGTTGGTCAGTGTTGGTCTAGGTTGGAGTATTTTGCCAAATAAAATGCTCACCAGTGACATAATCACCATAAACGTTAAAGGATTGAATATAGCTCGTCAACTTGGAATTGTGTGGCATTCTAAACGGACATTATCAAATGCAGCGACAGCAATGCATAAAATTTTACAAAAACAGCTCATTCCGTAACCAAGCTGTTAAAAGAATTCGTTTTCAGTTTTTCTTTGCGGTACACTTAACACTATGGAAGTTATCAAAACACTAAGTCCCGGTGTCAATGGGACAAAAAGATACGTTAAACTTTACGGTAATAAGCTGGTCTGTGTTCGCTATCGCCTCGATAAATCAACAGGAGATCGATTTACCACAATCGAATTAATTGTTGATGAAAGTTTGGCGAACGACCCTACTCAATCTCAAGAACTGGATATTTCAACATTGAAATTCCTGCAAGAACGATTTAGTAAAAAAACAGAACAAGAATAACGACAACAAGCCAAAGTTAACTTACTAATTAGCAGAGCGATCCGCTAAAATTTATATTATCTTTGCATTTAAATCGTGTTCATCGGCTTGTGTAATTTTGACCGCCAAAAAATCGCCTGGACGTAAATTTGATTGCGTCGATTCACTAGTGCCCGAGTTATTATCAATATAAACCAGACCATCAATTTCAGGTGCATCCGCAACACTGCGAGCAATTATTTGCTCACTAGAAACCTGATCTACAATAACCGTTTGTGTACTACCAATTTTTGATTGTAATTTAGTTCTACTTATTTCAGCTTGCAAGGTCATAAAACGCTCTAAACGTTCTTTTTTGAGTTCCTCTGGTACGGCACCATCGAGTTCATTCGCTTTTGCACCATCAACTGCCGAGTACGTAAAGCAACCCACTCGATCAAGTTGTGCTACTTGTAAAAAATCGAGTAGTTGCTCAAAGTCACTATCAGTTTCTCCAGGGAATCCAACAATAAAAGTACTTCGTAAATTAATATCAGGACAAATAGAGCGCCACTTTGAAATACGTTCTAGCGTATTCTCACTGCTTGCAGGTCGTTTCATGGCTTTTAAAATTCGAGGACTGGCGTGTTGAAATGGAATATCCAAATAAGGTAACAACTTGCCATCAGCCATTAATGGAATAACATTATCAACATGAGGGTAAGGATAAACATAATGCAAGCGCACCCAAATACCAAATTGAGCTAAAGCTTGAACCAATTCTTGCATTGAGGTTTTTACTGGTTGGCCTTTCCAAAAATCGGGTTTGTATTTCACATCAACGCCGTAGGCACTGGTATCTTGTGAAATAACCAATAATTCTTTTACTCCTGCCTTTGCTAAATTTTCGGCTTCGGTCAATACATCAGAAATTGGCCGGCTGACCAAATCACCGCGCAATGACGGAATAATACAAAAACTACAACGGTGATTACAACCTTCAGAGATTTTTAAATAGGCATAATGATTTGGCGTTAGTTTAATTCCTTGTGGCGGAATTAAACTAATAAATGGATCATTGCTCATCGGTAAATGTTGATGAACTGCCTGCATCACTTCATCTTTTGCATGTGGCCCAGTGACAGCCAAGACCTGAGGAAATTTATCTTTAACGATGCTGCCTTTTGCTCCAAGACAGCCGGTAACAATAACTTTACCATTTTCAGCAAGAGCTTCACCAATAGTTTCAATTGACTCTTCAACAGCGGCATCAATAAATCCACAGGTATTAATAACAACAAGATCAGCATCATTATAACTAGGGCTAATAACATACCCTTCTGCCCGCAATTGTGTGATTATTTGTTCTGAATCAACCAAGGCTTTTGGACAGCCCAAACTTACAAATCCTACTCTTTTATTTTCGCTCATCGCTGTTTAAATCCTATCTAGTACTACTCATTACCACAAAATAAATTTATTTAATTATGTTTCACTTTTATCTTTAACATACAAAAACGAAATAACTAATCCTAATAATGCCATTAGTGATGCCATTAAAAATGTATAATCACTACCAATACTATCCCAACTAACACCGCTAACATAACTTCCGAGCGCACCACCTGCGCCAAAGCTAATGCTGCTATATAAAGCTTGCCCTTTACCTTGATGTCGCCCTGGAAAATAAATATGAATTAAATGAATTGCAGCAGCATGAAAAATTCCAAAAGTTGACGCATGAAATAATTGTATTAGAACTATTACATAGATCTGCTCGACAAAAATGGCTAGCAATACCCAACGTATCACTGCAATTACTAAACTAAACAATATTAAATTTCGTAAACTGTATTGATGTAATAAGCGATTCATTAACATAAATACTAATACTTCAGCGCCAACACCAAGTGCCCACAAACTGCCAATACTCGTCATGCTATAACCATGATCATTCATATAGGGTGTATAAAATACGTAATAAGCACCGTGACTTGCTTGCATTAAAAAACAGCTTAATAGCAACCCAACAACTGCAGGTCGTTTTAATATAGCTGCTAATGGCTCGTGATCCAGCGCTAAATGGCCTGCTGCTGACTCCGGTACCACCAAGCTCATCAACCAAATACTAATAAATAATACCAGCAATGAATACGGAACAATTGCCACTCCCCAATATTCAATTGACAGACCCAAGATCCAAACAGAGATAATGAATCCAATGCTGCCCCATAATCGAATACTACTGTATTGATTAACCTTTGATCCTAAATGAGAGAATGTTGTTGCTTCAAATTGCGGTAAAGTCGCATTCCAAAAAAAACTATACACTAGCATGACAATTGCTATCCACCAGTACGAGCTTACAAATAAAATCGCCACAAATGTGAATACCGCACATAACGAACCGAACCGCACAATTGCCATTCGTTTACCCGTGTGATCTGCAATCCAGCCCCAAACATTAGGCGAAATTATTTTTGTCAGCATTAAAATAGCAATTAATTCACCAATGGAGCGCGCATCCAGACCTAGTGAAAATAAATAGGCACTCCAGTACGGCAGCATTGCGCCCAGGCTAGCAAAATAGAAAAAATAAAAGCCGGATAATTTCCAATAGGGTACTGCAGTTTTTGAGGTATTCACTGGTTCTTAATTACGATTTTCCAGCCGGTACGATTGGAGTTTCAGAAGTGACATCCATATTCTGGCCACGATGACGTAACATATGATCTAAAATTGTTATCGCTAACATTGCCTCGGCAATTGGTGTTGCACGTATACCAACACAGGGATCATGACGGCCTTTAGTAACAACTTCAATAGGCTCACCTTGTTTGTTAATGCTGCGCCCCGGTAACCGAAGACTTGATGTAGGCTTTAGTGCAATACTCACAACAATATCTTGTCCAGATGAAATACCACCAAGAATACCACCGGCATGATTACTCAAAAACCCCTCTGGAGTAATTTCATCGCGATGTTCAGTGCCTTTTTGTGTCACGCAATCAAAGCCGGCACCAATTTCAACCCCTTTAACCGCATTAATGCACATCATTGAGTGCGCTATCTCCGCATCAAGTCGATCGAATATGGGTTCACCAAGACCAGGTGGTACACCTTTGGCAACAACGTTAATTCGAGCGCCGATGGAGTTTCCTTCTTTCCGTAACGCATCCATATAGCTTTCCAGCTCATCAATTTTATTTGCATCTGGAAAGAAAAAAGCATTTTCTTCAACTTGATCCCAATCAAAAGTGTCATATGAAATTGGACCTAACTGGGCCATATAACCATTAATAGTGATATTGTATTGATCAGATAAATATTTTTTAGCGACAGCCCCTGCAGCAACTCGCATTGCTGTTTCTCGAGCAGAGGATCGCCCTCCACCACGATAATCACGAATACCAAATTTTTGTTGGTAAGTATAATCTGCATGTCCAGGACGAAAAGTGTTTGCAATTTCTGAATAATCTTTTGAACGCTGATCCACATTATCAATCATTAACGCAATAGGTGCACCAGTAGTTACCCCTTCAAAAATACCGGATAGTATTTTAACCGCGTCAGGTTCTCGGCGTTGTGTCGTATGCCGGGTTTTCCCTGGACGACGACGTTCAAGATCATTTTGAAGATCCGCCTCGGTTAACTCAAGCCCGGGTGGACAGCCATCAATTATACACCCAATGGCCAGACCATGACTTTCCCCAAAACTTGTAACGGTAAATAGTTTACCTATTGAATTTCCTGACATAATTTAATGTTTCTTTAGTGGCTATTACGTGACCAAACAGCATAATCTAGTGATGTTTTTTAGTGAAAACATCGATTAATTCCAATATAAACCTAGGAGCAAACGCTCTAGGTAGATACACTATATTACTAGATATTACTCGGATGATACACGGATGGTACAGAAGTTGTTTCGACTTCCGAAAACTATAACAAGTCATTGATTTTAAAGTGTGTTTACACAAAATACAACAAAGGTTTAATAAAATTGGGCTTACAAATTAACAAAACCATAACAACTCACAGCCTTGCATTTACGTTGATCATTATTTTGATGGTCATTTTAACCACCATATCACTTAATCGTATTCAACAAGATATTGATAATATTGACGTTATTGTTAATGATAATAACACAAAAACCCAGCTCGTTAATAAAATGCGCACTGCAGCGCGTGATCGAACCGTAGCATTGATGCGCATGGTCATTGAGACCGAACCATTTACGCGTGATGATGCATTCATGGAATTTAACAGACATGCAGGCCTGTTTGTTGAAGCACGTCGCCAACTCATGAGCATGAAACTCTCAGAGCAAGAATTACGGCTATTAGACAAACAAGGCAACTTTACAATTAATGAGGTTGTACCACTCCAAAGACAGATTACTGAATATGCCACATTAGAAAACTATCAAATTGCACACGATTTATTGTTATATCAGGCAATACCAAAGCAAAATGAAGTTTTTAATATTTTAACGCAACTACAACGAATACAAGAACGTTCCGATGAAAAATTTGTAAACGAAGCAAAACAAGGATTTAATACAACTCGAAAAAAAATACTCTATCTTGCACTGTCAATCTTTCTAATCGTGTTAATTGTTGCAATATTACTCATTCGTCGAACAATTATATCTGAAACCAGTTTAAACAAAGAAAAAGAACGCGCAATAGTAACACTCCACTCAATTGGTGATGGTGTCATTACTACGGACTTAAATGGCAATATAGAATCATTAAACAGCGTTGCTGAAAAATTAACCGGTTGGAAATTTTTGAATGCCAAGGACGAATCGATTCAAGACGTTTGTCAATTTATTCGAGATAGTGATCTTAAACAGATTGAAAACCCCGTAACCTTATCTTTGAGAAACTTTGAAGTCATTCATTCAAATTCTCATAGTTTGTTAATGCGCGATGACGGTAATGAGTTTGCAATTGAATATACGGCTTCTCCCATTTTTGATATCAATAATCGTATTAGTGGTTCAGTATTGGTATTTCGTGATGTGACTGAAATGCGTGCACTATCAAACCAATTAAGTTATCAAGCAAGTCATGATTCATTAACCAGTTTAATCAATCGTCGTGAATTTGAAAAACGTTTAGAACAAGCTATCAATGATTCGTCTAAAAACGATAAACAACATATATTATGTTATTTAGATTTAGATCAATTTAAAGTTGTTAATGATACCTGTGGACATCTTGCCGGTGACGAATTATTAAAGTTAGTTGCAGTCACTCTTCGAGGTCAAATTCGAGAAAGTGATTTAATTGCCAGGCTTGGCGGAGATGAGTTTGGTATTTTATTAAAAAACTGTAATCTTGATAAAGCAAAAATTATTATTAATACAACTCGAAAAGCAATCAACGACATTCGATTTGTATGGGACGATAAATCATTTAACATTGGTCTCAGCGTTGGAATTGTACGAATAAATAAGCACAGCGGAAATTTATATAATGTATTAAGTGCCGCCGATACCTCCTGTTATGTAGCCAAGGATGAAGGCAGAAATCGATTTCATGTTTACGAGTATAATGATGACACATTAATTAAACGCCAGGGCGAAATGCAGTGGGTTCATAAAATAAATCATGCCTTGGAAAATGATAAATTTACATTATATTTTCAAACTATAGAACCACTTCACTCCAGAAATACCTCGATCCATATCGAAATTCTAATTCGGATGATAAATGACGAAGGCAAGATAGTTCCACCAATGGCGTTTATACCGGCGGCTGAACGTTATGACTTAATGACCACGATAGATCGTTGGGTAGTGTCAAATACCTTGCTCTATTTCAAAACCATCAATGCTCAACAATACGGAATTATAGCCATTAATATTTCAGCACAATCTCTAAGTGACGATAGCTTTCTTAAATTTATAACCTCGGAGATAAAAGCCAACAACATAAATCCATCTCAACTTTGCTTTGAGATCACAGAAACCAGCGCAATAATTAATCTATCACGTGCAATGGATTTTATATCATCACTCAAAAATATAGGCTGTAAATTTGCGTTAGATGATTTCGGTAGTGGTTTAAGTTCTTTTGCTTATCTTAAAAACTTACCTGTCGATTACCTTAAAATCGATGGCGGTTTTATTCGTGATATTATCGATGATCCAATGGATTTAGCTTTTGTCGAATCAATTAACCAAATAGGTCATGTGATGGGAATCCAAACAATAGCAGAATTTGTTGAGAATGATAAGATTTATGAATTATTGAAAAAAATAGGTATCGATTATGTTCAAGGTTATAGTCTAAGCCAACCCAAACCACTTTTTGAGTTAGCCAATACACTTGGCTATAATAAAATAGTCGAAACAGTTTAGATTTTGCTTATTTAGATACTTTCTAAACCTTTTCGATGCGTATCATTAATGCGTCGAAATAAAGATTTAAATGGTAACATAAATTCATTTTGAGCATTAACTATGGACATCAACGATAAATCTTCATCAGCAAATTTATAGTTACCTGATTTTAATTCAGACAATAACTTATTTACTTCACTCTCTAAATCACCAACAAAACTAACTACTTCGCCCATATCTTCCATATCATATTCGGCTGACATTTTTAAATCGATGACATCATCAAGGGCAGATTGCACGAGGTAAATATAGGCTTCAATTGTATTTGGTCTTTTCATAAATTACTCTTATTAAAATTATTTTATAATTGATTTTTTTAAATTAACACTCTTCACTGAATAATTGATGGTATTTCCTTACTTGAATTGCATCAAGTAAAAAAACACCTTCACCACCATGTTCAAACTCTAACCAGGTAAAGGGTACTTCGGGAAACATATCTTGCAATGCAGAGGCGCTATTTCCGACTTCGACAATGATAATACCGGTATCCGTTAAATATTGTCCTGCAGACGACAACATTGGTATAACAATATCCAAACCGTTATCCCCTGCTTCAAGCCCCAACCTTGGCTCAGCTAAAAATTCATCTTCAAGGTTAGACATGTCCTCGGCATCAACATAAGGTGGATTAGTTAAAATTACATCGTATTGAAATGGTGCTATTTTATCAAAAATATTGGATTGTATTAATGTCACTCGATTAAACAATTCATAATTATCAATATTAATTTTTGCCACTTGTATTGCATCGCTCGAAATATCACTAGCGTGAACATTAACCTCAGGTAATGCTAATGCTGTAGCAATTGCGATACAACCACTTCCAGTACAGAGATCCAATACAGTTTTAACTTTGTTACTATTATCCCACCTCACCCACGGTTTGAATTTATCATCAATTAATTCAGCAAACGGTGAACGAGGTACTAATACCCGTTCATCAACATAAAATTGATATCCTGCAAACCAGGCCTCATTGGTAATATAGCAAGCTGGTATTTTATCCTTAATTCGAGTTAAAAATAAAGTTGAAATTTTTTCTCGCTGTGAAGCAGTTAATACTGCTTCAATCTCGTATTCTGGAATGACAGGTGAACAACCCAGCGCAAAACTAACAAGATAGGCAGCCTCATCAATGGCGGTCGCAGTTCCGTGTCCAAAAAATAAATTAGCCAATGAAAAACACTCTGCTCCTGTTTCTACTGCTGAGCGTACCGTATCAAGCTTTAGTTTTGACAAAATATCAGCATCTAAATTTGCCATTATAAATTAAAAGATACCTTGGTTGACGATGACATTCGACGTTCAATTGTTGGCCACTCTAATAATCGTAAACAAACAGGTATTGCAGGAAAAACTGCATTTAAACAATCGGCTATTGCTGATGGTTTACCAGGTAAATTCACTATCAATGTTCGACTACGAATACCAGCAATTTGTCTCGATAAAATTGCCGTCGGAACAATTTTTAAAGACTCGGCTCTCATTAGCTCGCCAAATCCTGGCATTAATTTATCACAAACTGCTTCAGTCGCTTCGGGTGTGACATCACGCAAAGCTGGTCCTGTACCACCTGTGGTGATTATTAAACAACAATTTTCAATATCGCTGAGTTTTATCAGTTCCTGTTCTATTAATGTTTGTTCGTCGGGTATAATTCGATTCACAGCATTCCAGCTGGAACTGATATTATCTGATAACCATTTGTGCATAGCAGGACCGCCGAGATCTTCATACTCTCCTCGGCTTGCTCGATCCGATATAGTTAAAATCCCGATATTAATATCAGACATTAATTACTCCCATTAAAATTTCGATTAAAAGTCATATACTATATTAACTGTTGTTTGAGTATCAGTACGTTTAATATTGACTGGTACATTGGAATTATTTTTAATCTTTAGATTTAAGTTTAGTGATAATGAGCCATTTATTTTTAACTTAATAGTACTTGAGGACTCAATATAGGTATTATCATTGCCTTTATCCATAAATAATACTTCTGAAATTTGACTATTATCATTTATTTTCCAAGATGCATTTGTTCCAAAACTATAAATTAAATTATCTTGTTTTTCACCATCTATTCGTTTTGATTGCCTAGCCCCAACACCTAGCTCAACATTCCAATCAATATTATTCTTTTTAATAATTGAAAAACCATAACCCAATACCTCAGACGTTCTGGTACTAAATCCCGAAAATCTATCGGCATCATAATTTAAAGTAAGAAATAAATAATCATTATTATTCATTGTAAATTTTGTATGATTTCTGATAATAGCTTGCTCGGCTGAAATAACACCAGTATTAGATGCTTTTAAATAGCTCCATGCAGTTGAATTCAACCAAAAATTTTTCTGATACTGTAACGAGACTTTAGCACTTTCACTTCGAGTATTGGTATTACCTGATGTGGCAATAACACCATACTCTACAGAACCATTCCAAACTACCTTGGTAATAACCGTTGCAGCCTTACTTGTGTCATTCGCTTTAACATCCGCTTGTGCCAATACTGCTTCACTAAGAATCAAAACAAAAATACTGAAATATCTAACCCAATTTATTTTCATTATATAATTTACTTATTAATAATATATTTCCAAACAAAAAATTTATTAATCTACCAGGACAGTATTTTTCGCCTAGCTCCCCAGCTACCCGGAAATTCTTCAAATAGTCCAGCACAGAGTGTACCACAATTCAGGCAATGGCCAGTCTTATCTAAGCGCCAATCACTCAAAACATACCAGTCTCGTCCAATTGTTCGAGTATTACATTCAGGACAATAGGTACTAGAACCGTCATAATCGTGAATATTACCAGTATAAACATAATGCAATCCTTGCTGTAAGGCTATTTTTCTAGCTCTTTGCACTATATCGGATGAAGTTACTGGATAATTCTTCATTTTCCAATCTGGATGAAAAGCTGAGAAATGCAAAGGTACGTCATTACCTAAATTATCACTAATCCATCGTGTCATTTGTTCCAGCTCCGCTGTTGAATCATTTTCACCCGTAATTAACAATGTTGTTATCTCTAACCAAGTGTCAGTATGATGTTTTATGTAAATTAAAGTATCAAGTACGTGCTTTAAATGAGAGCCGGTTAGCTTAACGTAAAATTTTTCGTTAAATGCTTTTAAGTCAACATTGGTTGCATCCATATAGTTAAAAAATTCTTGCCGTGGTTTTTCACAAATATAGCCTGCAGTAACTGCAACAGTTTTAAGGTTTCGTTCGTGACAGGCTTTAGCTACATCAATAGCATATTCTAAAAATATAACAGGATCGTTATAGGTAAATGCAACACTGCGACAACCATGTTCTAAAGCAACTTGTGCTATTTTATCCGGACTTGCTGATACGGTTAAGGTGTCGGTTTCACGCGATTTACTGATATCCCAATTCTGGCAAAATTTACAGGCTAAATTACAACCAGCAGTACCAAATGATAATACTGATGTTCCGGGATAAAAATGATTTAATGGTTTTTTTTCAATAGGATCAATACAAAAGCCACTCGATTTACCATAAGTTGTTAATACCATTGAATGCCCACTGCGACCTCGCACAAAACAGAGTCCTTGTTGCCCATCTTTTAATTTACAAGCTCGAGGACAAAGGTCACACTGAATTCGTCCATCCGCTAAGAAGTGCCAATAATCAACATCAATCGTATTAAGGTTTGCCATAAACATTGTATTTACATTTATTTCTGTGAACTATAATATTAAGTATATACCTAATCTTTTATTGACGTAATATCCATACAGGTAACTATTGCATGTCTCTAATCCACCGCCAAGCAGCAGTAGCTGGACAATTTTATCCAATTGAGGCAATGGCATTAAGCTCTGAAATTGAATATTATTTAAATAACGCATCCAATTTAGAAGTACACCACCCTAAAGCCATTATTGCACCTCATGCGGGATATATTTATTCAGGTGCAATCGCGGCAAGCGGCTACACTCAATTACAAAATCGCTCGACATCAATAACAAATATTATTATCTTAGGCCCTGCACACCGTGTTGCCTTCAATGGCATTGCGACATCTTCTGCACGTTATTTTGATACACCACTTGGCTCAGTTGAACTAAATCAATCTCTTATAAAAAAACTGAGTGATTTACATTTTATACAGTGTCATGATGAAGCCCACAGAAATGAACATAGCATCGAAGTACAACTGCCATTTTTACAAAGTATATTAGGAAAATTTACCATCGTACCATTACTCATCGGTGACTGTGATTCAAATGATGTATCCACCGTACTTAATTTACTCTGGGGTGGCAGTGAAACGTTCATCATCATTAGTTCAGACCTAAGTCACTTTCATAGCTATGACACAGCAACAAAAAATGATGATCTTACAAGTCAAGCTATACTGAAACTACAACCAGAAAAAATTCACTATAGCGATGCCTGTGGTCGTACCCCAATTAATGGCTTGTTAAAAATAGCACAAACAAAAAAATTAAAAGCCTCGATTCTTGATGTACGAAATTCAGGTGATACCGCGGGTGACAAAACACGGGTGGTCGGTTATGGTGCCTATTCCTTCACTGAACAACCATCGTGACAATGTACAACGTTGAAGAAAAAAATATTTTATTACAACAAGTAGACGCTTCAATTCTATTTGCATTAAAGCATCAAAATTTATTAGAATGCGATATAAGCCAAACACCTCAAAACTTATTGCAGATTTTATCCTGTTTTGTAACTTTACAATTAAATGGACGTTTACGTGGTTGTATCGGTTCGTTAAATGCGACTCAGGCATTAATTAAAGATGTTAATTACAATGCTTATGCAGCAGCATTTAACGATCCTCGATTTTGCAGACTAACATTAGATGAATACCATCATCTTGAAATTGAAATATCAGTATTATCATCTCCTGAAAGTATCATTTTTAATGATGAAGCTGAGTTATTATCGCAATTACGCGTTGGTATTGACGGCATCATATTTGAATGTCGACAATACCGTGCCACTTACCTACCTTCTGTTTGGGATTCATTAAAATCGCCTGAATCATTTATAAATTCATTAAAAGAAAAGGCTGGTTTAAGTTCAAACTTTTGGTCTAAAGATGTGAGATGTCAACGATACGCAACAGAAGTCATTAAATCAAATTAAATCACTTACAAGAACCAATCGAATTTTTAGCACATTTTCTGCCATCAACCCAAATAGCATTCGATAAATTAGCATTGGAAAAATTTGTTTTTACTATTATCGAGCCTGTTAAATCAATATACTGTAAGTCACTATGAGAAAAATCAATATAAGACAAATTACTTTTTCGCAATACTGCACCAATTAAATTCGCATTTGTAAAGTCTATTTCGTTTAAGTTTGTTAAACTTAATTCAGTGTAAGCCAAATTTGCATTACTAAATTTTACATTTGAAAAGAAAGCACCAGTAAAAGACACACTACTAAGCTCTGCTCCACTCATGTCAATATTTTTTAACTTTAGTCCAATTTTTTGACAATGCGTCCAATTTACCGCCGGTTCAGGATCAGCTGAACAATTGGAAACACTAACAACATTATCAGGCATATATTGAAATGACATATATGCCACAATACTAACTAGCAGTAACACAATTATAATCTGAATATAAGCCATAAACATTTTTTGTTTTTTTATAATAGTATCGTTGCCGTCATGTCGATTTGTTTCTTTCGTTTCAATATTTCGCCGTTCAACACCAGGTTTATCGGTATTTAAGCCCCGACGTTCATCAGCCCAACGTTTCTTTGACGCTAATTTTTGTTGTGCTGATTCATCGTGTTTGGCTGCAACTAGAATCTCTGGAATTAATTGTGGAATTGAACTTATTTTTCTCCATTCAATTTTATCCAAACTCACTTCATCGGATATCACAAACCGTCCCAATAATAAATACTGTTCCACTTGCCCAGAAGGGAACGGACCTTTAATAGGACCAGACTTACGTCGTATAAACCAGTTTTTCGTATTTTGCATCAATATTCTCTGACATAATTTTTCTGTGACATATACTAAAATATAATGGAAAATACTAATTTGTCTATTATTAGTTAACTATAAGTTACTGTATCGGCAGGCGTTGTGGAAATAAAAGGTCCAAATATAAATTCTTATCCTGCTCAGCCGTCAACGCTAAACAAGGATATAAACCAACTTCAAACTGGGCAAATACTAAAAGCCGTAGTCGTGAAGTTAAACAGTGAAAAAGTGTTATTTGAACTCATTGAACCGAAACGATCAATAACATTGGAAGCTTCAGCAAACTCAAGCTTGAAACAAGGACAAATACTGTCTCTGCAAGTAGTAAAACTAGGGCCACCGCTATCACTCAATGTATTAGATAATAATAATACATTAATGAAATCAACGAATACACTTAACGCCGCTTTACGAGTAGTCATTCCGAAACAAACATCAATGAGTCAATTATTATCTAATTTGCACTATTTAAGCATCCCTAATGCAAAACTCAATAAGACCTTTCCACAACAGATATTAGATTTAAGTCGTGTTGTCTTCCAACGTCTGCCTGGAATTGGCGATATCAAGACGGCTACAGGTATAAAAAATGCTCTTATGTCCTCAGGTATTTTTTTAGAACAACAGTTACAAAATACTATTTTAAACAATTCTAATATCATAAAAACTGACACTCGTACGTCACTACTAAGACTAGCGACAAGTATACGGTCATTATTATCAGAATCCAGCTCACTTAGTGATAAAGCCTCTACACTTACTCAAAAACTTGGAAGTAGTTTAGCGTTACAAAACAGTAGTAGTGCTATAAAAAACCAACTTACTAATAACACTACACTAATACCACATACTCTAAAACAACAGCATACTTTAAATGAATTACAACGCAGCCCAACAAACTTAGCGAATATCCAACACACAAATTTAGCACTGAATGAGCTATTACGTAACATAGAAACCAGCCT
The DNA here is from genome assembly GCA_964420605.1 of uncultured Thioalkalispiraceae bacterium. Lineage (GTDB taxonomy): Bacteria > Pseudomonadota > Gammaproteobacteria > UBA6429 > Thiohalophilaceae > CAYQUC01. The sequence continues at coordinate 32,439 of CAYQUC010000017.1, read as the reverse complement.
TGCAAAAATTCAACACAACCAATTACAACATTTCATCCCTGATGAACAATCAAAAACAAACTGGTTTTTTGATTTGCCAATTCGCCGTGAAGATGGCAGTGATCTTTTTCGGTTTAAATTCAGCCAAAACAATAGTTCAAATAAAACTAAAGAAAACAACGAATGGTCAGTGACACTATCCTTTGATTTAGAAAGATTGGGACTTATCAGTGTTCAAATATATTTACGCGACAATAAAATTGGCGCTACAGTTTGGGCAAAAAAACAAGATACCTATCAACTTTTCAATCAACACATTTCATCATTACAAAAACAAATGGAAGATTCAGGCATTAGTGTCTCCACCATACGTTGTAACAAAGGTGATATACCGAAAGCAGAAACCAGTAATTCAACTAATATACTTGATGAAAAAGTCTAATGAATAAGAAAAATGAAACCACTACAATAGCCGTAGCTCTACATTATAACCAGGTTGATGCCCCTACTATTTCTGCAAAAGGTGCAGGTGAAATTGCGACTAAAATTATAGAAATAGCAGAACAACATAACATCCCCTTACATCAGGATAAAGACTTAGTGACCTTATTATCAAAACTTGAACTCGGAGATGAAATCCCAGAAATATTATATCGTGCAATAGCCGAAATTATATCATTCGCTTATATGTTAAGCGGGAAAGTACCCGATAATTTTAAAAAATAAAATTATGTTCTTGAGGTCTTTTTAGTTCCAATATCTGAAATACGGTGCAACAAATTGACTAAATCAGCCTCACCCTGACTTAACCCGCAAGTAGTAACCAAATCATTTACATCAGCCCCTTTTTGTACCAAATGAATTGCGTGCTCATAAGGAGAATCATTGTGATGAGAAAATTTAACCACCTTGTCAGTGTCAGCACTTAAGTGATTACTTAGGTTACGACCTAATTCTTTACCTGACTTAACGTTACTTGTGTTTCTTTTGAAGTTATGTTCAGATATTTCAGAAATCTGTTGTCGCTCAACTTTTAGTACACGTTCACCAACGCCCAGAGCTGCTGCTGTCAATGCCCGTAGATCACGTCTTAACTCAACAATATCATGTATATCTTGTTTTGTTTGCTTTCTAGCTTTAACTAAAAATACCAATAAAACACCAATAAAAATAACACTAATAAATTGTATCATCATTGGCAAAGTCAATGTCATTGAAACTAACTCAAATATATTCATCTCAACACCTGTTTAAATACTACCACCTATGCGTACTCATCTATGTGGTTATCATCAACATTATCTTCATCACTATTACTATTGTCTTTTTCACTTTTATTCTGATTATTTTTTTTATTGCTATTTCTATCGGGTACTTTTTTAATCGGTTTTGTCGACCAATACTGTATTACATCAGCGGGCTTACTGATGTCAGTCATAATATTTATCAACGTTATAAAGTGGACATTTCATCCCATTCTTCTTCCGTGAGTAATTTATTAACATCAACTAATATCAATAATTGATCACCTTGGCTACTGACACCTTGTATATACTTGGAGCTTTCATCATTACCAACATTCGGTGTGGTTTCAATATCTGATTTTCTTAAATCAACTACCTCGGCAACACTATCAACTAATATTCCTATTACCTGATTTTCTGATTCTATGATAACGATACGAGTTGCATCATCTGATTCTTTTTCAACTAACCCAAAGCGCGTACGTGTGTCTATAACAGTAACTACATTACCTCTTAAGTTAATAATACCAAGAACGTAATGAGGCGCGCCCGGGACCGGTGCAATATCAGTAATACGCAGCACTTCTTGTACACTCATTACGTTTATCCCATACTTTTCACTATCTAAATAAAAAGTTACCCACTGGGTTATTGAGTCATTAGCATTTTCTGCCGCTTGGTTCATTACCTATTCTCCTACTTTATTTGCTTAATCCATCAAATGTCAAAACACTGGCACTTTAGTATTATTCAACTATATACTGCATTAAGTGTGCCAATAATATAATAGCGGATTAACATTACAGTTAACCATGATCGGTTTTCAATAAACTTGATAATGCTTCAATGTTAAGTAACGCACACATATACTCAACGACTGTTCCAGCCAACCATGCACGAGTAGCACCTGGTTTACGCCATTTAATTTGGTCTGGCTCAATTGTAATAACGTCATTAACAACATCACAAGCTAGGCCCCATTCAAAATCATTAATAAAAACAATTCGATGCAGCCGTGAGTGTTGTTCAGAATCCACCAGACTTTTAACGCGATCTTGTGGAAACACTATTTTAGCAATATCAATTATTGGAACTTTTCTGCCTTGGTGTTGTACAAGCCCCAAATAAGAATCTGTGTGACCGGGCATTTCAGTTAAGTTTTCTGGCCATGTGATAACTCCACTTAATTCAACCAATGGTACAGCAAGTGTTAAACCTGCTGTTTTGAACATCATAATTTGAAATGGCTCTTCTATAACTGAACTATTCGCACCAATGACAGATACAGAGTTTACGCTAGTTTGCTCAGAGCCTATTTCTGGTACATTGACTTCAGGCTCTTCAATGACTGGTTTTTCTATTGTTATTGGCTTATCTGCAACTTGCTCAGGAATGTCAGGTAAGAATACTGTTGTATCTATCTCATCAGGAACCTTAGCATCGTCAAACTCTAATGAAGTGTTTGTATTGTCATCCGTTTCTGTTAATAAAGATGTAAAAAAATTAGACAAGGCCAATTTTTCTGAAACAAGATCGGAATTATTATTTGACATTTGAGTTTACCAATTTAAGCTTAGGTGAATCCAAGCCATGCAAGTAATCTGAAAGCCGCTCATAAGCAAGCGAGCCTCGAGACGATGGCAGCATTGAAGAAAGCGGAACTCCTTGTTGACTGGCTTCACGAAATTTTGTATCAACCGGTATGACACTATCCCAAACGTCACTACCGTATTTTTCACGTAACGTACGTAACATCTGAATAGCAGCCTTAGTACGTCGATCAAACATTGTTGGAATCACTAAGTTTGGGATTTCCTTTTTTTGAGCCTGTATGATCATATTAATTGTGGTAACCATTCGTTCAAGTCCTTTTAGTGCTAAAAACTCAGTTTGAACCGGTATTAAAAGATATTCACATGCGGCAAGCGCATTCACCATTAAAATTCCTAATAACGGTGGACAGTCAAGTAATACATAATCAAAGTCTTCAGTAATTGATTCAAATGCTTTTTTTAATACTAGACCTTTGCCCTCATGCTTACCAAGTTGACGGTCTAAGGTCGCTAATGCTGTAGAAGCAGGCAATAATTTAATATTAGAAATACTCGTATCCAAAATAATATTAGAAATATCATTTGCGTTATTATTAAATAACTTATAGACACTATTTTCTAAGCTATCGGGATCATTTCCAAAATAGGATGTAACTGAACCATGAGGATCAAGATCGACAATAAGTGTTTTTTTATCTTTTTTATCAAAAATACCCGCCAGGCTAACTACTGTTGTAGTTTTACCAACACCACCTTTTTGATTTGCAACTGCCCATATTTTCATGATGATTTATTGATACGTTACCGACATCCGTACTTTAATTTTGGTTCGCTTTTGTAGAATTATCCAGTGGTTTTTGATTATGTTCATTTGCCCGTATAACAACATTCACTCTTCTATTTTTTTTACGCCCACTTTTTGTAGTGTTACTTGTTAACGGTCTGAACTCACCAAAGCCAATTGCTGCTAGTCGTTTAGGATTGACACCTGAATTAGCAAATAGGTTTACAACTCTGGCCGATCGTGCTGCTGATAACTCCCAGTTTGTAGGATAAAAAACATTATGTATTGGAATATTATCAGTATGGCCCTCAACTTCAACCTTGTTCGGTAATGGTGCCAATATTCTTGCCAAATTTTGTAAAATGGGAATTGCATCAATTTCTAAATTAGAGCTACCACTGATATAGATAATACTTGCATCCATTTCTACTGAAATCCGGTCATCATATTGTGTAATATTGACCGATTCATCCTTAATTAAAGATTTTAGATTTTTAGTTAGTTCATCATTGATATCATCCAAAGTTTTAGTTTGGTTTGAATTTATCGGTTTTAGTTTAATTAATGAAAGTTCATCCTTTTTTGAAATCTGCGTCGAAGTTGATGTTTTACCAACATTAAGTGGTACAACCGATTTTGGTGGAGTATTGAATGCAGCAATTAAAGTATCAGATAATACTCGGTACTTACCGTCATTCACAGATGAAATAGAATACATCACCACAAAAAAAGCAAATAAGAGCGTAATAAAATCGGCATAGGATACTAACCATCGTTCATGGTTTTCTGGTTCTTCATGTCTTTTACGCCGAGACATAATATTAAGTAATTAAAAAACCGTATAATTTAGTTTCTATATTTCTGGGATTTTCACCTTCAGCTATAGATACAACGCCTTCAATTATCATTTCACGATACATCATTTGGTGATGCACAATATTTTTCAACTTCTTCGCAAAAGGTAAAAAAACCAGGTTTGCTGCACCTACACCGTATATTGTTGCAACAAAAGCAACGGCTATACCACTACCCAACCTACTTGGATCAGATAGATTTCCCATAACATGAATCAGTCCCATAACTGCTCCTATAATACCAATAGTCGGACTATAACCACCCATACTTTCATATATATTCGCAGCTTGAAGATCAAAGTGTTCTTTGGTATCAACTTCTACATCCAAAATTGACCGTATACTTTCTGGCTCACTACCATCAATTAATAATTGCAAACCCTTTCTTGCAAATGGATCAAATTCAGATTCTTCAATCCCTTCTAATCCAAGTAATCCTTCTTTACGTGCAATATTACTCCAGCCAATTATTTTATTGATTGTTTCTGTAATTTCCAACTTAGGTGTAAAAAACATCCAAGGTATCATTCTTAGTCCACGCAAAAAAACCGCTAATGGTGACTGTAACATCACAGCTCCAATCGTACCGCCCATTACAATTAAAATAGCAGGGCCGTTAATTAAAGTACTCATATGACCGCCTTCCAGAAATTGCCCAAGTAAGATTGCAGCAAATCCTAAAATTAAACCCAGTATACTTAAAATATCCATATTCATAGTTAAAGCCAATTATTAATTGAATTACCAATATCAGATAAACTAAGTACTTTATCTACTATTCCTGCATCAGCCACTGCGGCAGGCATTCCATAAACGACACAACTTGCTTCATCTTGAGCCCAAATAGTTGAACCTTTTTCATTAAGTAGCACAGCACCTTCTTTACCATCTGCCCCCATACCAGTAAGTATGATGGCGAGTGTTTCTTTAGGATAAATAGTAGCAACAGAACTAAATGTAACATCAACGGAAGGCTTATAAGTTAAATTACTATCACCACTGATTATTTTAAGTAGAGGCCGTGAAGAATTACCAGCCAATAACATTTGCATTCCTCCCGGAGCTAAATAAGCTGTACCAGGTTTTAATACATCACCGTCATCAGCCTGCTTTACATTAATTTTACACAATTTATCCAAACGTTGAGAAAATGCTAATGTAAACGTCGACGGCATATGTTGAACCAATATTATTGGTACAGGGAAATCTGCAGGAAGCTGTACTAGAACTTGTTGTAAAGCCACTGGACCACCGGTTGATGTTCCTATTGCTAATAATTTAATTTTAGTTGAGGATTTAGATTTAACTCTATTGCTTGTTAACAGTGGACGTGACGCTGTTCTTGTTACTTTTGTGGTACTTACCGTTGTTTTTGGAACACTAACCCTACTGCGAACCACTGCACGAACTCGGGCGCATAATAGTTTTTTTGCCTCATCGCGATCTTTTGATATGTCCTCGAATCGTTTTGGTAAAAAATCGACAGCTCCAGCTTCTAATGCATCTAGTGTTGCTTTTGCACCGTCAGTTGTCAAAGATGAAAACATTAAAATTGGCAATGGATTTTTAGCCATAATTTCACGAGTAGCCGTAATTCCATCCATCACAGGCATTTCAATGTCCATAGTAATAACGTCTGGTTTTAGTTCATTGACTTTTACAATTGCGTCTTTACCATCGACAGCAAAACCCACAACATCGATTAGTGGATCTTCTGAAAGAATCTCACTTACTCGTCGCCTGAAAAATCCTGAATCATCAACTATTAATACTCGTACTGTCATTGTTACTCATTTTTCATATAAGAATGTTAAATTAATAGCATCAAGCATATCGTTTCATTAGCCCAGGAATATCCAGAATAATTGCGATACCACCATCACCCGTTATTGTTGCTCCAGATAATCCAACCGTTCCATGCAATAATGCCCCTAATGGTTTAATCACAACCTCTTCTTGACCAACCAATTCATCGACAATTAAACCTATTTCTTGTGTTCCAATTTGTACAACAACAACATGCCCTTGCGTGGGAATTTCTGCACTCGATTGCGATTTTACCATCCACCGACTTAAATAAAATAAAGGTAAGGTTCTGCCTCGCACAATAATAACTAATTGACCATCAACAAAATTAGATTTAGTTAAGTCAAGATTAAATATTTCTTTAACATTAACCAGAGGTAAGGCAAATAATTGTTGTTCTAATTTCACCATTAAAGTTGGCATAATCGCCAAAGTTAGTGGGATTTTTATGCTTAAGCGGGTACCTTTTCCTAAAACTGAATCAATTTCAATAATACCATTTAATTGTGCAATACGTGTTTTAACCACATCCATGCCAACACCTCGCCCAGAGATATCAGATATTTCTTCTTTTGAAGAAAATCCTGGCATAAAGATCAAATTAAAACATTCCCTTTCATCTAACCGTGCAGAAGCGGCTTCATCCATTAAGCCTTTTTTAACAGCAATTCCTCTCAAAACATCGGGATCCATACCCTTACCATCATCGTCTATTGACAATAAGATATGATCACCCTCTTGCTCAGCGGCTAAAATTACTGTGCCCGTTTTTGGTTTACCAGCTGCTTTTCTTTCATCTGGCATTTCAATACCATGATCTACTGAATTACGCACTAAATGAACCAGTGGATCCGCTAACGCATCCACCAAATTTTTATCCAAATCGGTTTCTTCACCAATCATTTCTAAATTGATATCTTTCTTTAAACTCCGAGCTAAATCACGCACCACACGAGGAAAACGACCAAATACTTTTTTAATCGGTTGCATACGTGTTTTCATTACTGATATTTGTAAATCTGCGGTCACAACATCGAGGTTTGCAACAGCTTTTTGCATTTCTTCATCACCGGATATAACACTTAAACGATTTATTCTGTTTCGAACTAACACTAACTCACCAACCATATTCATAATATCATCAAGTCTTTTAGTATCAACCCGAACATTAGTTTCTGCTTGCGGTGCTTGAGCTTTAGATTTAGTCGCTGCTTTACTTTCATCAGCAGCTTCAATTGATTTTGGCTTGGCTACAGTAGTTTTTTTAGCTTCAACAGCTGGTGGTTTGTCAGAAGATGGTTTAACAGACACTTTTTTATTTGTATCTGTAGTTTCTTGATTATTTTCAGAAACGGTTTTAACCTGTCCTTTACCATGCAAGTCATTTAATAACGACTCAAATTCTTCGTCAGTAATGTCTTCACTGACACTAGTTTTAGGCGATTTAACTGGTTTCTCTTTCTTTACTGTTTCTTTTGTTTGTTTCTTACCATCCAACTCATCAAGTAACAACTCAAATTCTTCATCAGTTATTTCATCACTGTCAACTTTTTTTGATACTACTTTCTCAGGTTTAGAACTTGTTGCACCTTTATCTTCAAGAGAATCGAGTAATGCTTCAAATTCATCATCAGTAATTTCACCATCTGAACTTGGCTTAGTTAATTCAGGTTTTTCTTCAGAAACTTGCTCAGTAGTTTCTTCGCTGGCAGATTCTTCTGGTGCGTCATTACTCGCTATTTTTTGAAGTTCACTTAATAATTCAGGACTTGCCGCTGAGGGTTCTTCATTTGCACGTAAGCTATCAAATTGATCATTTAACACGTCCAATACGGGAAGCATCGTATCCATCATTTCAGCAGTAATGTGTAATTCACCATTACGTAATTTGTTAAAAACATCTTCTGAAATATGACAAATCTCTACCATGGCATCTATCGCCATAAACCCTGCTCCACCCTTAATGGTGTGAAAGCCTCTAAATACCGAGTTCAACATTTCCATATCTTCAGGTGAATTTTCAAGTTCAACTAATTGTTCATTTAATTGCTCTAATATCTCACCTGCTTCGATAAGAAAATCTTGCAATAACTCTTCATCGACTTCTAATGCCATATTAACGTACCTTTAAAAACCTAAGCTGGACAACAAATCATCAACTTCATCTTGATCGGAAACAAAATCACCTTTATCGATACTTGCAATATGCGGCCCCTCTGCTTTAATTTTATCCTCTTCTTCAACTACTTCTTCTTCAGCTTGCATAGCTGCACCCGCTATTTTAATAATACCTACCAGTTTATCTTCAACTTCATTAACTAAAATAATAACGCGCTTAATGATTTGCCCTGTTAAATCTTGAAATCCTTGAGCCATTAAAACATCATTCAACTTACCTTTTAATTTACCATTTTGTTTTATTGAATCATCTAAAAAAACATTAAGTGATTTTAAAAAACCACGAAAATCATCGGCACTCATTTCACGTTTAATAAAATGTTTTAACTCTTCATTGAGTTTTACAGCCTTTTCTTCGATATCATTACAAATAGGAAGTGAATCTTCGATCATTTCTAAAGTAGTATCTGCAGCTTTAGCTGTCATTTCGATAACATGATTTAATCTCTCTTTAGCATCAGGGATTTCACTATTTGCAATCGCTGTAAATCGAGTATCAAGTTGAAAACCATTTAAAGAGTCGTGAAGCTCTCTGGTTAATTTACCCAGTTCGGTATATAAACTACTTTCTCTTGTCCGTACCAGTTCATCCAGTTTTTTCCCAGATTCTTCTTCATTTCCAGACTCCATGCATGTAAGCAAATCTTTTACACGCTCAATATTTTCTTCATTAACTACAAAACTATTTGAATCCATGAATAACCCCTTTAATTAAGCGCCTTCAAGACGTTCAAAAATTTTATCCAGTTTTTCTTTTAAAGTTGCGGCTGTAAATGGTTTCACAATATAGCCATTTACGCCTGCCTGCGCGGCTTCTACAATTTGCTCACGTTTTTGTTCCGCAGTCACCATTAATACCGGCATTTCTTTTAACTTTTCATCAGCGCGAACTTCTTTCAGCAATTCGATGCCCTGCATTCCCGGCATATTCCAATCGGTGACTAAAAATTCAAAATCACCGTTTTGCAACATTGGTAATGCGGTTAAGCCATCATCCGCCTCTTGAGTATTGGTAAAGCCTAAGTCACGTAATAAATTTTTGATTATTCTACGCATTGTAGAAAAGTCATCTACAATTAGGATTTTCATGTTCTTATCCACTACTTGCCTCCAGCTGACAAATTAGAACTTTTATTCCAATTGGAACTACTATTCATTGGCATTCATCTCATTATTTAGTTTCTGAAATAGACCTAAATTCTATCGGCAGTATTCCTAAACAACTTGAATGCTTTCTTATGAAAATAAGAATTTAAGATTATTTGCTTGACTGTGAAATTTTCAGTTTTGCTTTAAAGTACAAAACTAAGACTCGAAAATACAAATTTTATGGGGTAAATATCTAAAAACGACTAGCTACATTACTAATCGATATTTTTTTTATCCTCAGACTCTTCATCCCAAGTACTCAAACGAGCTTGTAGACGGATAACTGCTTGGCTATGAATTTGGCTAACACGTGATTCACTAACACCCATAACCGCACCAATTTCACGTAAATTAAGTTCTTCATCATAATATAGAGCCATCACTAGGCGTTCACGTTCTGGTAAACCTGCAATTGCATCAGAGACAATTCTCTGAATATCTGCACGATGCATCCCATCTAAAACTCCCGGTGCATTGTCACTATAATTATCTAACATTGATTCATCACCAATGCCAATATCTTCAAAACTTAATATTTTATTGCTACTAGAATCTTGTAAAATTGCATAATAGTCCTTGAGCGAAATCCCTAATGTCTCAGCTATTTCGATATCACGTGCATCACGGCCGTGTAAATGTTCAATTTCACGAACAGCTTCGGCAACCATACGAGATTTTCGGTGAACTGATCGAGGAGCCCAGTCATTTTTTCTAATTTCATCCAACATTGAGCCTCGAATTCGTATACCTGCGTAGGTTTTAAAACTAGCCCCTTGTCTTTCATCATAATTTCTTGATGCCTCTAATAAACCAATCATTCCAGCCTGAATTAAATCTTCAAGTTGCACATTAGCCGGTAACCTATTTATTAGGTGACACGCAATTCTTTTAACTAATGGTGCATGTGCTGTTACCACATCGTTGACTATTTCTGGTTGAGCTGCTGCATACATTGCTAATCCGTTCATTACATTATCCCCGCATTTTTTTTATTTCCATGCACTAAACGTTCTACAAAAAATTCTAAGTGACCTGCTGCAATTTTGGGTAAAGGCCATTTTTGTGAGCGTTCGGCTAGATTTTTAAATGACATTGAAGCTTTACTGCGTGGATATGCTTCAACTACTGAGCGTTGGCGTTTTATTGCTTTTTTTAAAAATTCGTCATATGGCACAAAACCAAAATAATCTAATGCCACATCAAGAAATCGATCTGAAACTCTTGTTAATTTTTCATATACATCACGCCCTTCTTGTGCACTGTGTACCATATTTGACAATATATGAAATCGATGAATACCATAATCACGGTGTAATAATTTAATTAATGCGTAGGCATCGGTAATTGAAGCAGGTTCATCACAAACCACAACAATAACTTCCTGAGCAGCACGACTAAAAGTGACAACATTGTCGGAAATACCTGCTGCGGTATCAATGATCAATACATCAACTTCATTTTCATACTCACTAAAAGCTTGTATCAATCCTGCGTGTTGCGCGGTTGATAACTCAGACATTTCTTGAATTCCAGATGATGCTGGAATTATTTTTATACCGGCCGGACCTTCAACTACAATATCAGCCAATTTTTTTTCACCACTAAAGACATCGTGCAAGGTATATTTTGGCTGTAATCCCAACATGACATCGATATTAGCCAAACCTAAATCAGCATCTAAAATTAATGTATTTTGTCCTAAATTTGATAATGATATAGCCAAATTAACAGTGACATTTGTTTTACCAACTCCACCCTTACCACTTGAAACAGCAATCACACGAACAGGTTTCGGCATAGGTTTGTATTGCTTATTTGTGATACTCATTACAATTCCTGATTCAACCGTGTGCATGAGATACCGTTCCATGTATCGTCAATGGTGACTTAAATTTTTCGGTATTTTTTAAAGTCTCCTGTATAATCGCAATGTTTCTACTGATTAATGAATGAGAAAAAGCAACATGTAAGTTGTCGGGAATTTTTTGTCCATCACTCACATAGGCCACCGGTAAATTGGACTCTATACAAACCGAAATGGCTCCACCAAGATTAGTGGTTTCATCCAGTTTAGTTAATAAACACGCTTCAATATTAATACCAGTACATAAACTTGATACATCTTCAATTACAGAGCGTTGCGTATTTACGGCATACACTAAATAGGTTTTTATAGGGTAGTTTTTTTGTATCAATTTAAATTGACTGCATATCGAGTCATCATTTTTACTCAATCCGGCGGTATCTATTAATACTAACTTTTTATCTTTGATAACATTTAAAACTGTTTTTAATTGATCAGTATCAGTAGCTACATACATAGGAACATTTAAAATTCTTGAAAATGTTCTCAATTGTTCATGAGCAGCAATTCTATAATTATCAGTTGAAATCAATGCCACTGAGTTCTTACCATGACGTAAAATAAACTGTGCGGCTAATTTTGCAATTGAAGTTGTCTTGCCCACCCCAGTCGCACCAATTAATGCTACAACACCGCCGTTTGATAAAATATCATCTTTGGTAACCTGTACACGTTGAGAAATTTTGGCTAATGCGTGACGCCAATTGTAATCCAGATCATTTTTAACATCAGTAAAACGGGCTATTTCAGTAGCGAGTTTTTTACTTAAGCCAAAGTCAATTAAACGATTAAGAATCATAGTACGTAACGGGTTATTTTTTGAGTTATTTCCTGCTGATACCTCAGAAATTTGAGTAAGTAATAATTTACGTAACTCGCCAATTTGTTTCTTCATATCGGTCATTGCCGGTAAATCAGACATGGAATTAAGTAATGAGGTATTATCGCTATTCAGCTTAATCTTCTCGATTAACTCTTTTCCAATTTTTGAAATCAAATCTTTTTCTATGATCTCTGGCAAACGAAATTCATCTTCACTAATAAAAGGATTAGGTGTATCTGTCGGTAAGTTACGTGTGTACTTCAAGTCGCCATATGAATCGGTTTTGCTATTAGAAACTTCAGAATTAACGATAGCATCGTATGAAAGCTGTGAATCGTTTAATAATGATTCATCATAATCAATAGCTGCTATTACTTCTGTTTTATCACCAACTCGTTGATTCGATAATATGACAGCATCGGAGCCTAATTCGTTGCGCACAATTCTAATTGCACTACGCATGTCATTAGCCTGATACCGTTTAATCTTCATATTACCATCCTACAAATTTAAATTTACAAAATCTCATTAACCATCCGATTGACCAACTGTAGAGACAATCTTAATCTGTTTGTCGTTAGGAATTTCGTTATACGACAAAACAGAAATATTAGTACTCATGTGCCGAACAAACCTGGCTAACATGACTCTCAGTGGTGCTGAAACAAGTAGTACTGCAGGTTGTCCCGCTAACTCTTGTTTTTGTGCACTTTCGGTTAATGCTGAATGAAGTCGTTCAGCTAAACCCGGTTCAACACTGCCACCGGTCTCATCAGCCATTTGTATTGATTGATGCAATAACTGTTCCAAACTTTGATCCAATGTAATTACGGGCAATTCAACGGCCATGCCATTGATTTGTTGAATGATTGAGCGACCTAGCGTGATTCTGACAGCGGCAGTTAGAACGTCAGGGTCTTGACTTCTAGTTCCGTGTTCCGCCAATGTTTCGGCAATTGTTCGTATATCACGAATAGCAACACCCTCTTCTAATAAATTCTGCAGGATCTTGACTAATATTCCCAACGGTACTGTATCGGGAATTAGATTTTCCACTAACTTCGGTGCGACACTAATTAGTTTATCTAATAGATGTTGTACTTCTTCATGGCCTAATAATTCATAAGCATGGGTCTGTAATAACTGACTTAAATGAGTCGCGATGACAGTATTTGCATCAACCACGGTATAACCTAAAGTTTGAGCTTGATCACGTTGGGTTGCATCAATCCAAATGGCATCTAAGCCAAATGCCGGGTCGCGGGTCTCAACACCCGGCAAACTTCCGTATACCTGACCCGGATTAATGGCCATTTCACGGTCGGGTTGTACCTCGTCTTCTCCGATTGTCACGCCCATTAAGGTTATTCGATATGCTGTTGCCGGTAATTCAAGATTATCTCGTATATGAACCGGCGGTACTAAAAAACCCAGCTCTTGTGATAGTTTTTTCCTCACCCCTTTAATGCGTCCCATTAGTTGACCACCTTGCGCCTTATCAACCATTGGAATTAATCGATAACCTACTTCAAGACCAACAGCATCTACCGGTGTCACGTCATCCCAACTCAAATCTCGTACTTCTGTAGTTTCAGTTTCTGTATGTGTTTCAATAATGTCGGCTTTCTCTTTCTGCATTTTTTTCTGATATATAAAATAGGCACCAATACCACAGACTAATGCAAGACTTAAAAAAGCAAAATTTGGCATACCTGGGATTAAGCCAATAATTAATAATATACCCGATGTCACGGCCAGTGATTTAGGATTATCAAATAATTGATACACTAACTGTTGACCAAGATCTTGAGAACTTGAAACCCGAGTAATAATAATACCTGCTGAAGTTGATAATAATAGCGCTGGAATTTGAGCAACAAGACCATCACCAATAGTCAATAACACATAAAATCGTGCAGCTTGATTAAAATCTAAATCATTTTGAATAATGCCAATAGCTAAACCACCTATTACATTAATCACTAATATTAAAATACCGGCAACGGCATCACCACGTACAAATTTACTGGCACCGTCCATGGAACCATAAAAATCTGCTTCTTGACTAATTTCAGAACGCCGAGTTCGTGCTTCGTCTTGATCAATTAATCCTGAGTTTAAATCAGCATCAATAGCCATTTGTTTTCCTGGCATTGCATCTAATGTAAAACGAGCACTAACTTCTGAGATGCGCGTTGCACCTTTTGTTATTACGACAAAATTAATGATCACTAAAATCATAAAAACCACAATACCAACAGCATAATTACCACCAATTACAAAATTACCAAATGCTTCAATAACATTACCAGCTGCCCCCGTACCAGTATGACCGTCTAATAATACAATCCGTGTAGATGCAACATTAAGAGCTAAACGCAATAATGTGGTAATTAATAACACTGTTGGAAACAATGAAAAATCAAGTGGTCTCATGGTGTAAATTGAGACAAGCAAAACTATTAAAGCTAACGAAATATTAAAGGTAAATAATACATCTAGTAATATTGGTGGCAAAGGAACTACAATCATTGCCATCATCATTAATAGCAATATTGGAGCACCTAGACCATTAAATCTAAAAGAGAATTGACTTGTTGATGCTTGTTCGGCCATAAATTTCTATCCTATCTATTAACTATCAAACTGTAAGTCATTCGGAATCGTGACATCGGGTTTTTTAGGCGCACCATTTTCATCGTATGATTTTTTACTTAACTGATATACATAAGCTAAAATTTGCGCCACAGCCAAATACAACCCAGCTGGAATTTCATCATTAATTTCAGTAGTATGATAAATAGAACGAGCCAGTGGCGCAGCTTCGAGTATCATGACATCGTGTGCATTAGCAACAGTACGAATTCGCATAGCAACTAAATCGACTCCTTTGGCTACAACTATCGGTGCCTTAGGTGAATTTTGATCGTACTTTAAAGCCACTGAATAATGTTCGGGATTGGTTATCACTACATCCGCTTCAGGTATATCTTCCATCATACGTCGCTGAGCCATTTCTCGTTGCAGTTGCCTAACATGTCCTCGAACCTCAGGATTACCTTCGGAATCTTTACTATCATCCTTGACTTCTTGACGCGTCATCTTTATTTGTTTCTTGTGATCCCATAATTGAAAAGGAACATCAACAACTGCAACGATTATAAGTGCTGACGATAAAGCCAAAAATGCCCAAAGCAAAAGATTTATAGCATTACTAATTCCTTTCTCTAAAGGAATTGAGCCTAACGCAATTAAATCATCTTTATTGAAATATAAAAAAGCCAATGCTACAGATGCTATAATGCAAAATTTCGCAAGTGCTTTAATTAATTCTACTAAGCCACGTACAGCAAAGATACGTTTCGTACCTTTTACAGGGTCCAACTTTTCCCATTTAAATGATATTGCTTGAGTACTGAAATTTACACCGCCAAGGGATATCGGACCTAATATAGCAGCAACAACCATAACAGTAAAAAATGGAGAAATAACTCTAAGTGCTTCGAATATCGCATAACTCAACATACTCAACATTGCACTAGGATCAAATACATCTTCACGGCTAATGCTTAATAACTTTGATATCAACTCCATTAAGCCATCACCAATAGAGGAACCTAGCATCGACGCTGTAATTACAGCAGAAAACAATACCAACATTGTATTGAGTTCACGCGAACGTGCTACCTGCCCTTTTTCACGAGCTTGCTCTTGTCGCCTGGGGGTAGGGTCTTCGGTTTTTTCTTGGCCGCTATCTTCTGCCATTGTTAACTACCTGTGATTGCACGTAGTAGTAAATACGCTTTATTAAATAAATTATCGGTGGATGAAATAACATTAGGCAATGTAAAAAAAATCACAAAAAAACCCATAATCATAGTAATTGGGAATCCAATTGATAAAATATTGAGTTGAGGCGCTGAACGTGCCATAACACCAAAAGCAATGTTTACTACAAGTAAAGACGCTATTGCAGGTAAAGCTAAACCAACTGCGCCAGAGAATATAAAGGAACCCCATTTAACCAATGTCCACATATCCTCCGGTAACAAGCCAGTTGTCGAAATTGGAATAGTCCTAAAACTATCAACTAAAATTTGAATTAAAACGATATGACCATTTAAAATTAAATACATTAAAATCACTATAATGACATACAACTGACTTAATACCGGTACTTGGTTTCCATTTTGTGGATCAATCATCAACGAAAAACCCAAAGCCATTTGCATCGCAATTATCTGGCCTCCAGTAATAACTGCACTAAAAACTATTTGAACCGCAAAGCCTAACGTTATACCAATTAGAATTTGATGCATTACGGTTAATACCATTTCAATTCCAATAGTCAAGGGCACATCTATAGCAGGTAAGATAGGAGAAACTAAAACAGTAATCGCCAATGATATAATTAATCTTGCTCTGACAGGAACGTTCTTTGCACCAAATATTGGAGCCGCCATTACCATTGCAGAAATTCGAATAAGCGGTAAGACAAAAGAACCAATTAAAGTAATTAATTCTGTTGCTGTAAACACCATAATCTTACCCAATCAAATAGGGTACATCTTGAATAAGTCCTTTTGTAAATTCCATTAGCACCCGTAACATCCATGGACCGGCAATCATCAAAGTTAATACCGTTACAATTAACTTCGGAATAAAACTCAATGTCATTTCATTAATTTGAGTTGCAGCTTGAAACATACTGACCAGTAACCCAACAATTAAAGCTGGTATTAAAACTACAAGCAACAGCAATAGCACTACTTGCAATGTATGTTGAAACACAGTTAATACAGTCTCTGGTGTCATAATAGTTACCTATATATAAAAACTTGAAGCTAAAGTACCAATTACAAGGTTCCATCCGTCAACCAAAACAAATAACATTATTTTAAATGGCAACGATATAATCATTGGAGACAACATCATCATCCCCATAGACATTAGTACACTTGCTGTTACCAGATCGATAATAAGAAATGGGATAAATAGCAAAAAACCAATTTGAAACGCTGTTTTTAACTCACTGGTAATGAAGGCCGGAACAACAACAGAAAAAGGAATATCATCAATGGTTTGAATATCATAATTCCCGCTTATTTCAGAAAACATTTTTAAATCACTTTCTCGCGTTTGATCCAACATAAAACTTCGAAGGGGTACACTCGCTTTCATCAATGCTTGGTTAAAAGGTAGTTTTTCTTCCATATACGGTTGTAGTGCCACATTATTTATTTTTATAAATACAGGACTCATAACAAAAAATGTAAGAAATAAAGACAAGCCTATTAATGTTTGTGATGAAGGAGCCTGAACCAGACCAACTGCTTGACGTAATATCGCCAATACTATAACAATGCGTGTAAATGAGGTCATCATCATAAGCGCTGCGGGTAACATGGTTAATGCTGTCATTAGTGCTAACAGTTGAATACTAACCGAATACGTTTGTTCACCATTTTGGCCTGGTTTAATCGTTATGGCATCAAATCCTGTTTGCGCAAATACTGGCGTTAACACTAACAAATACAACCCAGCAATAAGTAACACCTTACATTTCATTGCTGACATCACGATTCACCCATCCTATTTTTTAACACAGCCGATAGCTTTTCTGAGAAATTACTGCGAATATTTTTTTTATCACTATTTTCAATATTTTCATCTAAAATCAATAATGTGTTGACTTTTCCTGAGGCAACACCAATTAGCAACTGTTGCTTTCCAACTTGAATCAGCGCGACTTTCTCTCTCTGTCCTACTGAAATCATACTCAGTAACTTTAAAACACCATTCATACTACCTTGGGAGTTATTCATTCGCTTTACTAACCAAGCTAGACCTATAATTAAAGCAATAATAAGAAATAAACCAAAAAACATTTGGATAATCTGGCTTGCACCAACTGTGTCCGATAACACACGATCTGTCGGTGTCGTTAAAGTACGCTCAACCGTCCAACCTGTTTCAATACTACTTAGAAAAAGCAATACATAAATAAATTTATTTTTAATTACAGTTAAAGTCACTTTAATTTCTTGACCCGTTCGGCTGGACTGATAACATCGGTTAACCTTATTCCAAATTTTTCATTAACAACAACTACTTCACCATGAGCAATGAGCGTACCATTAACAATTACATCCAGAGGCTCACCGGCCAATCTATCTAACTCAACAACTGAGCCTTGATTTAATTGTAATAAATTACGAATATTTATTTTAGTGCGTCCAATTTCCATTGAGATAGTGACAGGAATGTCTAATAATACTTCCATACTAACGTCAATATCCCCCGATGGAGTATCTTTTAACTTACTTAATTCCGCTTTCTCAACTTCATCAGTTTCAGTTGGTTTCGAATCTGCAACTTCAGGTGTTTCTGCATCACCAGCCTCATTAAGTGCATCAGCCCACTCATCCATTACATCTGAATCATCAGGTGTATCCGAATCACTCATCATTTTCTCCTGCTTCGACCAATACTGGAAAATTGTCATTACCCATTATAGTTCTCTCGATTATTTCCTTAACTTTAATCGCCATGTTTCCTCTAGAAACGCCATATTGACCTCGAATAACAGGAATATCTTCAGCATATAAAACCACTGACTCAGGTATTTCTATTGGAATAATATCACCCGGTATAAAATCTAATACATCACGTAGCGTTACTGTCGTTTCCGTTAAAATTGATTTCATTTCTACTTCTGCTGATTGGATTTCATCACGCAATGTAATCGGCCAACGTTCATCAATTTCAGAAACATCACTTTGAACACCAGCATCTAAAACTTCTCGTATTGGTTCAATCATCGAATAGGGCATTGTGAGATGTAAATCTCCCCCTCCGCCTTCTAACTCAATATGAATTGTTGTAACAACTACAACTTCGGTTGGACTAACAATGTTTGCAAACTGCGGATTTACTTCCATATTTAAAAATTCAAACTCAACAGGCATAACGGGAGCCCATGCCTCAATAAGATCGATAAATATTTTTTCCAATATAATGCTAATCACTCTACGCTCAGTAGGAGTAAATTCTCGACCTTCAATCTTGGTATGGAATCGACCATCACCACCAAAAAAATTGTCAACCAGAATAAATACTAATTTCGGGTCAATAACACAAAGTGCAGTACCGCGAAGCGGACGAACTTTGATTAAATTTAAACTAGTGGGAACAAATAAACTTAACATGTATTCAGAAAACTTTAACATTTGTACTCCCCCAACAGATATTTCTGGAGTACGGCGTAATAAATTAAATAAACTAATTCGAAATAATCGTGCAAAACGCTCGTTTATCATTTCCAAAGTTGGCATACGACCACGAACAATTCTATCTTGACTTGCAAAGTCAAACTGTCGCGCTACACCATCTAACAGGTCTTCATTTTCAGTACTAACATCACCAGTATCAACACCATGGAGTAATGCATCGATCTCATCTTGTGATAATAAATCATTAACAGACATTTCAATTCCTATTGCATAATAAACCCTGTGAAATAAATTTCTTCGATGTAACCAACCTTTGTATAACCATCACCGTCTTTTTTCTTTCTTGATTTATTTTCTTCATCGATAATTTTTTTCAGAATAATGAGTATGTCTTTTTGTAACTGTTTTTTACCATCAGTGGTTCTAACAACATTGTATTTTTGACCACTTAATAATAATAAAACATCATTACGTAATACTGGCATATGAGATTCAATCGTATTAATAGGTCCATTTTTTCGAGCCATTAGCTGTAATTGAACGGATAGAAAGTTAGCTTTGCCTTCATTTTCAAAATTAATGACAAAATCGGGTTTTAATAAGTAATAAATTGAAGGTTTACTGGCATCGCCTGATACTTCTTGACTATCGTGTTCCGAGTCACTCGAGCTAGACGAACTGCTTTTTTCAGAACCGCCAGAGAGCAAAACAACAGTTGCTCCTATTGAGCCCGCAACGATGACTATCACCACAATTGCAATGATGATAATTACTTTCATACTAATGCCCGACTTAGCCGGTGCTAACTCAACGTCTTTATCTTTATCTTTGTCTTTATCTGCGGCCACAATAATAGTCCCCCTAATTAGGACTATTTCTGCAAAACACATGCCAGAGGAGTTGTATTAATATAAAGTTATAATTATCAGATAGTTATAAAAACTGGAGTAGAGTACGACAAAATATTGACTCTATTATGTTGCAGAAGGGAATTAAATTGGTGGATGAGGATCTATTTTATTCTGGCAGAATAAAAAATTTTTCACGATAGTGTTTTAATTCTTCAATCGAATCAACTATATCGGCCATGGCGAGGTGTGCGCCTTGTTTGCTTAAGCCATCAGAAACTTCTGGTGACCATCGTTTTGCTAACTCTTTAATTGTACTAACATCTAAGTTTCGATAATGAAAATAACGTTCCAAGCGCGGCATTAATCTAGCCATAAAACGCCGATCCTGACAAATACTATTACCACACATAGGCGACACGCCTTGCGCAACATAACCCTCTAAAAATACGATGGTTGCCAGCTCAGCCTCATTTGCTGTGGTACTGCTTTTTAACACCCGTTCAGTCAGTCCAGAGTTTCCATGTTGCTTGGTATTCCAATCATCCATGGCATTCATTACCGTTTCGGTCTGATGAATGGCAAAAACAGGTCCCTCACTCAAAATATTTAGATTTCCATCAGTTACTATTGTTGCTATTTCGATAATCACGTCATTAACCGTATCTAAACCGGTCATTTCAAGGTCAATCCAAATTAAATTATTAGGGTCTTGTGCCATTTGTTATCTTTCCTTTTCGTGATAATTTAATTATTTATAACTCAATCATAAGCGAACTAGAATAGCATAATATGATATATTCTAATTAACTATTTATTTTAATGTTGATCTACATTATAGAACCACAACTGAATTAACTATAACAATTTAAATTAAATTTTTGAAAAATTGGAGTCGCACCATTTATAATATGCATACAATAACCATAGTTTTTATACTGGCATTATTTTGTTCACTTTTCATTCAACTGTGGCTTATCAAACGAAATATCACACACGTGCATGCGCACCGTAGCCGTGTACCTGATGCATTTAGTGACAAAATTGAGCTAAATGAACACCAAAAAGCAGCTGATTATACTACTGTAAAATTAAATTTTAGTATTATTGAGTTAATCTTCAGTAGCCTATTACTAGTCGCTTGGACAATTGGTGGTGGCCTACAAATTTTGGATCACTATATTGCACAATTTGGTTTAGACAGCCCATGGAACGGCGTTGTGGTATTCCTGGGTTTATTTTTAGTTATGGGGATTATTGATTTACCATTTGGTTTATACCGAACCTTTAAAATTGAAGAGCAATTTGGTTTTAATAAATCGACTCTATCGATCTTTCTTATTGATTCGGTAAAACAAACAGTTTTAATGTTAGTCATCGCAACGCCTCTAATAGCACTGGTATTATGGCTAATGGAAACCGCAGGCCAATATTGGTGGCTGCATGTCTGGCTAGTGTGGATGAGCTTTAGTTTATTGATGATGTGGGCTTATCCAGCTTTTATAGCACCCATTTTTAATAAATTTAAAGAACTTGATGATAAAGAATTAAAGGAAACCATTAATCAACTGTTAAGTCGGTGTGGTTTTTCAAATAATGGTATCTATGTTATGGATGGCTCTAAGCGCTCGAGTCATGGTAATGCCTATTTTTCAGGCATGGGAAATAATAAACGCATTGTCTTTTTTGACACCTTACTTGAATCACTCAATGCTAAAGAAATAGAAGCGGTTTTAGCACATGAATTGGGTCACTTTAAACATAAACACATCATTAAACAAATTATCATAATGGCTGTAATGAGCCTAATTGGTTTAGCGTTACTAGGCTGGTTAATGCAGTTTACACCATTCTACACGGCTCTGGGGGTAGACTCTCCTTCTACCTATATGGCATTAATTTTATTTTTATTAGTTTCACCTGTTTTCAGTATTTATTTGCAACCTATTATGGCGTACTTTAGTCGAAAACATGAGTTTGAAGCTGACAATTATGCAGCACAGCAAAGTGATGCAAAAACTTTGGTTAAAGCCTTGGTCAAGTTATACAAGGAAAATGCAAATACTTTAACACCTGATCCACTTTATTCAGCTTTTCATGATTCGCATCCACCGGCATCAGTACGAATTGCTAACTTGATATCACAAAAATAATAGGAAGATAAATATGAAGATTAAATTAATTTTTTCACTTAGTTTAATGATGGCTTTAAACACTGCAAATGCTGTTGACTTAAAAAATGGTAAAACTGAACACGACAAAAATTGCACATCGTGTCATATTGCCAAATACGGAAAAGATGGTTCAGAAATTTATACACGAGACAATCGCTTTGTTAAGAACTACTCTATGTTAGTACAACGTGTAAAAGCTTGTGATATTAATACTAATGCCGGCTTGCACGATGATGAAGTTGTCAACGTAATCGAATATCTTAACAATTCATATTACAAATTTAAAAAATAACAACATGACAAACCTGATAAACAATTCGTGTACTGAAAATCCTGTATTACTAAAGGAGTCAGAAATCACTCAGCACTTATCTGAACTTAAAGGTTGGACGCTGAATAAAAGTTCCAATACTATTTTTTACGAATTTCAGTTTAAAAATTACTATAAAACAACAGCATTTGTAAATGCAGTTGCATGGATTGTTCATCAGGAAGATCATCACCCTACTATTACTTTTGGCTATAACAAATGTCACATTGAATTTAGTACTCATTCAGTGCAAGGCTTATCCCTTAACGATTTTATCTGTGCCACCAAGATAACTAGTTTAATGCCAAACTAACCTTATTAATATATTCGATTGTCAAATTCTAAAGTAATTTCAGAAAAATACTCAGGTTTAGTCATTGCTAAACATGGCGCTGAGCTTGTCATTGAAAATTCAAGTGGCCAGCACTTTCGCTGCATACCTCGAAAAAAACTAAAAACAATAGTTTGTGGTGATCGCGTTACTTGGGAAAAACTCTCAGATAAATCGAGCAATAAACAAGGTGTTGTGACAGCATTAGATTCTCGAACGACGTTATTATCAAGACCCAATAATAGCGGCATCGTTAAACCCATTGCTGCAAATATTACTCAAATGTTAATTGTCTGTGCAATTAAACCCGATTACGATCTATCTCTAATTGATAACTATTTAGTCGCTGCTGAATTATTAAAAATTACACCAGTGTTAATTGTCAATAAAATTGATTTACTCAGTGATGCTGATTTTATCGCATTAAAAAATAAATTTAAAGATTATGAAAAATTAGAATATCAACTATATTATACTAGCACCTTAAACTCTGATCGCATGACATTATTTACTGAGCAATTAAGCAAGCATATTAGTATTTTTGTAGGCCAGTCAGGTGTAGGTAAATCATCATTAATCAATTTTTTACTACCAGACTTAAATTTAAAAACACGCGCATTAAATGATTCAATAAATTTAGGTAAACACACCACCAGTACCACCACCTTATATCATATGCCGGTATCTGGCTCAATAATTGATTCACCAGGTGTTCGTGAATTTAAATTATGGAAAATTAACCATCTTGAAGCAGCATGGTCATTTCGTGAGTTTAGAGAATTTATTGATCAATGCAAATTTAGAGATTGCAAGCACATCAACGAGCCCGGCTGTGCGGTTAAAGCGGCATTGGATAATAATCAAATTAGCAATAGAAGATACTCTAGTTACACCAGAATTATTCAAGAATGACAAAACAACTAAAGTTACTTAGTCTGAGCATTTTATGAATCATGAGCAGCTTTAGTTACTTTCTTTTTAGTGTCTTTTTTTACTTTGTCATTACCTTCATTGATATGTAGATCTTTTAGCGTTTCCATGTTCATTATTATAATGCTAATACGTCGATTTACGGCACCTTTAGGATTAGTCCTATCAAATAAAACCGATGAACCTAGACCAACCACCCTTGCAATTTTATTCTTACTCAAGCCGCCGATTACAAGCTCTCTTCGAGCTGAGTTAGCACGATCGGATGACAGTTCCCAATTACTGTATTCACGCCGCTTGCTAGAAAAAGGTGTTGCATCAGTGTGACCGGTGATACTAATTTTATTTGGGACGGAATTAATAGTTTCGGCAACTTCGCGTAATAAGGCTTTAGTGTAATATTTTGGATCAGGGCTTGCAGATTCAAACATAGCCCGATTTTCTTTATCAAGAATTTGAACTCTTAAACCCTCTGGCATTATTTGAATTAATAACTGGTCTTTAAATGGTTTTAATGCCTGACTTTTATCAATAGATTCTTTTAATTTTATTAATAAAGAGTCTAACCGACGGTTATCTGCTGCTTTTGCTTTTTCTTCCTTTTTTTCTTGTTCTGTTTTTTCTTCTCGCTCTGGAGGTTCATCACCGGAATCAGATTGTTTCTTTTGATCATCATCGCCAGATTTAGGCATTTCCATTGAAGAACCAAGTTGTATCATGCTAGTGCTAGCACCACCGGGTCCTTGTACAGCAGATGGGTTTTGAAAGAAGTCAGCAATCGCCTGGCGTTGCTCACCACTAGCCGAACCCAATAACCACAACATTAAAAAGAAAGCCATCATCGCTGTTACAAAATCAGCATAAGCGACTTTCCAAGCACCACCGTGATGACCATGGCCACCTTTAATGATTTTTTTAACGACTATCGGCTGGCGTTTATCATCGGCCATAGATCACCTTTGATTAATATTATTTATTATCTTTAATAAAAGTTTCTAATTCAACAAAGCCCGGTCTCACATCTGAAAACAATGCTTTTCGTCCAAACTCAACGGCAATTTGTGGTGTATAGCCATTTAAAGTTGCCAAGACACAGACTTTAATACATTCATATAATTTACTTTCTTCTTCGACTTGAGCTGCCATTGCTGTTCCCATTGGCCCTACAAAACCATAGGCTAGCAATATTCCTAAAAATGTTCCAACCAAAGCGGCACCAACGTGAGCGCCCAACACTTCAGGTGGTTCAGAGATAAAACCCATTGTAATAACCACGCCCATAACCGCAGCAACAATACCAAAAGCAGGTAAACCATCAGACATTAAGGTAATTGCACCACTGGCTTTTTCAGCTTCATGATGGTGAGTTTCAAGTTCTAAATCCATTAAGTTTTCTAACTCAAAAGCATTCATATTACCACCAACCATTAACCGTAAATAATCACTAATAAAATCGACTAAATGATGATTTGATAATATTTTGGGATATTTTTGAAATATCGGGCTCTGCTCGGGTTCTTCAATATCACTTTCTAAAGCCATTAAACCTTCTTTTCTCGACTTTGAAAATAGATCAAACATCAAACCCAAGATATCCATATAGTGTTTCTTGCCATATAAAGTGCCTTTAAATAATGCTAGAACACCTTTAATGGATGAAATAATAACAGTCTTAGGATTAGCTATAACAAAAGAGCCCATTGCACCACCTAAAATAATTAACAATTCAAATGGTTGATATAATAAAATCAAATCACCATGTGACAATAGATAACCACCGATCACAGCAGCAAATACTGATACAACGCCAAGAATAAATTTCATTTATTTTTAGACTCTCATAAAATTTAATTATTTATTTTCTATCTGTATCGACAACATATCGATTTTCTTGAGTATTGAATTCCTTATTTTTTTTGCTTATTATCACAAAACTGATATTTAGTTAAACAGTAAACCCATGATTATAAAGAACAAAATCTTTACCCCTAAAGCTAAACAGTTATTCTACCGATAACAACTCATAATTATACAAAAATTAATAACTAAATAATTTTAATCAAATGAATGAAAATTTACAAAATTGGGGCAATAAAATTGGAAGTAAGCCTATTCCCGTTTTAAAAAGTACGATTTCAAAACTACATTCATTGTGCAATAACGATAAAGCTGAAATACACCAAATAGTAGACGTAATAGAAGAAGATCCCGCCCTCTGTGTACAGGTTCTTCGAATATCCAATAATCAAACCCGTGGTAGTCTACGTACCGATATCACGTCCATAACTCAGGCATTAATGATTATGGGAACAGAAAAAGTCAATTTATTACCAAACAAACTACCCTCAATAGAAGAAAACTTATCACCAGAGTCGCGACAGTTATTATTAATAACCTATTCACGCGCCTATCATGCTGCAACACAAGCTATAGCATGGGCCAACATTCGAAAAGACATGACTCCGGATGAAGTTTATGTTGCATCATTATTGTATTTTTTGGGTGAAATAATCGTGGCAATTTATGCTCCTAACAAATTAAAAAGCATTTATAAAATGCGCCAAGAAAAGAACATAGCGACTGAAGAAGCAGAATACATAGTACTAGGCTTCACCCTAGATAATTTAACGCTACTTCTAGCTAAAAAATGGTTGTTACCTGCTCTGGTACAAGAAGCACTAATACCAGAAAACACGGCTCAACCGCGTGCTTATGGCATTATGCTAGCAGTACAATTAATCCGACATGCCGAATTCAATTGGTACAATGAAAAAACATTACAAATTGAACACGATGCAGCTGAATGGTTAGAGGTCAGTAATAACCATTTAGTATCTGAAGTACATCAGCTTGCAGCTAAAGTCGCTAGGCACTCCAGCCAATATAAAATTAGACCACTGGCCTATCACCTGCCATTACTGCCAGCACCTGAGAAAAAAGCAATAAAAGAACAACATGAGTCTGCGACAATCTGTTTATTACCTCAAGTCAATATACTAAGAGAAGTTTTACACACACTAAAAGAAGATAGTAGTTCATTAAAAAATATCAATGATGTTATGACCTTAGTGTTAAAAGGTATGCATGATGGTATAGGATTAAATAGAGTCGTATTTTTAATGCTAAATAGTGAAAAAACCTTATTAAAAATAAGTGCCTCAGCAGGTGCTGATAATGATCTAGAATTTAACTCAATGTCAGTTAATTTACGAACACGTAATTTGTTTTATATTTTGTTAGAAAAACAACAAGCAATTTGGCTCAATAGTGGCAATTTAAAAAAAATGTGGCCATTAACGCCTCCAGAAATTAAAAAACTGTGTACTAGCCAAACATTCTTTGCTATGTCGGTTCACGTTGGTGATAAACCAGTAGGATTATTTTTTGCTGATAGGCATAGCAAGGTTTGTGAATTAGACCTGAACAGTTACAATCATTTTAAAACCCTGTGTACCGAAACTGCAACGTACATGGAACAATTTTCAAAGTAATAATTCCAACTACATTTCATTACGACCCGAAAATGCGTGCGATAAAGTACCACCATCAACAAATTCTAACTCTCCACCCACAGGCACGCCATGAGCAATTCGTGTGATTTTAATACCACTGTCTTTTAACATTTCTGATATGTAGTGCGCGGTTGTCTCACCTTCAACAGTAGAGTTTGTGGCTAAAATTAGTTCGGTTAAATCCGATGTCGCGATACGTTGACTTAAAATATCCAAGCCAATATCACTTGGCATTATCCCATCAAGAGGTGATAAGTGTCCCAACAATACAAAATAGCGTCCCATAAAATCGGTCGAGTTTTCAATAGCAACTACATCAATGGGACTCTCGACAACACACAAAACGCTAGTATTTCTCTTTTGGCTACTGCAAATAGAACATAATTCTTTTTCAGAAAAGGTTCGAC
The DNA here is from genome assembly GCA_964420605.1 of uncultured Thioalkalispiraceae bacterium. Classification (GTDB taxonomy): domain Bacteria; phylum Pseudomonadota; class Gammaproteobacteria; order UBA6429; family Thiohalophilaceae; genus CAYQUC01. Next base: position 4,461 of record CAYQUC010000017.1, on the reverse strand, counting down.
ACAAAGTACAATTCCCAACCTGATCTATTGTTGCAAGGATTTTTTCTGCTAATGCTTTTGCGCCATCTCTATCACGCTCTAATAAATGAAACACCATACGTTGTGCCGACTTTGGCCCAACCCCCGGTAAACAGCGAAAAGATTCAATTAACTGACTTATTAACGGACTAAATGACATAATTAAAACGGTAATTTAAATCCTGGCGGTAAATTTAAACCAGCACCGAGTGACGAAAATTGATCTTTTGTTGCCTCTTCAACCTGTCGAACAGCATCATTAATTGCGGCTGCTACTAAATCTTCCAACATGTCTTTATCATCACTCAATAAGCTATCATCAATTTTAACGCGTTTAACATCGTGTCGCCCAGTCATCACGACAGTCACTAAACCACCGCCCGATTTTCCCGTCACTTCTAATAATGCTGCCTCTTCCTGAGCTTTTTTCATATCTTCTTGCATTTTTTGGGCTTGTTTCATTAAATTGCCTAATCCGCCTTTCATATTTTTTTCCTGTTGATTTGATTAAAATTAAATTGGTTTTACACTTTTGGTATTAATTGAAGCTGAAAATGTATCAATTATATCTTGTACATTTTTGTCATTATTAATAGATTCCTTCGCTCTTTCATTATCGACTTCTAATTGCCGTACGTTTCTTTGAGAAAGTGTCTCACCATTGACTTCTTGAACACAAATATTCAACGTTACTTTAGTCCCACTACTGTCAGAAATTAAACTTTCAATTTTATTCTGACGTTCTTTTGTTAATAAACTCGAATTAATCGGAGCCACAGCTAATTCATAATGATTATTATTATTGGAAAGCACAACACAGTTCATTAACAACTGTTTATCAAGACCATTAATATTTAACGAAGCAACTAATAAGTGCCATGGATCGTTTGAAGTTATAACAGGTTTTACTGGTTTAATCGGCGCTTTAAGCTGCTCGTTTTCAAGTATGATGTTACTGATAGGCGTATTATTATTTTTTTGATGTATATCAATACTCTTTTCTAAAACGACGGCATTACTTGCCTGATTAATATTATTTGCCCGAATATTATTACTTTCTTGCTTAATGCTATTGATATTGGCGATTTTAGCTTCTGATTGATTCAGTTTTTTTTTGACCGAATCCGGTCGAAACGCTAACATTCGAAGTAACACCATCTCAAAACCAATTTTTTGATTCGGTGCCAGCACTAAATCACGCTGACCGATCAAACCAATTTGATAGTACAATTGAATGTCTTCGGCTGAAATTAGATTAGCCAGATTTTTTAAACGTTCATGATCGCCCATTTGCTCATCATAAGCGTCGGGTACTTTTTGTAGTAATGCGATATTATGCAAACAACTTAATATATCACTTAAGAAATTAGAAAAATCGACCGCTTGCTCATATAATTGTTTTACACACTCAATTATTTCTTCAGCATTATCAGCCGCCAGTGCTTCTAGAACTAAGTAAACGTGTATTTTCTCAATACTGCCCAGCATCATACTAATATCACTGTCCAGCAACTCGCCGTTACCAAATGATATACCTTGATCTAAAATACTAAGCGCATCACGCATACTACCGTCTGCTGCTTTTGCAATATTATAAACTGCGTTTGCTTCAAACTTAATTGACTCTTTATCCAAAATACCTTGTAGGTACATATCAATTTTTTGTATCGGAATACGTCGCAAATTAAACTGCAAACAGCGTGACAAAATGGTAATGGGTAATTTTTGAGGATCGGTAGTTGCCAGTAAAAACTTAACGTGTGGCGGTGGCTCTTCTAAGGTTTTTAATAACGCATTAAAACTGTGATTCGATAACATGTGCACTTCATCGATTAGATAGACTTTATATGAACCTCTAGTTGGCGCATATTGCACATTATCGAGCAGTTCACGGGTATCTTCTACCTTGGTTCGCGAAGCCGCATCAACTTCAATTAAATCAACAAAATGTCCTTCATCAATTTCAATACAGGTTGAACATGAGCCACAGGGTGTTGAACTGATGCCCTTTTCACAATTTAATGACTTAGCAAATATTCGAGCAATGGTCGTTTTACCAACCCCTCGAGTTCCAGAAAATAAAAAGGCGTGGTGAATTCGATTGCTGTCTAAGGCATTAATTAAAGCACGTAATACGTGTTCCTGACCAACCAACTCGTTAAAGCTTTTAGGTCGCCATTTTCGTGCTAATACTTGATAACTCATTTGTTTATACTCAATATTATCGTTATTCTGTATTGTACATAGCTAGACAAATATCCGCATCCTATACGTACGATTAATTTAAGCTATTGATTTTTTTAGATTTTTAAAGGATAAAAACGTTTGAATTAAGGGTGGTCACTCACACCAGCCACACCCAGCACACGAGTCGATTGTTACCGCTGCTCCCTTCCAGGTCTGACGGAGTTCACAATGTATCGTTGCTAGGGGACCAATGTAAGTCACCATAAACTCGGGATTGGTATTATTGCAGAATTGCTCACGCTCAATAAATAACCAAATCTTAACTGTTGTACAGTCATGATAAAATGGGTAAAGCAAAGAAAGAGTTGTGATTCTTTATTTTTCTTTTGTTTTCAATGACTTATTAGCCTCATGGGCAATGTATCCTAAGGCCATCAAACTCTTTACCCTTTATCACTCTAACATCTACTATATCACAGCAATAAATTGCCGATTTTCAAGAATATTAGAGAATGGGCATATTAATCAAATCAGCACAATTTGTAAATCAATTAAATCGCCTACTTACATATCCCAGCCAACATTCACGCAAAATTCTAAATCAGTTCGTATCACAGAGGCGTAATGACTTAACTCTTTAGCGTCAGATCATTAATCAAATAATGTAATTTAATGAAGGCATTGCACGTGAAGTAAATTAAGAAGAGATTTTAGTAAAATTTATTTCCTGTTGACAGATTTAATTTGTCCTTTCCCTTCATTTAGGTAAGAAAGTAATTTTATTTTAAGTTCATTAAAAAATTTTGGCGGTAAAATACCGTAATCAATTTGAGTCAACGATTTATTTTTTGCTGGACGTAAATCATAACCTGGCCATATAAATTTATTTGATTCATTCAGGATAACCCAAGATCTATTATCATCTAAGCCAAGTCTAATTTTTGTATTTAAAGGTATTTCAATTCCCTCTGCACTATTTTTTGGTTCGGTATGCGTAATCGGTAAAACAGTCACAATCTGATCATCACCATCTGAAATTGAAAGAATAATAGTACAGGGACGATTTTTTAAACCTTCAACATGTCCCTCACTTTCCTCAAAGTACCATAAATAATGGTAGCCAAGAACAAGACCTACTTCAGGTTTTGGATAAGCCACTAAGCTTAAACAAGCTCATCATTTAAGTGATCGTGTTTTTGAGACACGCTAGATGTTTCAATTGATTTGATATCTTCATCTGTGAAATCAAGGGTAGACATTGAAATACGGGCATTTTTTCGGAGTTGCTCATATTCTTTAACATTCATAACAACCAAATAATCACGCTTGTGTCGTGTAATTGTTATTGATTCTTGATGAGCATGTTCTTGGTATTTCCCTAAATTTCGTTGGAATTCTTGACTAGTAACTTTTAACATGGAGCACCTACAAAGTATGTATTTTACGTATAATACATATTATATACGTATTTATGTTAATTTACTAGATAAATACTATACTATTACTAATTGTATCTCTCTGATAATTATAGATATTATTTAATATCCACTAAAGTGAATAAAACAACAGACACTGATAAATTAATCTATACCCAATTTGAGGGCCTTTGAACAAGCAGGCTGACATATCAAACGGAATCAAAATCTCCATAACTGCGAATCAAACAGCACTAGATAAATTTGAATTTTTTTAAATTATAAAAAACGGCATAACCATTTAATAATTTTCCCATGAAGAAACAAAGTGTGCAGATGCAATACCAATCATGTCTATTAACCGTAAGATGAAATTGCTATAAAAATTAATGTCGGTCAGTATCGCTTTTAAAGATATCACCTTTGTCATTTTCTCTTGTGGTGATATGATATAACGCGCCTGAGAACTCAATACGTAGTGGTCTTGCTATTACCTACTCCTTGGTAATGTAAGGCATAACACTGGCACATCCTGATAATTTTTTTACTAGCACTGTAAAATATAAGGCCTAACTCGAATGAATCTTCTTCTCAGACTATTTCTAATATTCTGGTATCTTGCGATAAGCGCTTGTGGTGATAATTCCCCAGTCCCTAATAAACAGGATACTCGTAACCAATTAAGCTTTAGTACTCTAAGCAATAACCAAGCAACCGCCAGTTTGGTTAGTATGACTGCGTTTAAAAATAAAAACACGCCACCGAGTAATCAATTTGAAGGAACGCTCACATTATTCGAACAAGCCAATACCGAACAATTTAATCAACTCAGTGGTGACCC